>NZ_BOQD01000129.1 GCF_018332515.1 Bacillus hominis | reverse complement strand
TGTTTTATGTTGTTTTTATTTTATCTGGTGTAAAGTCTCTGCTGTTATGTAACTTTTCAAAGTTTCTAATCCTATTATAAACAATTATCTGACTTTTGTGAACAGAAAGAATTCAAAAATTTTATATTACTATAAAATTCCTTATTTAAACATTTGTATAATACTCATAACTGCATAGGCAATTCCAGCCCCAATTAATGGACCTACAGCAACTCCATTAAATAAAGCTACAGCTATAATTGTCCCAAAAACAAGTGCGGTTGTAATATGAGGATCAGTCGTTAATAATTGCACCCCACCTTTCGCCAATAAAGCAACCGCTACCCCTGAAGCTAAAGCAATCCATGCATAGTATGATTTCGCCGCTTCTCCAAGTTGTTTAAACCCTATTTCCCCCGTCGCAATTGGGACGAGCACCGCAATTGTAATAACCGTCACACCTAGGTTAATTCCTTTCGTTTGTAAATAAGGAAAGACTTTATCGCCTAAAAACGTAAACTTCAATAAAAATAACACTCCAACAGCTACAGTAAGCGATTGATTTTTAGCAATAAGTCCTATAATAAGTAGTATGAATAAAAATAACGTTGACTGACTAATCATGATTGCACTTCCTTTCTGAAAATAATGAACTTGTTTCCAAACAAAAATACCTTTAAACCTATCGTTATACATGCTATATCGATTCATATTTGTCAATTATAATAAAGAAACGAATGGATTTTCATATGCATTTCAAAATTACAAACAAGACTTTAACCAGAAAAAATAAAGCATGCATATACATTTAAAAGCGGATGTCTCTCCTTTCTTTTATAATAAGAAACAGGTAAAATAAAAAGGAGAGAAAATGAATTTTTTACCATATAGTAGAAGCATCACCAACAGGCTTCTGTAGTCATGAATCCGCTACAAAAGCAGGCTAAATCCATCATTCCACTATAACATAAAGTGAAACTTTGATCAGCGGGGGCATTTCCCACTGATCATTAGCCTTCACCAATCGGGCTTTTACGGGCAGTTTATCTCCCACCTAACTTCTTTGCTCCAGCCGCATTTTTGGGTGGGAGGTTTACTGCCCGTTAATAGCGGGATAAAGTGAAACTTTGATCAGTGAATCTCACTAGTTATAAGTTGAACGAATTAGGATAATCCAAATTGGAATGGGAGGTATACATCTTTGAACCGAAACTTACTATATATGATATTACGACTCATATTCGTCATTGTAGCAACGGTAGCTGGGTTCTATGCCTTACTTTACATGTCAGGCCTTATTTACCCTTTTATTATTGCTTTTGCATTCGCTTATTTGATTAATCCTGTCGTCAATTTCCTTAATCAAAAACTACAATTTCCTCGTGCGTTATCGGTACTCGTTAGCTTAATTCTCGTATTCGGGGCTATCGTTGGACTTGTTACATACCTTGTAACTGAAGCAATCTCTGCCACAACATACTTACTACAAATTGTTACAGTGAAGTTTCCAGATATCGTTGCATTCGCCCAAGATTTTGCACTTAATCATATTATGCCTCTCTATGATGATTTAATTTCTAAATTTAATCATCTCGGAGAACCACAGCGATACACTATTACACAAAACATTCAAAACTTAGGTACCGAAGCAACGACACAAATGAAAGAACTTTTAACCGCCATCATAAGTGGGTTAACAAATTTCATTAGTGCATTACCAACAACTTTAACTGTCCTTGTATTTGTCTTATTAGCCACTTTCTTCATTAGTTACGATTGGCATCGTCTTGCTCATAAAGTAAGAAAACTTCTACCTAATCGTGTACATGGATACGGAAAAACTATTTTTGTCGATTTAAGAAAAGCTTTGTTTGGTTTTGTTAAAGCACAACTTACACTCGTATCTATGACAACTATCATTGTACTAATCGGCCTTTTAATATTACGCGTGCCATACGCAATTACTATCGCGATTATTACAGGGGTTGTAGATTTACTCCCGTATTTAGGAACTGGAGCCGTCTTCGTTCCTTGGGTTATATACGTATTTTTCACAGGCGATACTGCATTCGCCATCGGTCTTCTCATCCTATACATCGTCGTGATTGTCCAAAGACAAATCATGGAGCCAAAAGTACTTTCATCTAATATTGGACTCGATCCATTAGCGACACTCATCGCTCTATTTGTCGGCTTTAAGCTCTTTGGTTTTTTAGGATTAATCATCGGTCCAGTCATATTAGTACTACTTAATACATTACACAAAGCTCATGTATTCCACGACTTATGGAAATTCATTAAAGGCTCACCATCAAAATAATATTTTCTAATTCATACACAACAAAACATCAACTGTAATCAGTGGGAAATTCCCACTGATTATTCATTGTACTTATTTTTATATTACTTACATTTCAAACGAGAGGATTTCCTAAAAAAGGATAATTCTCTTGTTTTTTGCATAGAAAACGCATATTTCGTGGTATTTTTACATTTTTATTCTATTTATTTCATAATTATTACTTACATTTATTACTTTTTATGTAAATGAATAAATATACAAAATAACATAAGAGAAGACTTTTCACCAACAATTTTTCCACTCTTATACCATTTCTTAATGCTACTTAATCTTATATATAACGTTAAGAATTAAATATCGAATCGAAAATACATAAGGAACACAATAAAGCGGGGGTGTTCATCCCCACTGATTATTATCCCCCACCTAACTTCCTCGCATTCGCCGAATTTTAAAGCAGGAGTCTTACTGTCCGGCAAATGGCCGGATAAAACAACACTTTAATCCCCGGCACCAATTAGGCTTTTTCAGGATAAAAAAAATAGTGCTTAGATCGCTATAATCTAAGCACTATTTCTGAACAATAATAGTAGATTTCTTTCTAAACTTCCATTCCATCCACTTCATAACAAGCGGCTTTAATAAAGCCCTCGTTACAGGAATAACAAAGATAAAACCTATTATATCCGTCACGTATCCAGGAAGTACTAAAAGAATACCTCCTATAAAGACAAAAATACCATCTAGGACGGCATCACCCGGCATTTCTCCTCTATTTAACCTAAATTGAATCTCTCTAAGCACTTTAAACCCTTGTCGTTTTGCCAAATACACACCTACAATACCTGTAAATACAATCATAGCGAACGTAGACCATAAGCCTATTACATGACTTGATCCAATTAAGACCGTAATCTCAATCGCAGGTATTAAAATAAGTAAAAATAACAACCATTTCACAGCTCCACACTCCTTTCATATTCGATCAAAAAAACTCAAACATTATCTCTTCTAACATTATCTTTAAAGCACTCACAACGCTCTTATAAGCTCCACAAAAGAGAAACAACCTTTCCCCATTAAAACTCTATAAGAAACGCTTTTTAAAGCATTTTCAGGCTTTTCAAGCTATCTATCTCTCTTTTTGTGTAAAAAAAAGAGAAGGACTCCACCCCTTCTCTCCGTATTACTTCTTATAGCACTTCCGCATGTCCATTATAAACAATTCCGCGTGCTGCATCAACTGTTACTTCTTGGCCACTTTTTAAAGTTGTTGTTACGCCATTTACACCAACGATAACAGGAATACCGATTGATACACCTACAACAGCTGCATGGCTTGTTAGACCGCCTTCTTCTACAACTAGAGCAGCAGCTTTTTCAATTGCAGGAATCATATCTTTATCAGTGCTTGTTGTAACAAGGATATCACCTTTGTTTACGTTCGCTACAGCTTCAGCAGCTGTTTTCGCTACAACTACTTTACCTTTTGCAGCTTTACGACCAATCCCTTGTCCTTTAGCAACTTCTTCACCAACAACGTGGATTTTCATTAAGTTTGTTGTACCAGTTTCAGCAACTGGAACACCAGCAGTGATTACTACAGTGTCTCCAAGTCCAATTAGACCTGCATCCATACCTGTTTGAATTGCAGTATCTAACATTTCGTCAGTAGAAGTTGCACGCTTATCAGCCATAAATGCTTGTACACCCCAAACAAGTGCAAGACGACGTCCTACTTGCTCGTCAGTTGTTACAGCTACGATTGGAGATTTCGGACGGTATTTAGAGATCATTTTCGCAGTATGTCCACTTTCTGTTGGAGCTACGATTGCAGCTACATCAAGAGCAAGTGCTGTGTGCGCAACAGATTGGCTAATTGCATCTGTAATTGTTGGAGTGAACTCTTTAATACGTTTTTTGAACATATCTTCATATTGTAATGATTTTTCAACACGTACTGCAATGTTAGCCATCATTGTTACAGCTTCTACAGGGTATTGACCCGCAGCAGTTTCACCCGAAAGCATAATTGCATCTGTTCCATCGAAGATTGCGTTCGCTACGTCACTTGCTTCCGCACGAGTTGGACGTGGGTTACGTTGCATAGAATCTAACATTTGTGTTGCAGTAATAACTGGTTTGCCTAATACGTTACATTTTTTGATTAGACGCTTTTGTACTAATGGTACTTCTTCTGGTGGAATTTCTACACCCATATCACCACGAGCAACCATTAAACCGTCAGAAACTTCTAAGATTGAATCGATGTTGTCGATACCTTCTTGGTTTTCAATTTTTGGTACGATTTGAATGTATTGAGCGTTATGCCCTTCTAATAATTCACGAATTTCTAATACGTCAGATGCTTTACGTACGAAAGATGCTGCGATGAAATCAACTTTTTGCTCGATACCGAAAACGATATCTTTTACGTCTTTTTCAGTGATACCAGGAAGCTTAATGCTTACGTTTGGTACGTTAACACCTTTTTTATTTTTTACAGTTCCGCTGTTTAATACTTTTGTACGGATGTTTCCGTCAGCTTTTTCGATTACTTCTAGTTCGATAAGACCGTCATCGATTAGAATACGAGAACCTGGGTCAACATCGTCATAAAGACCAGCGTAAGATACAGAGAACTTCTCTGCAGTACCTAATACTTGCTCAGTAGAAAGAACTACTTCAGCACCTGTTACAAGCTCAGCTTGTCCGTCTACGAAGTCGTGAGTACGGATTTCTGGACCTTTTGTATCAAGTAAAATACCAACTGTTTTACCAGTTTTCTTTGAAGCTTCACGAATGTTTTTAATACGAGCTCCGTGCTCTTCATGGCTACCATGAGAGAAGTTTAAACGAGCAACGTTCATACCCGCTTCGATTAATTGTTCTAATTTCTCAATACTTTCACTAGCAGGACCTATAGTACATACAATTTTAGTTTTACGCATATTGCACCTCCGAAAATTATGAAACCGTTCCCAAATATCTGACATTAAGCCGATTAGATGGATAATTCTTTAGATAATTGATACATATCTTTATCGATTGTATGCTTTTGAGCTAACGCTTCGATAATGTCATGATCAACAAGTTTATTATTTTGAATACCAACACAACGTCCGCCATTACCAGCAATTAACAATTCAACAGCTCTTGCGCCAAGACGACTAGCTAATACACGGTCTTGTGCACTTGGTGATCCACCACGTTGTACGTGACCTAACACAGTTACACGAGTATCAAAGCTTGTTGCTTCTTCAATGTGCTTACCGATGTCAATTGCACTTCCAACACCTTCAGCTACAACGATAATACTGTGCTTTTTGCCACGTTCACTACCGCGTTTTAGACGAGCGATAACATCTTCCATGTCATACTTCTCTTCTGGAATTAAGATAGTTTCTGCACCATCAGCTAAACCAGCCCATAATGCGATATCTCCAGCGTGACGTCCCATTACTTCAATAACATATGTACGTTCATGAGATGTAGCTGTATCACGGATTTTATCAATTGCATCAATAACAGTATTTAAAGCTGTATCGAAACCAATTGTGAAGTCTGTTCCAGGAATATCATTGTCGATTGTACCTGGTACACCTACACATGGGAATCCTTGCTCAGTTAATTTTTTTGCACCTTGGTAAGAACCATCTCCACCAATAACAACAAGTCCTTCGATACCATGTTTCTTTAATTGCTCGATTCCTTTTAGTCGTACTTCTGGGTCTTTAAACTCAGGACATCTTGCTGTATATAATTTTGTACCACCACGGTGGATAATATCGCCAACAGAACCAAGTTCTAATTTTTCAATGTGACCAGAAATTAATCCAGCGTATCCATGGTAAATTCCATATACTTCAATATCATGGAAAATCGCTTTACGAACAACTGCACGAATGGCAGCATTCATACCAGGTGAATCTCCACCACTTGTTAATACACCAATACGTTTCATTTGTACTCACCTCATAAAGATTATTTGCCTTATAATAAAATAACACGAAAAAATATAAAAACACAATGGAGAAGATGTGTCTTTTCATAATAAAAACGTGCATTCGCGAAGAGGAACGCACGCTTTTATTATTTTATCCCAATGGAAGCGTTTGAAAACGAAACTTGCCCAATTTTCATATATTTTTCATAACGTTTTTCGATTAATTCATCTTTCGAAATTCCGTTTAATTGTTCAAAAGTTTTCTTAAGCATTAAATCTATATTTTCTGACTGTTTTAAAATATTACGATGCGCTCCGCCTTTTGCCTCTGGAATAATTTCGTCAATTACACCTAATTCTTTCAAATCTAATGCTGTTATTTTCATCGCTTCTGCAGCTTCTTTTGCTTTACCAGCGTCTTTCCAAAGAATTGCCGCCGCACCCTCTGGTGTAATAACAGAATAAGTGGAATTTTCTAGCATATGAATGTAATCTCCTACTCCAAGACCTAACGCACCACCGCTACCACCTTCACCGATAACGATACAAACAACAGGTACTGTTAAACCTGCCATCTCAAATAAATTGCGAGCGATGGCTTCACTTTGTCCACGTTCTTCAGCTGCTTTACCAGGATAAGCTCCCTTCGTATCGATGAAACAAATAATAGGACGATTAAACTTTTCCGCTTGTTTCATTAGACGCAGTGCTTTTCGATATCCTTCTGGATGAGGCATCCCAAAATTACGACGAATATTTTCTTTCGTATCTTTTCCGCGCTGATGCCCAATTACAGTTACAGGCATCCCTTTATATTTCGCAATGCCGCCGACAATCGCTGCATCGTCGCCAAATAGGCGATCTCCATGACATTCAAAAAAATTAGTAAATAAGTGCTCAATATAATCGAGCGTTGTCGGTCGTTCTGCATGACGAGCAATTTGAACACGGTCCCATACTTTCATATTGCCGTATATATCTTCCTCTAATTTTTCTAGCTTGTCTTCCAAAATACGAATCTCCTCACTGAAGTCCATCTGGCTGTTTTTCGTATAGTCTTTCAGTTCACGAATCTTATTTCTTAGCTCAACAACTGGTTTTTCAAATTCTAGCTCTGCCATACAGCCATTTCCCCTCCTTGATGAACTTCTAAAATCTTGCGAAGTGATTCTCTCATATCATCACGATGCACCACCGCATCTAATTGACCGTGCTCTAGTAAGAATTCTGCCGTTTGGAAATCTTCCGGTAGTTTCTCACGCACTGTTTGTTCAATTACACGTCTACCAGCAAATCCGATAAGTGCACCTGGCTCTGCAAGATTATAATCACCAAGTGAAGCGAAACTCGCTGAAACCCCGCCCGTCGTTGGGTGAGTCATAACAGAAATAAATAATCCTCCTGCATTACTATGCTTTTTCAAAGCTACGCTTGTTTTTGCCATTTGCATTAAACTTAATATACCTTCTTGCATACGGGCACCACCCGAAGCAGTAAAGATAATAAATGGAACTTGTAAGTCGTATGCCTTTTCAACCGCACGGGCAATTTTTTCTCCTACAACAGAGCCCATGCTCCCCATTCGAAAACGAGAATCCATTACTGCAACAACAACAAGCATGTCATCAATTGTTCCTTCACCAGTTACAACCGCTTCATTCAATTCAGTCTTCTTACGATCGTTCTCTAATTTCTCTTCATATCCTGGAAACTCGAGTGGATTTAATGAAACCATTTCTTTGTCATACTCACGGAATGACCCTTCGTCCAATATACTATCAAGGCGCTCCCATGCATTCATAGGATGATGATATCCACAGTTCACACATACTTTTAAATTTTTCAGAACTTCTTTCGTATACATGATTTTTTTACATTTCGGACATTTTGTCATAACGCCATCTGGTACATCTTTTCGTACTTGTTCTGAAGGTATTGCAGCATACTTTTTCTTTTTCACGAATAAATCTCTTAGCACAATTTGACCCCCTTCGTTGAGAGCTAAGGTTAGCGTAAGAAGAAAACGGGGCTAACACCAAAGTTTGATGTTAGCCTTATCTTCTCAATCTGTCTAATAACCTCTCTCTTTACGTTTAACTTTAACCGCTATGCGGTAGAATGTTTGTCATAACGTGTCATGGTCATTTCGACAAATTTTATACATTACGAGTGAAACTGTATATTCTCTACTAATTCATCGTAAATTTTTAGTGCATCATTTTCCTGCTTCGCTTCCAAAGTAGCATAAAGCTTTCTATACATTTCGATAGAATCTCCTGAAACTTCACAAGAAAGAGTTGCGACGTAATCATTTACGATCATCCAAATGCGATATAGTAAATAATTATCGACTTGTTCAATAAGTGTTTTAAAGAACGTTTGATGCAGCGTTGGAATTGAGCTTTCATTTCCTTCAAGCACTTGATGTAACTTACTTAGTACTTTAGAAAACGTTTCTTTCGGTAAATTACACACAATTCGAATCATATCTTTTTCAAGCAATCGTTTTGTTTGTAATAAATCACGAATTGTTTTCTCATCTTGCAATAGAAACGGAGCGATTAATTGTACAAGACCGTTATCGTAAAAGTTTCGAATAAACGTCCCCTCACCACGTCTCGTTTCAATTAATCCTACCAGTTCTAAAGCACGTAATGCTTCTCTTACAGAGGAACGTCCAACATTTAAGCGTGAACTTAACTCACGCTCTGATGGCAAACGATCCCCCGCTACTAAACAATCCTCTTCCATAATGGAACGGATTTTTTTTACAATTTCGAGATATACTTTTGTATTTGATGATGTCAATGGAAATTCCTCGCTTATTCTTTACCAATCAGCGCTAATTGTTTTGTTTTCTCAGCGACTTCATTTGGATCTACTTGACGGCGAGCTACTCCTGTCTCCATTGCTGCTTTCGCAACGTAAGCCGCTACTTGAGGCGCTACACGCGCGTCAAACGGCGCTGGAATGATATGGTCTGCACTCAACTCATCCTCTGATACAAGCTCCGCAATGGCTTGTACAGCTGCCATCTTCATTTCTTCATTAATTTGCGTCGCATGTACATCAAGTGCACCGCGGAAAATACCTGGGAACGCTAGTACATTATTTACTTGGTTCGGGAAGTCAGAACGACCTGTTCCAACAACAGCTGCGCCCGCTGCTTTTGCCAATTCTGGCATAATTTCTGGAACCGGATTCGCCATTGCAAAAATAATTGCATCGTCATTCATTGTACGAACCATCTCTTCAGTTAATGCACCTGCTGCAGATACACCAATGAATACGTCCGCACCTTGTAAAACGTCAGCTAAAGAACCTTCTATACGATTCTTATTTGTATATTTTGCAACTTCATCTTTCACCGGATTCATACCGACAGGACGACCTTCATAGATTGCACCTTTACGGTCACACATAATAACGTCACGTACACCATAGCGATATAAAAGTTTAATGATTGCAATACCTGCTGCACCTGCACCATTTGCGACAACTTTAATGTCAGACATTTTCTTTCCAACTAACTTCAACGCGTTCACAAGGCCTGCTACTGTTACGATAGCTGTTCCGTGTTGATCATCATGGAATATCGGAATGTTTGTCTCTTTTTTCAAACGTTCTTCAATAACGAAGCAGTTTGGTGCTGCGATATCTTCTAAGTTTACACCGCCAAAAGTTGGCTCCATTAATTTTACAGTTTCAACAATTTTATCTACATCGTTTGTATTTAAGGCAATCGGGAATGCATCTACACCAGCAAAGCTCTTGAATAATACAGCTTTACCTTCCATTACTGGAAGAGATGCTTCAGGTCCAATGTTACCAAGACCAAGTACAGCCGTTCCATCTGTCACAACTGCTACCATATTTCCCTTCATTGTATATTCATATACCTTACTTTTATCGTCATAAATTTCTTTACAAGGCTCTGCAACCCCTGGAGAATATGCAAGACTTAAATCTTTTGCATTTTCTACTTTTACTTTTGATACAGTTTCTAATTTTCCTTGATGCACTTTATGCATGTGAAGTGCTTCTTCACGAAGTGTTGACAAACTATCCACTCTCCTCAAATTATTCTAGCTGGTATCAATTTCTCCAAGTGGTCTGACCACGAACACTACTACTATAATAATCGAAGTGTAGGGAAATTGTCCATTATATTTTCACAACGACATTTTCTTCACCGACAATTTCACGAAGTGTTCCTAAGCATTCTTCACTTGGATGAATTGATAAACTCCGAGACAATTGTACCATTTTATGTTCTTTTTCATAATAAATTAGTACTTTCGCAAAACCTGAATAGTCAAACAATACTTTTGTAACCTGATTTAAAAGCTTTTTCTCATACTGAGATGGCAATTTCACGTAAACAGATGCGTCTTTCTTTTCTTCATAAACACCCATTTCCTCTAACGGATAGAGTCCATTTACAATCCATTGCAGCTTATGATTTCTTAGCTCAATCGTACCGTCAACTAAAACAATTGCCCCTTCCTGTAACTTGTCTGAGAAATGTATATACGTTTCTGGGAAAACAACCGCTTCCATTTCATCATTTTGATCACAAAATGTAATAAACGCCATCTTTTGCAACTTTTTCGTACGAATCACTCTCACACTTGTTATATACACGATAGCCCTTTGCACTTTTTTCTTATGTCGCATCGCCTGAGCAAGAGATGGGATTTCCAATTCTTTTCCTAACTTCACATACTGCGCTGTCGGATAACTAGATAAATAAAAACCGAGCGCTTCCTTCTCTTTATTTAACTGTTCAATAAAGGATAGCTCTTCTCCTTGTACGTATTTTGATTTTGGAACAGCATCTCCTAAATCACGTGCAAGATTGGCGTACTCTAACGCTCCTTTAAGACTTTTCCATAAATTCGTTCTCGAAATACCAAAATCGTCAAAACATCCAGACCAGACGAAAGCCTCTAAATTTCGCTCTGTTACAAATTTTGATGGCATACGAAGACAAAATTCAAATAAATCCTCGAACATTTTTTTCTCGCGTTCTTCGAGTAACGCCGTCACTGTAGCCATTCCGATATTCCGAATCGAAAGTAAACTATATCGAATCGCATTCCCTTCTATTTGGAAGTTGTAACCACTTCTCTGAAGAGACGGCGGTAAAACGTGAAAACCTTTCCGCTTCGTTTCTCGTACATACTGCACAATCTTATCTTCATTTCCAATTGCACTTGATAATAACGCAGTCATAAATTCCAGCGTATAATTTGCTTTTAAATATGCAAGCTGATATCCGATCATACTGTAAGCTACAGCGTGACTTCGGTTAAAACCGTAATTCGCAAATCTTACAATTAAATCGTAAATTTGTTCTGAAGATGTCTCGTCGTATCCATTTTCCAAACAACCTTGAACAAAATGTTTACGTTCTTGATCTAAAATATCACGATTCTTTTTACTCACTGCACGGCGCAGTAAATCCGCTTCTCCAAGCGAAAAGCCAGCTAACTTAGATGCGATTTGCATAATTTGCTCTTGGTATACAATTACGCCGTATGTTCTTTCTAAAATCGGCTTTAAATCCGGATGTAAATATTCAATGCTTCTTTTTCCGTGCTTTGATTCTATAAAGGTTGGAATTTGTTCCATCGGTCCTGGTCTGTATAACGAGTTAACAGCGACTATGTCTTCAAATTCATTCGGTTTTAGCCCGCGAAGTACATTTCGCATACCACCTGATTCAAGCTGGAATACACCTGTTGTATCCCCTCTGCCTAACAATTGGAATGTCTTTTCGTCTTGAAGAGGTAAATTTCTTATATCAATTTGTGTCCCCGTTTTTCCCACGATAAACTTTATAATATTTTCAAGTAACGTTAAATTACGTAATCCTAAAAAGTCCATCTTTAACAATCCAAGTTCTTCTAATGCATCAGCAGGATATTGCGTAACATAAACATCGTTATGCCCTTCTTGAATTGCTATACTTCCTGTTAACGGTTCTTGACTCATAATAACGCCAGCTGCATGGATAGATGTATGGCGTGGTAAGCCTTCTACACGCTTCGCAATTTCAAACACACGCTCATGCAAGAGATTTCCTTGAATAAACTCACGAAGCGATTGTGATTCTTCATAAGCATCTTTTAAAGTTATACCAAGCTTTGACGGGATAAGTTTTGAAAATATATCAATATCTCGCGGCGGCAGCCCCATTACACGTGCAATGTCTCTAATTGCTGCTTTCGCCGCAAGCGTACCAAACGTTACAATTTGCGCAACACGAAGCTGCCCATATTTATCTTTCACATATCGAATCATCTCATCACGTCTTATATCTGGAAAATCGATATCAATATCCGGAAGTGTCACACGTTCGGGATTTAAAAATCTTTCAAATAATAAATCGTATTCAATCGGATCAATATCCGTAATTTCCAATACGTAAGAAACGAGCGAACCAGCTGCCGATCCACGTCCCGGTCCTGTTAAAATATGATTTTCATGTGCATATTTCATAAAGTCCCACACAATAAGGAAATAATCACTAAACCCCATACGAGAAATAACATTTAATTCATGATTCAAACGCCGTACATGTACTTCTTTCGGCACACCATATCGTTTCTGCAAGCCATCTTCACAAACACGGCGCAAGTACATATCACTCGTTTCATTAGATGAAACAGGAAACTTCGGTAGTTGGTTCACATGGAAAGGAATTTCCACTTGGCAATGCTCCGCGATTTTCAATGTGTTTTGAATCGCTTCCGGAGCATGAGAAAATAGTGCTTCCATTTCATCCGATGACTTTAAATAATACTGATCCGTTTTCATTCTCGGCCTATCTGGATCAGTCATTTTCGTTCCAGCCTCAACAGATAATAAACATTCATGAACAAGTGCATCACTTTGATTAATGTAGCGCACATCATTTGTTGCAACGACTGGAACGTTTACCTTATTAATAAATTCAGGCAGTTTTTCTTGTAATAGCAGTTCATCTTGAATCGCATGATGCTGCAAACTCATATAAAAATTACCGAACATATTTTGATACGTGCGGGCTACTTCTTCAGCCTGACTCTCTTTGTCTTCCAATAATAACTGTTCAATTTCCCCATCTTTCCCTGGTGAAATCGCAATTAATCCTTTCGCATAATGAGCCAGCCACTTCTTCGGAATACCTTCCTTTGACTTCGTCATAATACTGCTAGAAATCTTTAATAAATTTTGATAGCCTCTTTCATTCTCAGCAAGTAAGACAAGTGGATAAGCCCTTTCTTCTTCTTCACTAAAAATAGAAGCTGTTAAACCGATAATAGGCTGTATACCATGGTTCTTGCATGCTTTATAAAACGGAATAACTCCATACATGACATTTTCATCCGTAATAGCCAGCGACGAAAATCCAAGCTCTTTCGCCCGTATAACAAGCTCTTCAATTTTACAAGCACTTTTTAATAAACTAAAAACGGTTTGACATTGTAAATGCACAAACTTCACTGTTGTACCCTCTCTTTACCTATTTGACTACTTTTATTATAGGTGATGAGGAAAGCGGAAATCAAAACATACTTCTCATACTTTGTCCATATATATGAAGAAGAAAGGGGAATGACGATGGATGTAAGAGAACATACTTTTTTCTCTCTGCTTATTATTAGTTACTTTATTGCCTTTGGAGTTATACTTGGTGGTTCATTAATTGGCGGATTTGGTGCATTTCTCATCGGAAAACCAGCTCTAACTTATATTAGTCAATTTGCCCAAAATTTAAGAATTTGGGCACTCGTTGCAGCAATTGGTGGAACGTTCGATACCTTTTATAGCTTTGAAAGAAGCTTCTTTGGCGGAGATATGAAAGATATCGTAAAACAAATTCTCCTTATTTTTTTCGCAACTGGTGGTATGCAAACTGGTCTTATTATTATTAAATGGCTTACACAGGAACATGTATGAGGGTACCAAGTGCCAATACAGCCAAAAGGTGGTATTTAGTTTTAGCTGGTGCTGCTGTTGGAGGAGTGTTGAGCTGGTTTATTTTTTTGTACATATACGGTGTTTTTCAGCAGGAGCAAGCTAGTAAAATAGCAGAACAAAAAGAAATTATCGAAAAACAAGAAGCAAAACTCCACGTCCTTCTCGAAGACCAAGAGAAATTGAACACAGAAAATAAACGGCTCTTAACAATTCAAGAAATCAAAATAAAAATTATAAATCGAAAAAAATATGATTTAGACAATCTTACACTTGAAAACATGACCACTTCTATCCATAATGATCTCCAGCATCTTTTAACGAAAAACATTCAAAGCATCGCAAAAAATAAAGACCTACTCAAAAAAGTCATCGAAAATAAAACGTACAAACATTACGATCGTATATACCGCTTTAAAGTAGATACAGTCTCTTTTGATACCGTACTTGAAATTAGTATTGATATAGAGAAAGAAAAATAAAAGATACCTCCATCTTATCGACATGCACTATTCGATAGATAGAGGTATCTTTTTAATCTATTTCATCCGAATATACTTTTATTAACATTTTAATAAAAGTATATTGATACTAATTCATTAACTTTTCTATACATCTTTCACACGATTCAAATATATGTCAAACCTTGTCCCTACTCCCACTTCGCTCTCAACCTCTATCTTCCCATTGTGATTGTGTATAATTTCTCTACATAAAGAAATACCTAATCCCGTCCCCTCCTCTTTCGTTGTGAAGAAAGGAGTATACAAATTAGAGAGAACTGCGTCATCCATTCCCTTTCCATTATCAATTATACTAATCTTTATATATTCACTTGTTTGAATTACCTTTATACAAATATACCCTTCATTCTTGTTGGGACTATCTTCAATTGCTTCAACACTATTTTTAAGTAAGTTGAGGAACACTTGCTTTATCTCCTGAGAATCCATCTGCGTAGTGCAATTTGGCTCCAATTGTTCAAGATTTATCATTATTTGAATATTCCTTAACAAAGCTTCACTTTGTATCAGTGCATCAATTTCTGCAAAAAAACTTTTCAAGTATACTTTCTTTTTAGAGGATTCGTTGAATTTAGCAGCAGTCAAAAAATTTTCAATAATATGGTTCGCACGATTCACCTCAGAAATAACCATTTCCGCATAATCCTTTTTATCGATTCTTTCCAAATCTTTATGTAATAATTGCATAAAACCTTTTATAATCGTTAAAGGATTTCGTACTTCATGAGCAATCCCAGCAGCGAATCTTCCCACTAAACATAATCTTTCTTGATGAAAAATAATATTTTTCAAATGAGCGATTTGCTCTTCAGCTTCTTGGTATTTTTTTTTCATACTTTCTACTTGAGGAGGTATGTGGTCTGGAAATGGTGATGTTTTCTCCGTAAATGAAGTTGTTTTGTTCATGGTATTATTTTTCCTTCGAAATCGATGTCTAAAGTTATGACGCATAAACATTCCCCCATCAAATTAATAGTTCCAAGTGAGTGTTGATTTATATTGGTGAGCTTCTTCACCATTAAAACATAAAAAAGACGTTTTTGGGAATTTTTTATTATTTTATCAAATTAATTCCATATAAAGCAAAAAATCTTAATTTAATGATACTTAGATATAAAAACAAAGAAGGAGGGCTTCAGCATCCCTCCTTCTTTTCGTTTTAACATATACTCTCTTATTTACAAATCTCACGTAAATCAGCAAATAGACGCTCCGCTTCTTCCCAAGAAGATGCTTTTGCACCAGAAGCCATCGGATGTCCTCCGCCATTATATTGCATTGCTAATTTATTAATAACTGGTCCTTTTGAACGAAGACGAACACGGATAACATCGTCTTCCTCTAAAAATAGAACCCAGGCCTTTAATCCGTCAATATTACCAAGCGCCCCGACAACACCAGATGCTTCAGAAGGAAGTACATCAAACTCTTCTAGTACCTCTTTCGTTAATTTAATGTACGCTGCGCCTTCTTCTACCATCGTAAAGTTTTGTAAAATATAACCGTTTAAACGAGCAATCTTTTCTTTTGTCTTATACATTTCATTGTATAAATCCGTAAATTTAACATCCATTTCAACAAGTTCACTTACGTAACGAAGCGTTTTTGCTGTTGTATTCGGGAATAAGAAACGACCTGTATCTCCAACAATACCCGCTAAAATAAGGCGAGCTGCTTCTGTTGTCACCTTTAATCCTTTATTTTTCCCATAACTGTAAAACTCATAAATCATTTCACTTGTAGAACTAGCTGTCGTATCCACCCACGTAATATCTCCGTACGGGTCTTCATTCGGATGATGATCAATTTTAATTAACATCTTTCCTTTTGCATAACGCTGATCACAAACACGCTCTTGATTTGCTGTATCACAAACGATAACAAGTGCATCTTCATATACACTATCTTCAATATCATCCATTACTCGTAAAAACGATAAAGAAGGCTCGTTGTACCCAACCATATAAATACTTTTCTCTGGAAACGATTCTTGCAGAATTGTACCAAGTCCGCACTGAGAACCTAACGCATCTGGATCCGGACGTACATGACGATGAATAATAATTGTATCAAACTCTTTAATTGCTCCTAAAATTTGCTCATGCATATGTATAATCTCCTTTTTATTCAACTTCTTCACTTTATCCCGCGTTAACTGCACGTAAAAGCCCGATTGGTGAGGATTAATAATTAGTGCGTGGGATCTCCTCACACAAATTAAAGTTTCACTTTATCCCCCATTATAACGGAAAACATTTCATACATGCGAACAATTGCTTTATAATAAAAATTAGAAAGTTTAGATTTTTCTTTTTTCTAAATTGTTATTTTTATACCAATCGATGGGAGCGTGTATTATGCCAGTATTCGTCTTTTGTATTATCATCTCATTTGTTTTGTACCTCTTCTACAAAACAAAATTCTTTCGTACAAACCGTCCAATGGAGAAGGGGTGGCTCTCAGGAAAATCCGCAATGGCACTCGGCTTATTCGTCCTATTCTTTGGGATAAACCAATTTTTTTTAGACCTTTCAACTGCCCGCATTATCGTTGGTGTTTTGTTTATTTTACTTGGCAGCGCGAGTACATTTAATGGCTTCCACCAATATAAACACTTTCTACCATTAGCAGTCAAAGAAGCCGAATCTTATAAAACAACGTAAAAAAAGCATCAATATTGTGATGCTTTTTTACGTCCCTTAACTTTCAAAATCATACTTGCAACAAACGCAGACGGTATATTAAATAGATTGCCTTGCACATGAAAATGTAATTGCTCTTCTTCAAAAGACATCTGTTTGTATAGTTCTTGCTGAGATAATCCTGTTCGTTTCTTTTTTTCATTTAATCCTTGTAAGTATAAGTATTGAATTGGTATCATCACAAGAAAGTAAAAGAGTGCGATACCACCAAAAAAGAGTACTTCTGATGACATGTTGCATACCACCTTCCCGAAATCCATTTCCTTACAATACAACTATAACATAGTATACAATCTAAATGAATCAATATTCTGTCTTTTTCATTTTTACCTTTCCATTAGTTTTCCTACTCTACCTTATACATATTCCGCTAAAACTCACTCGCATCTTTTTTTGTTGGTTTCCAAACTTAAACCAACAAAAAAAGATGGAACAAACCAAAACGATTTGTTCCATCTTTTTATTTATCGATTAACTGCACCATAAGCAATGCTTTCCCAACGACATTACCTTCATGATGCACTTCTACATCAACCTTACCAAATTTACGGCCAATTTCTAATACTTTCGGATGAACCGATACAACATTATCAATTTGAA
This sequence comes from Bacillus hominis, assembly GCF_018332515.1. Lineage (GTDB taxonomy): Bacteria > Bacillota > Bacilli > Bacillales > Bacillaceae_G > Bacillus_A > Bacillus_A hominis. The sequence continues at coordinate 15,256 of NZ_BOQD01000129.1, read as the reverse complement.
CCGGTTTTACAAAATAAATTGTTAAATTCTCAACAATTGAATCGCTCTTCTTCTGCGCACGAATAACACGGTTCGTTGCTTCCGTCACAATTGTTGTGAATACACCGTAAGATAATGTCCCTATTGAATTGGTCATTTGTGGTGTCACTGAAAATTGATACAAATGCTCATTTTTTGCTTCTTTCGGCGTCATAAATTGATTCGTTACAATATCATCAATCGTTTCACCAACTTGTGGTTGACGCTGAATCATTTGCAGCGCCTGAAGTACATCTTGACGACTAATGATGCCTTGTAATTTATTTCCATCCTCCACAACAGGAAGTAATTCAATACCTTCCCATACCATCATACGTGCTGCAGCTGCGACAGACATCTTTCCATTTACCGTAATTGGATGTTTCGTCATCACTTTATCAATCGGTGTATCTTTCGCAACACCAATCATATCTTTCGAAGTTACGATACCTAACACCTTTTTATTTTCATCCACAATTGGATAACGTCCATGCATCGTCTCTTCATTGTACTCATGCCATTTCTGCACTGTATCACTTGGCTTTAAATATAACGTTTCTTCAATCGGTGTTAAAATATCTTCAACAAGTACAATTTCTTTCTTAATAAGTTGATCATAAATTGCACGGTTAATTAACGTTGCGACCGTAAATGTATCATAGCTACTCGAAATAATTGGAAGCTTTAATTCATCTGCTAACTTTTTCACATGCTCTTCCGTATCAAATCCACCTGTAATTAATACAGCAGCCCCTGTTTCTAATGCTAATTGATGTGCATTCGTACGGTTCCCGATGATAAGCAAGTTCCCCGCTTCTGTATAGCGCATCATCGCTTCTAATTTCATAGCCCCAATAACGAATTTATTTAGCGTTTTATGTAGCCCTTCTCTGCCCCCAAGTACTTGGCCATCGACAATGTTAACGACTTCTGCATATGTCAGTTTTTCGATATTCTCTTTCTTCTTTTGCTCAATTCGAATTGTTCCGACACGTTCAATTGTACTAACATACCCTTTATTTTCTGCATCTTTAATCGCACGGTAAGCTGTCCCTTCACTTACACTTAAATCTTTCGCAATTTGCCTTACAGAAATTTTATGCCCTACCGGTAGGCTATTAATATGTTCTAAAATTTGATTATGTTTGGTAGCCAAATGGTTTCACCATACTTTCTTTTCCCTAAATTCTTCATGTGTTGTATTTTCAGTATACTATATTTTCAAAACTGTTACACTCTCTCTTTGTATATCTGTACTATTTTTTTTATAACAAAATACTCCTTACATTACATCAGTCATTCTATTACAACAATGTAATGGTATTGTCATCTCGTTCGATAGTTTGTCCATTCGATTCCCTATACAATTAAGACAAGAAATGAAACAAAGGAGCGAATACATGATGAAAAAAATTTTAGAGGTTGTAGGTGCTGTATTTTTAGCTTTCGTAGACGGGAAAAAAGTTGCAATGGAGTTGAATGAAACACCCGAACAGCCATTTCCAAAAAGAAAAGAATCACCAAAACAAGCGCAAACTTTAAAAGCTGTACTACACACGTAAAAAACCCTTCACTTGTCATTTCAAATGAAGGGCTTCTTTTTTATAGTGTAATACTTTCTCCAGCTTCTAATACTTTCCCTGTACAATTTTGTAGCTTTTCTACAAATTGATATGGATCTTGTTCAATAACTGGGAACGTATTGTAATGCATCGGTACAACCGTTTTAGCACCAATCCATTTTGCTGCTAGCACAGCATCTTCTGGTCCCATTGTGAAATTATCACCAATTGGTAAAAATGCTACATCTATATCATTTAGTTCTCCAATTAATTTCATATCAGAGAATAGAGCCGTATCTCCCGCATGATATACCGTTTTCTCTTCTGCTGTAAACAAAATACCAGCTGGCATACCTGTATATGTAATCGTCTTATTTTCTTCATCAATATAACTAGAGCCGTGGAATGCTTGCGTCAATTTCACTTTTCCAAAGCCAAATTCATGTGAACCTCCAATATGCATTGGATGTGTATTTACACCTTGCCATCCTAAAAATGTCGCTAATTCAAACGGTGCCACAACAACCGCATTATTTTTCTTTGCTAACGCTACTGTATCCCCGACATGATCACCGTGTCCGTGCGATAAAATAATCGCATCAACTTTTACATCTTCAGCCTTTAAATCTGTTTTCGGATTTCCCGTTAAAAATGGGTCAATTAAAATAACTTTCCCATTCGTTTCAATCTTTACAACTGAATGCCCGTGATAAGATACTTTCATTATTACATTCCTCCCTTATTCACATTCTCACTTTTTATTCTACATGATTTTTCAATTACCTGTCTTTTCTAACATCTATTTACTTGTCATAACGCTTTCCTCCGATGTAAAGTTATATTTGTAATTAAATATCTCGGGGGTGCCAATCGATGAATGCTAGATTAGAAAATTTAATGCAATGGCTAAAAGAAAAAAACGTAGAAGCTGCGTTCTTAACTTCTACACCAAACGTTTTCTACATGACAAACTTCCACTGTGAACCACATGAAAGACTACTTGGTATGTTTGTATTCCAAGAAAAAGAACCTATTTTAATTTGTCCTAAAATGGAAGAAGGCCAAGCTCGTAACGCTGGCTGGGCACATGAAATTATCGGATTTACTGATACTGACAGACCATGGGATATGATTGCAAAAGCAATTAAAGATCGTGGTATTGATGCAAATGCAGTTGCAATTGAAAAAGAGCATTTAAACGTAGAGCGCTACGAAGAGTTAACGAAATTATTCCCGAAAGCGGCTTTCAAATCAGCTGAAGAAAAAGTTCGTGAGCTTCGCTTAATTAAAGATGAAAAAGAACTTTCTATTTTACGTGAAGCAGCTAAAATGGCAGATTATGCTGTTGAAGTTGGTGTAAATGCAATTAAAGAAAATCGTAGTGAGCTAGAAGTATTAGCAATTATTGAGCATGAATTAAAAACAAAAGGCATCCATAAAATGTCATTCGATACGATGGTATTAGCAGGCGCAAACTCTGCTCTTCCACACGGTATTCCAGGTGCAAACAAAATGAAACGCGGCGATTTCGTACTATTTGATTTAGGTGTAATCATTGAAGGTTATTGCTCTGACATTACGCGTACAGTAGCATTTGGTGATATTTCTGAAGAACAAACTCGCATTTACAACACTGTACTTACTGGACAACTACAAGCAGTTGAAGCATGTAAACCAGGCGTTACATTTGGTGCAATCGACAACGCTGCTCGCTCTGTTATCGCAGATGCAGGTTACGGAGACTTCTTCCCACACCGCCTTGGTCACGGACTTGGAATTAGCGTACACGAATATCCAGATGTAAAAGAAGGCAATGAGTCTCTATTAAAAGAAGGTATGGTCTTCACAATCGAGCCAGGTATTTACGTACCAAACGTAGGCGGTGTTCGTATTGAAGATGATATTTACATCACAAAAGACGGATCAGAAATTTTAACGAAGTTCCCGAAAGAATTACAATTTGTGAAATAAGAAAAAAGGTAGCGTAATCGCTACCTTTTTATTAAAGAAGGCCACTCAAAAAGTGCCTTCTTCTATTTCACTAATATTTAATTGAAATTTCACAATCCAGACTGAGAAAAGATGGACAAGAATCGCAAACGCCATACACGCTCCACTCAAAAAGGTTAATATAGGATGCGCATACACATGCCCCAACCCATAAGACGCTCCTACGAAAAACAATGTTATGTAAATATATATTGCTCCATGTATTTGCCTCATATAAACCTCCTTTTCCCATATTATAACATAAACTTTCTGATTATTCACATTAATTACTTGTAATCAATATTTCTCAACTGTTACACCTCTAACAGCAGCCTTAATATATGGTGCTCCTTGTAAACTTTGTAAATCCTCTGTTTTTCCTGTTACGACTACTCCGTATATTGGTAGATCTTTTGATTCGAAGTTTTTCATTTCATTATAGTTTTCCCTAAAATATTCTTGATATCCCCCTTTATTTTCACTTAAAGATTTCATAGATCCAATAAACTCCATAGAGTTTATTTTAATATCCTCGTACTCATCTTTCTTTCTATCAGCATAACTCCCCTGAAATCCAAACACAGCTTTTGACTTCTCTATTAATAATGTTTCAAACGTATCATGGCTCATCCTGCTCTCCTTTCTATATACTCAACGTTTGAGAGCGTAAAATGTATACAACTTTCCTTTAAATTTTTTTCAAAATAAAAAGCACATCTATTTTGATGCGCTTCTCTCCAACATACTATTCTATTATTTCATCGCTTCCTTCACAACATCTTGAATCATAACAACTTCTGTTTTCATATCAACAGCCGGAGCATCCTCATCAATACATTCATACCAAAACTCCAAATGCTTTTTATCAATTTCATGATGAGAATTTTCGACAAGAGCCCCACCTTCTCCTTGCACAGAATACCAATATAAGTACTCTTCTCCATCTCTTATTTCCCGGAAAATTGTCTCAACGTACATCTTTTCGTCGTTTAGTGTCAAAAGCACTTCTTTCATATTCTCATTAAGAAGCTGCATCCATTCATCTACACGATGACTTTTACCTTGTTTCACTTTAAATCTTGTTAACTCCACATTCATTTTTATTCCCCCGTTTTCTTACGTACAAACAATCTATATTCTATTGGATTATTAAAACTTAATTTACTAGCTAATTTTTGCGAAGGAATATTATCTACATAACAATCCCAGCACGGTGTAATATCATTTTTTATGCAATGTTCAATGAACCGCGTTGCAACAGCTTGGGCTAATCCTTTCTCTTGATATGCTTTATGCGCCACAATATCAATTTCAGCAAACCCATTCCCATTAAATATCGAAACACATTCAGCTACAATCATCCCATCTTGTTCTATACAAAATCCAAAACCACCATTCAAAAACGTTTCTTTTGATCCCCAATATTCTTTATAATACGCCTCTGTAAATTCATTGCTTCGTTCTATATCACTTTTATCAATACGCTTCACTTCATATGTATTTTTGTTTACAACTCGTGTTCTCTCTTCAAAAATTTCTCGTTGAAATTTCATTCGCGGGATGTTCCGAAGTGCATTACTAAAACGCTCTTCTATCATCATTTCCCACTCTTCACTTGAAGTGAACAATGTAAATCTCTTCTCTGTTTTTTCAATAGCCTTTTTTATAAACGAAAATAAATCTTCGTTATAATTTTGATCATCAGTATCACCAAATAAATAATAAATACCATTAACTGTACTAATTAGTCCTGCTGTTAACTTCTCGTTTGCAAAAACCTCACCATCTATCATTTGATCACATACCGCATAAGCAAACGTCGTCGTTCTTGTATGACTTTCTAAAATCGGAAGGATTTTTCTATACTCGGCTACAGATAATTTTTTCATAATTGCTCCACTTTAATCGTATCAACCTCTATATTTTCAAAACAAAGATTTACCGTTCTCTTTAATGCTCTTGTTCTATGAATCGTACATGCTGGAATTAAAATAGAATCATTTGGCTTTAATACTGCTGTTTCTCCATCTTCAAAATCGATAAGTAATTCTCCCTCTAACACAATAAATAATTCATCCGAATTAGAATGATAGTGCCAATCATATTCACCAGTAAATACAGCGATTCGTAAGCAATGACTATTTACATTTGAAACGACAAAGTTCTTATGTTGATCTTGAATGTCCTTCGTTAATTCTATTAAGTTCACAGTTTCCATCTTTCGTCCCACCCTTTCATTAGTCGTTCTCCTGAAAAACTAACTTAGTCTCCACCGCCTCCACAATCTCCTCCACCATCACTCGAACTGCTACAATCGTTACTACTAGAGTCACCAAATCCACTTGATGAGCTTGAGGCGTGTGAAGATTTCCTACTTCTCTTTCTTTTCTTATCTTTGTTACTTTCATGACTTGGCCACACTTTATTAAATAATATAAAGAATAAGACTAATTCTATTGTGAATAGTGTAAAGTCCAAAATGGTTTCAATAATATTGGGTGTTATCCCCAAACTATAAAATAGCTCAAATGAATAAACACACAAAACTACATACAGAGCCATACAAATATACCGAAATGTTTTTTCTATCATAATGACTACTTTTTTTGAAATTGGTATGTTCTGTTCCTGTTTTTTCTTTATGTATTTCTGTCTCCTAGCTTGCTTTTTCTTCCTATTTTTGCTCCCCATCAAATCTCCTCTTTTGACTTTTATTTTTCATTTAATTCCAAATTATCACAAAAAATAACATCATAACAAGCTATATTCTCTCGTAAAGTTTTGTTTACTTTTTGTAAAGTTTTATTTACTTTTTTCCTAAAAATGGATATAATAAATGTAACAAATTTACAAAAAGGAGACTTTGTATATTTGATTAAAAATAAGGTGAAACAATTCCGCGTCGTTAGAGACATCACCCAAGAACAATTAGCTTCCTCTGTTCAAATCACTAGACAATCCCTCATCGCTATCGAGAAGAATAAATACAACCCGAGTTTAGAATTAGCATTGAAATTATGTGAGTTTTTCAACTGTAAAGTAGAAGATTTATTTCAATTAGATAAAACTGGGGAGGAAAAAGAATGAAAAATACTTTTAATCAAGAGTTCATTTCGCATCTTACCATTTTATTGTTAGGTTCAACTTTTCTTTATTTCGATAGTAATGATGAAGAAAAGATTAGTTCTGTCCTTCTATTCGCTGGCGTATACATACTCTTATCCTTAATACTATTAGTAGTGAAACGAATATTCTTTAAGAAAAAAAAGAACGATTCCGAGAAATATCCATTACCTGAGATGGATGAAAGAATCGAGAAGATGAGTTTAAAACTTATGGCGCAAATTTTCGGTCTCTCTCATTTAATCGGTTCTGCGATACTATTTATTTTATATATCACTGACAAAAATTCGATGATACGAGTTGAGTATGCCTTGTATTACTTGTTCGGCATTCTTTTCTTCACAATGATGTTCGGATTGAGAATTGTAAAGAAATTAGATAATTAATTTAAACAAAAAGACCCTTCCTACAAAGGAAAGGTCTTTATTTTATTTCTATTATGATAAAGCAGGAGCTTTTTCAAGAAGCTCTTTCGCATCAGCGTATTGTAAGCCGTGCGCTTCTGCAACTGCTTCGAATGTTACATATCCATCTAATGTGTTAATACCTTTTAATAATGCAGCGTTGCCTAGGCAAGCATCTTTGTAGCCTTTGTTCGCAATTTGTACTGCATATGGTACTGTTACGTTTGTTAATGCAAGAGTTGATGTACGTGGAACCGCACCTGGCATATTAGCAACTGCATAATGAACAACGCCATGTTTTTCGTAAGTTGGGTTGTCATGAGTTGTAATACGGTCAGTTGTTTCGAAAATACCACCTTGGTCAATCGCGATATCTACAACGACAGAACCTGGCTCCATTGATTGAATCATTTCTTCTGTTACAAGTTTTGGCGCTTTTGCACCTGGAATTAATACCGCACCAATAACAAGGTCAGATTCCTTTACAGCTTCTGCAATGTTGTATGGATTAGACATTAACGTCTTTACTTGGTTACCGAAAATATCATCTAGTTGACGAAGACGTTCTGCGCTTAAGTCGATGATTGTTACATCTGCACCTAAACCTACTGCAATCTTCGCTGCGTTTGTACCAGCTTGACCACCGCCGATAATTGTTACTTTTCCGCGTTTCACCCCTGGAACGCCTGCAAGTAAAATACCTTTTCCGCCTTTGTTTTTCTCAAGGAACTGTGCACCGATTTGCGCAGCCATACGACCTGCAACTTCACTCATTGGCGCAAGTAATGGTAATGAACGATTATCTAATTGCACTGTTTCGTATGCAATTGATGCGACTTTGTTATCAATTAATGCTTTCGTTAATTCTGGCTCTGGAGCTAAATGTAAGTATGTGAATAAAATTAAACCTTCGCGGAAATAACCGTATTCACTTGCAACTGGCTCTTTTACCTTCATAACCATATCTTGATTCCATGCTTCTTCAGCAGTTTCAACAAGTTTCGCACCAGCTTGTACGTATTCTTCATCTGTAAAGCCTGATCCTACACCTGCTCCTTTTTGAACAAAAACTTCATGACCATTTTGCACTAAATGTACAGCTCCCGCTGGCGTCATTGCCACGCGGTTTTCATTGTTTTTAATTTCTGTTGGAATACCGATACGCATTATTAGTTCCCCCTTGAGTTATGAAATGACCCCTGAATCATTTTTTAAAGCGCTTTCTACGCTCTTATATTTTAACATAATATCTCAATATTTGACAAAAAATAAGACAAGTTTTCCGATAGATTTAATCTTACATTAAAGGACAGTATTATCCGCACCTTTCAGTATAAAGGATAAACTGTCCAATTATTCGAAACTTCACTTTATTTAATTCTATCGATGTCTATGAATAACATCAACAGCGCCTGTTACTTCAATAATCGTACCAGTAATCATATCAGAATCGTCCTCGCATAAAAACGAAATGGTTCTTGCGATATCTTCGCCTGTTCCAGATCTACCAATTGGTGTGTTACGATCTTTCAGCTGACGTGCTTCTTGAATTGTCGCTTCTTTCATTTCACCAATTATATCACCAGGACATACCATATTCGCAGTAATACCGTATTCAGCTTCTTCGTATGCGACTGTTTTCGTTAAAGAAACAAGGCCGACTTTCGCAGCTGCAAAGGCTGAACGATAAATCCATCCAGGTGCGCTATCTGCCCCTTGAAATCCATAGTTAATAATACGGCCAAATTGCTGGTTTCTCATAATCGGTACGACAAGTTTTAATAACTGAAACACCGCTGTTAAATTACCCTGGATCATTTCATTCCATTCGTCTTCTTCGTAATCGACTAATTTTTTCCTTTCAAATACGTAAGGACCAGCATTATTAATTAAGAAGTCAATTTTGCCAAAACGGCTCATCGCTTCTTCTACTATTTTATGTAAATCTTCCTTTTTCGTGACATCAGCTTGCACGAACTGTAGACGTTCTTCCATATTTTTATATGTTTCTTTCATTGTTTCCATAGCACTTGTATCGCTATGATATGTTACTGTTACTGAATATCCTTTAGCCAATAACTTTTCTGTTACTTGCTTTCCTAAACCTTTCGTACCGGCTGTAATGAGCGCGTGTCTCACAAACATGCCTCCTTTTAAATTGCTATACTCCATATGTAACAAGTTCTCGCTTCAATTACAACTAAAATGAATTAAAGCAAAGTTTTCAAAATTCTGTAACGTTTCCGACAAGCACATTACCAAAATTTGTTTTATAATAAAGTTGTAAACGGTAATAAAAATGATTGGGAGGAATTTACTATGAATAATACATATACAAATATTTTAATTGCGGTAGATGGTTCTAAAGAAGCAGAAAAAGCGTTTAAAAAAGCAATTCAAGTCGCAAAACGAAACAATGCAACATTAACAATTGCTCATATTGTTGATGTAAAAGCATACTCAGCAGTAGAGGCTTATAGCCGCGCGATTGCTGAACGCGCAAATCTATTTGCAGAAGACTTATTAGAAGACTACAAAAAAACTGCGCTTGAAGCTGGCCTTGAAAAAATTGAAACTGTATTAGAATTTGGTAATCCTAAATCTAAAATTTCAAAAGAAATCGCTCCAAACAATAAAGTTGATTTAATTATGTGTGGTGCAACTGGTTTAAATGCTGTAGAACGTTTCCTAATCGGTAGCGTCTCTGAACATATTATTCGCTATGCGAAATGCGATGTCCTTGTTGTTCGTGGTGATGAGGAGCAAGGTGATCTTTAATTCATAAAAATAAATAGGGTAGATAAGAGGCTTTCTCTTATCTACCCTATTTTCATTTATACTTTAGGAATTCTGTAATCCGGATTATGTTGCTCCCAGCCACCTTGTGTATCTACACTCGTATCGCCATCACCATCTACCCATATTGTGCTCCCATCAGGTAAAACTCTTTCATGGGGTGTTACATGATGAGTATTCGGATTTTCTTCCGTTGTATATTCTACATCAGTTGCTTCTGGAGCTGATGCTTGTGCTACACTATCACTTTCTACTCCCTCTGCTATTCCATCCGCACCATCAACTATATCAATAACTCCAACTGTGAAGACGCCTACAGCTGCAACTTTAGCTAATTCTTTTCCTGCTTCTATTGCTTTATCAGTGTCTCCTTCTCGTATCGCTTGCACAGTTTCAACTCCCTTTTCTGAAACATGTACAACTCCGTTTCCAATCGTCCTTGCCGTATCCTGAACCGTTCCAATTATTTCTTCATATCCTCGTTTCGCTTGCTGTTTATCGTCTGTAATGAGTCCACCTATAGCATCATATGTCCCATCAGCAATATTCCCAACAATTTCCCCCGTTTTAACAGTAGCTTTATTAACCCCTTTTCCAACATCCTTTATGAAATTACTGTTCGTAACTTCTCCTACTGCTTCTATCGTACCGCCAACTACTTCAGCTGTAACTTTAGCCGCTGCTCTAGTTACTGATTTAATTAAATTCATATCGTATCCCCTTTTATTCTAAACACAAAATATAATATTATTACGATTTTAATTATATAGTTGTAGCCTATATACCTACAACTTATTTCACAAACTTCACTATAAATACAAGACAAGCAACAACAACGGTAACTGCCAACACCTACTTCAAAGACCATAGTGCCATCATTATCGTCGCAACCGTTAAGTACGTTAGCTTTGCATCTTCTGTCATTTTTTTTACGAAGTAAGAAAACATACAAATAACCGATTGGCGGCGTAATCTTCCATTCCTTTCTCATTTCCTAACATTACATTAACATACATTTTTTAGAAATAGACGGACACAATATGTGTGTTTAGAAAAGGAGGATGCTACATGGATGATTATGAACGTATTATTTTAGATGTGAATGGGAAAGAAATCGAAATGTTAGATACGATTCGCACACATTTTAAAGCGAAACATGGTGTGGAACTAAGTAATGGTGCATTACTTCGAGATTTGATGGATATTGAGTATATTCGAATTACGAAAGATCGACATAAGTATGATTAATCAATGAAGCTTTAAGCCTAGAACATATTGTTCTAGGCTTAATTAAATCTATACGAAAAATGTTATAATTAGGAAAAAAGGTATGGAGGATGCTCTACTATGAAATCTGAAAATATCTCAAAACATTTTCACACATTACATGTACAAAGAAACCAGTTCCTTCCTAAGCTTCATTCACTTTCACATGAACAATTATGGTATAGGAAAGAAGACGGAAAATGGTCTATTGGTGAACACTTTTATCATTTATATTTAATTGCAAGGATGCTAAAAGTAGCGATTAAATTCTCTTTCACTCTTATCCCTTATGCCAAGCTAAGAAAAAACGCCCCATTTGCAACTGACATACATGACATTTATGCCGAATATAAAGAAAAACACGGCAGAGGCATGAAAGCCCCTTGGATTTTAATCCCTTCAAAAAAAGTCTATCACTCTATGAATGTAAACGAATTAGAAGAATTACTTTCACGTGAAACAGATGAAATAAAAAAACTAGTTCAAAATATAGAAGAAAATATCGCAGGGCATATCGTATTTTTAGACCCCATTGCTCACTACCCTAACCTTATTCAATCTATTCAACTATTAGCAATACATGAGAAGCATCATTTTATGATTATGCAAAATAATTATGAAATGATAGATACGTACCTAAAAGTCTAAATACAAAAAGGTAAGGTACTTTTAAAAAAGCACCTTACCTTCTATATCATACATCATTTAACTTCCAACAAACTCTCCAACTAACCCCTTCGCTTTCTCTAAAGCGTTTTGGATTTGTTCAAACCCTGTTCCGCCAGCACTGTTACGGCGCTTTACAGCCGCATACGGTGAAAGAACTTCATACAAATCTTCTTCAAATAACGAGCTCATTTCTTTATACGTTTCAAGTGGTACATCTAATAAATAAATTCCTTTTTGTGTGCAATGTAAAACTAATTTCCCAACAATTTCATGAGCTTGACGGAATGGTAGTCCTTTATTTGCTAAGTAATCAGCAATTTCTGTTGCGTTAGAAAAATCTTGCGTCACAGCTTGCCCCATTTTTTCTTTGTTTACAGTCATCGTTTCTAGCATGCCTGCCATAATATGAAGACATCCTTCTACTGTTTTTACTGTATCAAACATTCCTTCTTTATCTTCTTGTAAATCTTTATTGTAAGCGAGTGGTAATCCTTTCATCACTGTAAGTAAACTGAATAAATTACCGTATACTCTGCCCGTTTTGCCGCGGATCAGTTCCGCCATATCTGGATTTTTCTTTTGCGGCATAATACTGCTTCCAGTTGCGTATTGATCGCTCATTTCAATAAATTGAAACTCTTGGCTACTCCATAAAATAAGTTCTTCGCAAAAGCGTGATAAGTGCATCATAAGCATAGATGAGTTACTTAAAAACTCCAGTATGAAATCACGATCGCTTACCGCATCTAAACTATTTTCATAGATTCCATTAAATCCAAGAAGCTCCGCACTATATTCTCGATCAATCGGGAATGTTGTACCAGCTAGTGCTCCTGCTCCTAATGGTGAAATGTTAATACGCTTTAACGAATCTTCATAACGATTCACATCGCGCTCTAACATCCAAAAGTAAGCAAGAATATGGTGCGCAAATGAAATCGGCTGCGCACGCTGCAAGTGCGTATATCCCGGCATAATGGTTTCAATATTATTTTCAGCTTGATGAATAAGAACAGTTTGCAATTGTTTTGTAGCTTTTATAATATCTTCTACTTTTTCTTTTAAATACAAGTGCATATCTGTCGCTACTTGATCGTTACGGCTTCGGCCTGTATGAAGTTTCCCTCCTACTTCACCGATTTTTTCAATTAACATCTTTTCAATATTTAAATGAATGTCCTCCGCTTCGACTGAGAAATTCAATTTATTTTGTTTCGCTTCCTCTAATAAATATTGAAGCCCTATCTTTATTTTCTCTGCTTCTTCTTTCGTAACGATGCCTTGCTTTGCTAACATCGTAACGTGTGCGATACTACCTTTTATATCTTGATTAACCAATTGCTTATCAAAGGAAATAGAAGCTCCGAATTCTTCTACCCATGCTTCCGCTTCTTCTGTAAAACGTCCGCCCCAAAGTTTGCTCACGCTTCCACCTTCTTTTGATTCACTTGGCTGTATACTTTTGTAGGTAAACCGAATAATGAAATGAAACCAACTGCTGCATCATGATTAAATTCATCCTGGGCAGTATACGTTGCAAGTTTTTCATCATATAAAGAGTACTCAGATTTACGTCCTTCTACAATCGCATGACCTTTAAATAATTTCACACGCACTGTACCTGTTACATTCTTTTGCGTTTCTTGTAAGAAAGCATTGAGTGCTTGTTTTAAAGGTGAGAACCATAAACCGTTATAAATTAATTCTGTTAGTTTTTGCTCAATCATCGGTTTGAAATGAGCGACCTCTTTCACAAGTGTTAAATCTTCAAGTTCTTTATGCGCTTTTATTAATGTCATTGCCGCTGGGCATTCGTACACTTCACGAGATTTAATACCGACAAGGCGATTTTCTACATGATCAATACGTCCAACCCCATGTTTTCCAGCAAGTGCATTTAACGTTTTAATTAATTCCGAAAGTGGATATGCAGTACCATTTAAAGTAGTCGGTACGCCTGCTTCAAATCCGATTTCTACAAACTCTGGTTTATTCGGTGTATCTTCTAATGCCAATGTCATCTCATATGCATCTTCTGGCGGCGCTGCCCACGGATCTTCTAAAATTCCACATTCGTTGCTGCGTCCCCATAAGTTTTGATCGATTGAAAACGGGCTATCTAAATTAATTGGAATCGGTATATCCTTTTCTTTTGCGTATGCGATTTCTTCTTCACGTGACCATTTCCATTCACGTACAGGCGCAATAACTTCTAAATATGGATTCAGCGCTTGAATAGAAACTTCAAAACGAACTTGGTCATTCCCTTTCCCTGTACATCCATGTGCAACTGCGCTTGCGCCTTCCTGTTCTGCAATTTCTACTAATTTTTTCGCAATAAGCGGGCGCGATAATGCAGAGACAAGAGGGTATTTCCCTTCGTATAACGTGTGAGCTTGCATCGCTATCAATGCATATTCATTCGCAAATTCTTCTTGAACATCAATCATATATGATTTAATTGCACCTACTGAAAGTGCTTTTTCTTTTACAAACGCTAAGTCTTTACCTTCCCCTAGATCTAAGCAAAGCGCGATAATATCATAATTCTTTTCTTGTAACCATTTAATTGCAACGGAAGTATCAAGACCTCCGGAATATGCTAATACAACTTTTTTCTTCTCCATTTTTGCATCCCCCTAAAGAATAAATATTCATTTTCTTTTATAATAATTCACACTTTAACACCTTTTACAAAATGTATCAATAGTCATTTTCAAATTTTTTCAAACAATTTCGTCGAACTTCTTTCTTTTTTTATGTAAAATAGAGGCAGGAAAATGGAGGGCTGTCTATGGAAAAGTATTTTATATACAATGAGCATCTAGGAATTGCAGTGCCGAACATACAAGAAGAATGGGAAGACATCTCTGAACAAGCGCAGCACGCTATTTTATTAAAATGGGAGCAAATTCGCGGAAAAATACCCGATCGTATAAAAGAACTTGAACATTACATTAATCAAAAACAATATCGTTTAAATAACGAAGAGAATTTTGAAATTTCCTGTAGGCTTAATTCTGAAATTGCTGATCTTGCTTCAATTATTAATGACCTTTGGCTTTGGTATCGTCTTACCCAAAACGTATCTGAGGGAAAAACACACCAATGAAAAAAGCATGCCCCTCGAGTACTTTGGGTCATGCTTTTTTGTCGTAACAAGCTTTGCAATATATTTCTTGCGCCGTTTTTGCCAAACATACATCAAACGGGCCAACTAACAAGTTTTTTTCTTTCGGCAACTTCACAAACGCAACAAGTTCTTCTTCATATTCAATCTTTCTTTGACATGAAATACATTTTAATTCTTTTCTTTTAAACATATCCTTGAACATACACTCCTCACCTTTCATCTATTTATATTAATATACTCTCATGACAATTAAATTTTGTAAAAAAATTACACATCACAAAATAAGCCATTTATAT
>NZ_BOQD01000127.1 GCF_018332515.1 Bacillus hominis | reverse complement strand
GGTTATTTGCAAGACAAATTAAGAGTATTTTTAAATTAATCTAGTAAAAAAAGCAGGCCCTGAAGGGTCTGCTTTTTTTACTTATTTCCTATTACGCAAAGGCACCCTCTTTCTTCGTAACATTGCACGCTTGTAAATCCCGTCTTATAAAAAAGGTTTACTAATTCTTCGGTCGTCTTAAATTTATTCATATGATATTGAATTTTGAAAGTTTCAGCGACTAGTAAAAAGGATCCGTTCGGTTTTAAGATGCGAAACACTTCTTTCATATCGTGTTCAACATCAGGCCAAAAGTAATGAGTTTGAAAGGCAGTAATGAGATTGAAGAAGTTTGTAGTGTATGGGATAGAGGACACGCTTGCCTGATGAATGATTACTTTTTCTGTTTCTACATCCTTCGTATTGGTTTTCTTTGAGTTTTCAACAGCCTGTTCTGAATAGTCAATGCCGTATATTTTTCCGTGGGGAGTTAGTCTTGAAAGGCTATGTATTGTTTTCCCACCTCCGCAACCGATATCTAAAATAACTGCATCTTCACGTATATGTATTTTTTGTAAAGCCCAATTTGTTAGTCTCGTATGCGCAGCATTCATAATGTAAAGCATAGAGGAACCAATTGTTCCACGAGGATTTTTCGCTTGCTCGATTAATCTTTGTAAAATACTCAATTCAAACTCTCCTTTTATATAAGAATATGTATTTATTTCGCTTTTAATAATCTAACTCCTTTAAAAAAAGCACGCCATTAATCGGCATGCTTCTAATTATGCAAGGACCCTTTTAGCCAATTTCGCGCCCTATACGCCCCGACAGGAATTTGAATGAGTGAAGTTTCATTTCCAGTATCTATCCCGTACAACTGATCACATAAAGTTGTATCAAAACTAAGTAAAGGATGACCACCCATTCCCATAGCGGTCGCAGCTAGAACGAGTTTATGAACGAGTATACCAGCTTCCATTTGGTGAATTCGGTATCCTCTATAGCCTAATTTATTTTTATAGTAACCTTTATTTCCGATTACATGTAGACAAAGTGGTGCTTGAAAAAGATTTACGTTATCCATCGTCATACTGGATTGCAGAGAATAACGAAGGTCTCCGTGCCGAAGTGGCTGTATGGAATGTATCCTACTGTTATAAGCGTAAGCGCCGTTTTCTATGTCTTTTACGTTATAAAAACATCCATATAGTGAGACGCGTGCGTTTTCATTTAAATATTTGCCATCAAGGTCGTTGTAATAAGGGAAGGAGAGGCTCGCTTCTTGGAGTAGAGTAGCGAGCTCGGCTGCATCCCATTTCGTTAAAATGAAGTCAGCATCAGGTGAATATCGTTTTTTACAAAGTTGTAAGAAATCATATGATAAACGTTCCACTTTAGGTAGCTGTACAGCATGTGGACTATATTGTTGTCGTTCTTCACAGGTAAATGTTTGGAAGTGTTCTGTTGATTCAATCATAGATGCCGCGTTTATTTTTGTTATCATCGGATATTCATCTACATGTTTTGAGCGAACGAAATGCTCATGTGTTAACGGCGGGATTTGCTGCAACAAGTCATGAGAAGTAACGGTTTTATTTTCACGATGATTGCCATGAAACCAATCTGTATTCGGTTCTGTACTTAAAGGAATAACAGCATACACACTTTCTTCACCTTCTGACAGTCCAAGTAAATGATTCATTGCTCGGTCTAGAAACTGAAAATATACACCATTTGTATAACCGAATTGTTTTGCGCATTCGAGCAATTGACCGATGAGAACGCCACTATCTAATCCTTGCAGACGATACGAAAAGTTATTGTATTTAAAGAAGTTTTTCCAAAACATAGTTGATACAAATGCAGCACCAAAACAAGAATGTATGTTGCAACGATTGCCGAGTGCTTCTGTAAGATAAGAATCAAAATTTCCTTCGCGAAGTAAGATAAGACGGTGATGCGCGGCATCGTAATGGTAAATACCGTCTGGATAATGATCAATTTTTAAATACATATATAATTCATTTGGATATAAAGCACCCCCAGAAGGGATGAATCTTCGAAATAGAGTCGTTGTTTTATTATTTTCTAGGTTAGTAGTAGGTTGACATAATTGTGTTAAACCAAATGAGTACCAAAGATAATGACCGAGTTCCTCTAAGTTAGGTTTAGTAGAAGAATTCCGCAAAGTTAATGGGATTTCTAAAGAGAGAGGGATGACTGGTAAATTTCGATATAATTTATAAGGAAGTGGTGCGTCTTCCCAATCAATCTCTTTATCGGACGACATAATTTCATTAATAGAAAAATGGAGATGATGTAAAAAAGTGTCCAGTTGCATCAAATTTCCCCCTCGCTATGAATTATGGAAACGGATGCGGATGTGGATTTAAACTTTCATTCGTTAAAGGCTCAGCCCTATATCCAAGTGTCATCGGTACGGTATACACTCTATCCAGTCCTGTAACCCGAGTGAGATGGTGACCGAACGTCATCGGTAACATGCCTGGAATTATTACTTTTACACAATGTAAGCCGTTCTTTTCTATAAGAGGGACCGTTTGATCTACAACAATTACTTCAAGTCCAGATTGATGTAATCGGTTTAAAAGTTGATGAAGATCAGATGTTAAATCCATATCAAATGATTGTAATGCCTTCATTTCTTGGAACGTTTGCACCGGAGCATCTTCACGTAAAAGGAAGTGAAGACGTTCTTCCGCTTCTTTCAATCCGTACAGCATACTATGATCTTCCATTTTATTAACGAGGTAAGGATCTTGTAAGCAGTTTTCATAATACTCTCTTTTTTGCTTGAGCTCATCGTCTGTTATAAGTAACATGCCTGCTATTTCGTGAATTGCACTCTTTAGAGCTCGGATTGGGTCTAAATGAGAGCCTCCTGCACAAGCAACGTTCATTCCATTTTCACGCGTATTTTTTGCAATGACCCATAGGCTCGGGATGCCATGTTCCATCGTTGCGTTAAAAGCATGTAATTCATACCCGGTAATCGTGTGTAACCGCTGGATCATTAATTGTAATTCCGTATCCTCTGCTGAACTAAGATCGAGGCGGGGAAGAGGTAATTCGGCATACCAAGTGAGCAAAAAGGCGTCACGCTCTACAATTTCTAAAATGCCGTGAAAAATTGCCTCTTCTAAGCTACCACCAAGTGCACATCCATTTGATGTTTCATATACGAAAGCATCTCTTTGACCAAGGCTATAATAAGCGATTGATTCTGGAACTAAAAGTGGCTGGCTTTGTGATAAAGAGTATCCCCATACCCAGTTTTGCTCATAATCAGGATCAAACGGCTTAAATGGAAAACTATCACGATTGTAATGTTCATTTGTATGTACGCCGAGTGTGAGGGGATTTAGTGCAATATGCTCTAGTTCATGAAAACTACCATGCATATTTGGCTTTTTCCCGCGAGGCGACATACCACAATATCGCTCTAATCCTTCTAAAATAGCGGTTGCTTCACTAAGTGCGAATGAATGAGTTCGGCCCGCAACACCTTCATTTCCGAACAGTAATGGCATGTTTATAATAACATCAGCAAACGGTAATAAAGAATGTTGCATTTGGCCGTTTAAAATACCAGTCCGGTAATCTAAATAGTCTCTCGTTAAAAATGTGTTTAACTCATGAATGGAACGACAGCGATACGTTTCAGGACTCGTTTTCAAACTTGGTTGTAAAGAAATTTGCGCTGCATCTGCTGTATCGTCAGATAAATTGCTGCATACTGGACAGAGAGGGTCTGGAAGAAAAGAATGCCGGGTACATTGTAATGTTTGTAAGTCCAGTAAAATGAGTTCATTGTCTATAGAAGAATGTTTGTTAGTTAATATCTTCTCCGTTTCAGCATGAATGAGCTGGCACATTTGTAACATTCCATTTTGGGTGGCGCGTACATCACGCCTCGTCACGTTATCTGCTTTTAACGCATATTTCCGTTGTAGTTCCCACATTTCTTTTTGATCAAAGCCAGCTATAAACCGTCGTCCATCAGCGCAGTGGGAACATCCAGTTGTAAGAGGCTTCACGTAAGGACCGATAATACCTTCACCAAACGAAGTAAACGCGCGAAGCCACGGAATATTATTTGAGCGAAAGATAAGCTCAGCATCATGATGTATAGAAGAAGGAGACCCGTCATGTAAGACGAGAGCAAGATGAATGTTTTCTGGGAGAGCTTCTGTAAGTGTATGCTGGCGGATGAGTGAATATTGCTTACACAATTGCTCATGTACATAGTCTGTGAGTAGGCCATCTCCTATAAGTAGTATGTTTTGAGTCATTGGTCATCCTCCTTTGCAATTAATACCCCATATACACCGTCTAAGTTGTCTCTTAAAAATGACTCAATAGCTAAATCAAAAACGAACGGATACAAGTTGTTTTCCGCTAAATTTTGCAAAGCAACTTGTAAAGACTGTACGCCTGGAACTTCTTCCTCTTCTTGTATTGCTACTCTAACAGAATCCGTACTATATAAAACAATGGATGATTCTGGTAACATATTAGCTTTGTAAGGAATCTCTTCATTTTGAATATGAAGGAGTGCTTGTTGCAGAGCATTTCTTAACGCCAATGTTATATTAATATTGGCCGCACCATACCATCTATCATTTATACCGATCCAAACGACAGGAAAACCAAGTAACTCCTCACTCATTCCTACTTTAGGTATTTCATGAATTGTAGAGAGAGCATCGTAGTAAAACCTACAATGTTTATCATGAATTTCGGTTAAATCAAGCTCTGTAATCTCTTCTAGCATATGTGATTGGCGTTCACATAACTTATTATTTAAATGTTTTTGTAGTGCCCGGTATACACCTTCTGTCATCGTTTCCCCAGCACCAATACCGATATCAGTATGTTCGGGGATAAGACGATGAATCATTTCAGCTACATATGTTTCAACTCCTGTTAAACCAGCTTCGCGGCGTGCTTCATTATGAGTTAATCCACCGCAAGTTATAGTAGGAAGGGGAGAGGTAGGTCCATCTGATAATGGATTTGCAACTTGAATATAGCACTGTGATAAAGGCAATTGGTGTAAATCTTGTTCATCCCACATGTGGAATATGCCAGCTTCTTTAGAAGTTAACGTATCAAAAAAACGAAAAAGTTCAGTTGAAGTATGTTGTCCGGAACGATGGGCAAGGTTTTCTTGAAGATTTTGCACCGTATCAATTGTAAAAATTTCATCGGTTGCGAGAAGATGTTTTATAAAAGGATGCCACTTTCCTTCAAGTGTTTCCAAGTTTAATAAAAAGAATTGAGGATTATGCTGCCTGTGTGAACCTTCAGCGACATGTTTAAATAACTCAAAAACGATAATATTTGCTAACATTGCAGATGTAATTGGTGAGAAAGGTTCAGGTGGATTTTCACTTTGTAAAGTAGTTTCGTGTAGACGATGCCAAGCTGATTCCCAGCATTCTTCACGGTCTGCGGTTACGACCGGTCCAGCTAAACCAATTCTTGATAAGCAAATAGCTGGTATGAAATTTTTCCCCTCATCTCTACAAATAGTATGGATTGCTCTTAAACTTTCAATATCTCCATTTTGGGAAACGTATAAAATCCAGTCGAAAGGCTCGAATACTTCATGCAAAGGGCGATCAATTGTAATATCTATTTCTTGAATAAGTACATTGTCATCATTTGCATATGCACGTTCACTTAGTTCATGAATTCGATCGTAGTTTGTTTCAGCACGATCTGTAACAAGATAATGAAATGTAGGTAAACCAGATTCTAATAAAGAAGAAACTAGGGAAGTAAGCATATCGCCAGAACCAATTATAAGCACATTTGCTGCGCGGTACATTTCGAATTTTAAAGCGCCTGAATGGGAATCAGCTTCTAAAAACTCAATTTGCGAAGCGTATCTGTCGAGTAATGCACTGTTTAATTCGTGGGGAGCATCTTGGCTTACATCACGAACGAAACCATTTTCATATAAAATCTCTCCAATTTCAAATACTCGATTTTGATAGGGAAGAGGGAGACCATCGGTTATTTCTGTCAAAGAATGATTACCGTTAAACATAGGCATTAATTTCTCAATCCAGTCATAAATTCCATCACCATCCATACGGAATGAACTGGAGTTATTTCGAAAGTAAACACCCCCGTTTGAATCGGGGAGGAAGAAAGTATCCTTATTTGCTTTAAGTTTTGCATGAACTGGAAGGTTATTCATTTTAATCCTCCTTACGTTGTAGGCATACATTATTAGTCTATGTAGTGTAATTTGTCCCGTATGAACGCAATAAAAAAGGCTGTAGAATGATTCATTCTACAGCCTGTGATAGATTAATAATCTATCAACCTTCTAATAATAATGATTTTGGATCTTCAAGCATATCTTTAACAGCAACAAGGAAGCTAACCGCTTCTTTACCATCAACAATACGGTGATCGTAAGATAGTGCAAGGTACATCATTGGACGGTTTTCCATACGCTCTGCATCAATTGCAACTGGACGTACTTGGATTTTATGCATCCCTAGAATACCTACTTGTGGACTATTTAGGATTGGTGTCGACATTAGAGAACCGAACACGCCACCGTTTGTAATTGTAAATGTACCACCTTGTAGCTCTTTTAATGAAAGTTTATTATCGCGTGCTTTCAGACCTAAATTACGAATCTCGCTTTCAATTTCAGCGAAGTTCAATTGGTTAGCGTCGCGTACAACTGGAACAACTAATCCATCTGGAGCTGCTACTGCAATACCGATATCATAGAATTTTTTAATGATAAGCTCATCGCCTTGAATTTCAGCATTTAATAATGGGAATTGTTTTAATGCTGCAACAACTGCTTTTGTGAAGAATGACATAAAGCCAAGACGTACATCATGTTTTTTCTCGAAAGCATCTTTGCGTTCTTTACGTAATTCCATGATTGCACTCATATCAACTTCGTTAAATGTAGTTAACATTGCAGATGTTTGTTGAACTTCTACAAGACGTTTTGCAATTGTTTGACGGCGGCGGGACATTTTCACACGCTCAACTGGTTTTTCGAATTCAGTTTTTGCAACTGGAGCCGGACTTTGTTTTGGAGCAGCTGGTGCTTCTTTTGGAGCTGCAGCGTGAGCTTGTACATCATGTGGTCTCACACGTCCAAGTGGATCTGTGCTACGTACGTCGTTTAAGTCGATTCCTAATTCACGAGCCATTTTGCGAGCAGCTGGTGATGCGATAGGACGATTTGTATTTGGCAAACCTTGCAACGCTTTATTTTGTTCAGCACTTGGAGCTTCTGCTTTCGGTGCCTCAGTAGTTTCTTGTTTTGGTTGCTCATTAGCTGGAGCAGGTGTACTTACTGCAACTGCTGCGCCGTTTGCATCTAAAATTGCGATAGTAGCGCCAACTTCAACTGTATCTCCAGGTTCGCCTAGTAACTTCGATACAATACCTGAATCTTCTGCAATGATTTCTACATTGACTTTGTCAGTCTCAAGCTCAACAACGCTGCCACCTTTCTCAACTTTGTCGCCTACGTTGATAAGCCATTGTGAAATAGTTCCTTCTGAAATAGATTCTGCAAGCTCAGGTACTTTAATTTCGATCATTTTAAATGTCCTCCCCTTATTTGCCTAACGGTGTGTTTTGTCTTCTTTAATCTTCGGTAATCTCCATTTGTTAGCCCAGCTATGGCAGACTATCTACCACAGCCGGGCCTGAAAAACTCATTGTTACTTTTAGTTGCTATAAACTTCAATTTCTTGTTTATCTTGACGGAAGTTGTAGTTCACATCTAAAGCGTGTGCAACGATTAATTCTTGCTCAGCTTTGTGAGCGAATGGATCGCCACCAGATGGGCTAGAACGATCCGGGCGTCCAATGTAACCTGTTTTCACTTTATCCGCAGCTAGTTCAAACAGAATTGGAGCCATGTAATGCCATGCGCCCATATTACGAGGTTCTTCTTGAACCCAAATGATTTCTTCTAAGTTTTTAAAGCGTTTAATAATAGATTGAACTTTTTCAGCAGGGAATGGGTACAACTGCTCGATACGAACCATATGAACTTCATCTAAGTTGTACTCATGCTTACCACTTTCGATTTCTGCTGCTAAGTCAATTGCCATTTTACCTGTACTTAAAACAAGGCGTTTTACTTTGTTTGGTTTCGCACCAAGGTTGCCTTGTTCTAAAGCAGGTTGGAAACGTCCTTCACTTAACTCACTACCTGTAGAAAGTGTAAGTGGGTGACGTAATAAGCTTTTCGGCGTCATAATTACTAATGGTCGAACAGCCTCTGTTCCTAAGATAGATGCTTGACGGCGCAAGATATGGAAGTATTGTGCCGCGCTCGTTAAGTTTGCAACTGTCCAGTTGTTCTCAGCAGCTAATTGTAAGAAACGCTCTGGACGTGCACTAGAATGCTCTGGTCCTTGACCTTCATAACCGTGTGGTAATAGAAGAACTAGACCTGATTTTTGACCCCATTTTGCTCTTCCTGCTGAAACATATTGATCAAATAATGCTTGCGCAGTATTTGAGAAGTCACCGTATTGAGCTTCCCACATAACAAGAGTTTCTGGAGCAAATACGTTATAACCATATTCATAACCAACAACAGCAGCTTCTGATAACGGACTGTTATGAACAGAGAATGAAGCGTTAATGTTCGGTAAGCGATGTAATGGTGAATATGTTTCGTTTGTATCAGTATCGTGTAATACGATATGACGATGCGCAAATGTACCACGCTGTGAATCTTGACCAGTTAAACGAATTGGCGTGCCTTCTTGTAAGATAGAAGCGAATGCTAACGATTCAGCAAGTGCCCATTCAATTTTACCGTTTTCTTCAAGAGCATCTTTACGGCGTTCAAGAATTTTCTTCACTTTTGGATATACGTTAAAGCCTTCAGGCCAAGATAATAGACCTTCATTAATTGCACGAAGTGAGTCAATTGAAATACCAGTGTCAATCGGCTGGATTCCTCTTGCAACAACCTCTGGAACTTTAACATGAATTGTTGCAGCACTCGTATCAGCTGGTGGCACTTGTGCGTATTCAGCCTTTAATTCCTCTTGTATAAACTGAGTAATTGTTTCAACCTCATCTGCATTCAGAACGCCAGCAGATTGTAATTGATCTGCATAAATTGCTCTTACAGTTGGGTGATTTTTAATTTTTTTGTACACTTGTGGTTGCGTAACTGCTGGATCATCCATTTCGTTATGACCATATCGGCGGTAACCGATTAAATCGATTAAGAAGTCCTTTTTGAACAGCGT
The DNA here is from genome assembly GCF_018332515.1 of Bacillus hominis. Classification (GTDB taxonomy): domain Bacteria; phylum Bacillota; class Bacilli; order Bacillales; family Bacillaceae_G; genus Bacillus_A; species Bacillus_A hominis. The sequence continues at coordinate 1,485 of NZ_BOQD01000127.1, read as the reverse complement.
ACGATATTGGATCGCAAGGTTTGCAGCAGCAAGACAAGCTTCCGGATCATCAGCATTCACGTGAACAATCGGAATATCGAAACCTTTTGCAAGGTCGCTTGAATATTTAGTAGAACGAGAATCATAGCTATCAGTCGTAAAGCCGACTGCATTATTTGCGATAACATGGATCGTTCCACCAGTTTGGTATGCATTCAATCTACTTAAGTTCAATGTTTCAGATACAACACCTTGACCAGGGAATGCAGCATCACCATGAACTAAAATTACGAATGATTTTGAAGTATCTTGTTCTGGAAGACCAGATTTTTTACGATTCTCTTGAGCTGCACGTGCGAAACCTTCAACAACAGGGTTAACGAACTCAAGATGACTCGGATTATTTGCTAATGTAACACGAGTGCTAACTTCTTCATTACCAACGACTTGTTCTCTACCTAAATGGTATTTCACGTCGCCAGTCCAGCCAGCATTTGCTACTGCACCTTCTATTTTTGCATGTTTGAACTCAGCAAACATGTGACTATATGGTTTTTCTAGTACGTGTGCAAGTACGCTTAGACGACCGCGGTGAGCCATACCAATCATGACATCTTCTACGCCGCCCTTGGCACCTTCTAGAACAATTTCATCTAGAACAGGTACAAGCATATCAACGCCCTCTATTGAGAAACGCTTTTGCCCAACGAATGTTTTATGCAAGAATTGCTCGAAACCTTCAACAGCCGTTAAACGTTTTAAAAGAGCAGTTCGTTTTTTATTTGATAATGGTTGACGCAATGAATTTGATTCCACCATTTGATGCAACCACGCGCGTTCTTCACTATCTTGTATATGTGAGAATTCATAAGCTAAAGATTTTGTATAAACGTCTTTTAATCTATGAATTACATCAAGTGCAGTGTGAATACCCTCTGGTGCATCTTGCCATACTGTTTTAGCTGGAATCGCTTTCAAATCAGCATCGCTCAGTTCGCTCATTGTTTTCTCGATAAGAGATTGTCCATTTGCAGCATCTTCCATCGGATTAATGTGAGCCAAAGTATGCCCGAAAGAACGAATCTGCTCAACAAGTTGAACGACTTTAAGAATTTTTTCAATGTTCCCTGTGTTTTGAGGAGAAAAATGTGTTGCTGTGTTGTCCCCTGTTACGACATCATCTTGAAACGAAGGAGCTCCAAAAATTTCAAAAAGCTCTTGTAATTCCGGATCAACAGAACCTGCTCCAGTTACGTAAAGATCATACTGTTCAATAACATAACCAAGGTTCGGACCATGGAACTTGGCCCAAGGGTTTGTCGTTGTATTCTTCCTCGTCATTTGTTTAAACCTCCCAATGCATATAATCCTTTTCCTATACAAAAGGTGCATTTTGCTCTTTTTCAATAATTGATGAACTAATAATTAATGTAAATGTTATCTTTACTCTTATGTTATTACAATAATTTACATAATACCAAACACTATTACTTATCTGTTTTGTAA
>NZ_BOQD01000126.1 GCF_018332515.1 Bacillus hominis | reverse complement strand
AAAAGGGGTAAAATAATGGATACTTGTGCAGATATTTTAATCGTTATCGATTTACAAAATGGGGTATGTTATAGCGGCGAGCATTTATTTGATTTACAAAACTTGCTTACAAAAGTAAATAAAAGAATTTCTTCATACAGAAAATTAAATAAACCAATCATTTTTGTTCAACATTGTGATGATGATTTAGTACCCGAAAAAGAACTTTGGGCTATTCATACCGATCTAGATGTTCAAGAACAAGATTTTTTTGTAAGAAAAACACATGCAAATTCATTTTATAAAACAAACTTAAAAGAAATTTTAGACAAATCATCTGTAAATCGTATTGAATTTTGCGGTGCCCAAACAGAGTACTGTATGGATGCTACGATTAAATTTGCTCACGGACTAGGATACGAAAACTTCATGGTTCAAAAAACAACCTCTACGTTAAATAATCCATTTATGTCCGCAAAAGAGACAATTGATTTTTATGAGAATATATGGAACCACAGATTTTTAAAGTTGCTAGAAGATGAGCTCTAGAATAAATGACTAATGGCTTGATCATTCTAAGATTTATCAGCTACACTCAATTGTTTCATTATCATCATAAAAAAGCTGATTACATCGGGCTTCTTTTAACCTGTTATATATTCTATATATAACATTATAATTCCTTTGTCATATTATTTTAAAAATTTCGTATATTCATTTGAAAGAATAAGAAAATCATGATAAAATTGTGTTACGAATATATCTATATCTTTCAATTTTTGAAACGCATCAAAATTTTCAACCAAAAATGTCATTTTACAAAACTGTGCAAATTCATCTATTTTATTTACATCAGGGTCTCTTTTCTTACAATTTCTTTACTTTAGGACTTTTTTTCTGCAACAACTGTTTTCTTTTCTTTGATTTTTTGGTATGTATAGTATGGTATAACAGCTCACACGGAGGTGGAAAAGAACATGTTAGAAACCTTTCAAAAAGAAATAGAACTATATGAAAGCAATGCAGAATTATTGAAAGTGCTTGCTCATCCTGTTCGCTTATGTATTGTAAAGGGATTAATTGAACGTGGCCCAAGCAACGTTTCTACAATGTACACAGGCTTGAACATGCCACAATCTACAATTTCACAGCATTTAGCAAAGTTAAAAAGTGCTAAAATCGTTTCTAGTGAAAGAAAAGGATTAGAAATTTACTACAAAGTAGAAAACGAAACAATTATTCAACTCGTTCGCGTATTATTAGGTTAGGGACCTATAGACAGAGAAAAAGAACGTATTCTATATTTTCCATCTCATATCTTTAATATAAATATATATCATGAGAGAAAATATATAATGCTACATACTAAACGTCGTATTAAAAAACAAGACACAGAAAATACTGTGTCTTGTTTTTTCACATGTACAAATAACGATTCAAATATAAATCTTTCATGTCTTTCGTATGTATAACAACATCGAAAGCATTACCTAATCCTCCGTTCAAAATCATAGAGCGAATAGCTCTATTTAGTTTTTGAGTTTCAGAAAAAGGGTTGGTATCTTGATGGTTGGTAAGCTGATCTAATATTCCTGCTGCTAACAAAAACTCTGATTGCTTCCTATGCCATATCGTATTAATTCCTTGTAGCTCAAAATTCATCTTCAACTCATCCCAATGAACATGCGTAGTAAGGTCCATTTCTCCTGGATATGCAAGCGGGTTACGAATTAGCTTATGCTTATAATATCCTCTTAAACTTCCTTCATGATGTGCAGGATGCATCCATTCTTCTTTTGTATATCCATAATCAACTGTAATACATATACCTTTCTGAAACCATTTCGCAATCTCTTCTATATACTCTTCCATTGCAATAGGCACTTCAAAGCGCTGTCCCTCAGCAATATGAATGTTATATTTCAATAAGTAACGACCGACTCTTTTCTCTATCGGTCTAAATACTTCTGTAAGATTTCCATCATCTGTATACGTGATACGTACTTCATATAAAATTCCATTTCTTTTCTCAACTACTTCAACAGGAAACGCATCAAATAATTCATTCGAAAAAATAATCCCTTCGAAAGACTCTCCTATTTCAACATACGATGTATAATACGACACATTATCAAATGAGCAAAGACTCTCCTGTTGTAGCCTTCTATGAAAAGGGCTCACTTCAATAATTGAATAGTTTAAATTGATAAAGGTTTCCGGAGATAATTGTTTCCATTCTTGTAAAACATCATAGGCAAACTTTCCTGTTCCTCCACCAATCTCACAAATATTTGGAGCAACTTCACCATTCTCAACAAGACGAATAAAAAACTTAGCAAACGTTTTTGCAAAAACAGAAGATACGTTGCTACTTGTAAAAAAATCACCTTGCCTTCCAATCTTTTCACGTTCCTTCATATAATAGCCATGTTCTTCTGTATACAATACGAGGTTCATATACGTACTATATGAAATTGAACAATCCTTCTCTTTCCCCATCCATTCTCTTAAAATGAGCTCCATCCCCATAATGGCTCCTTATTGTAAAAATGGATTATTTTCTTTTTCAAAACCGATGCTTGTTTCTGGACCGTGTCCACATAGCACCGCTGTTTCATCTGGTAATACAAATAATTTCTCTTCAATACTTCCAATTAATTCAGCAAAACTTCCACCAGGTAAATCCGTTCTTCCAATACTCATTTGGAATAATACATCTCCAGAAAATACAGCATTCGCCTCTTTGCAATAATAAGAAATGCTTCCCGGAGAGTGTCCTGGTGTTTCAAAAATTTCAAAGTTAAATGAACCGATAGTTAATGTTCCCTCTGCATCAATAATATGATCTGCTGGTTTTGCTGTAATACTGCGGTTCATCATAAAAATTTGAGAGCCATTTACAGTTCCATCTCCTAACCAATCTGCTTCTTCTTTATGTACGTATACAGGAATATGGAAAGCGTCTCTCACCGCATCAACGGCACCAATATGATCAAAGTGAGCGTGTGTTAATAAAACCGCCAATGGTTTTAATTGTTCTTCTTGTAAATATGTAACGAGCTTCTCTCCTTCATGGCCAGGATCAAAGATAATACACTCATTTTGATCGTTCGTTAAAATATAAGCATTTGTTTGTAATGGGCCTAACGGCATTTGTATCCACTTCATATGAAAATCTCCTCCAGTTATTAAACTTACTTTTAATGATACAACATTTCTTTCTCTTAGGAAAAGAAAGGATGCTATCTCGACAATCATTTTTAAAACATGTACAATATAAAAGAGTAAATATTCCAAAAACTCATTTTGAGGAATCGGTAGACAGAGGAGGGTATTGTATGGGCCTTGTTATTATTTTTGCGCTAGTCACTCTGTTAGCTGTATTTGCTACGCTTAGAACACTTCGCGAAAAAAACTTATTCGCGGGCGGCTTTGCAATTGCAACTGTACTCGTTTTCGGATGGTTTACGATCATGACTGTTCTATATAGCGGGTACCCACCAGCAGCTTAATTCATTTACATGTTATTCTTCATCAAGATTTTGCACAAAAAGAGGAAGGGTTTCCCCTTCCTCTTTTCATATTTCACAACTTATATCATCTTCGCTTCGTATTTGTGCTTTTTTACAAGCCAAGCTCCTCCGATAACACCTGCATCATTACCAAGTATTGCAATTGCTAACTTTGTGCTCTTTACAGCACGTGAGAAAGCATATTGCTCGAAATAACGTTGAATTGGCTCTAATAGTGCATCTCCAGCTTTAGATACGCCACCACCAATTACGATTTTCTCTGGGTTTAACGTACTAGCAAGGTTCGCTACAGCTAATCCTAAATAAGAAGCTACTTTTTCCACTACTTCACCTGCTAGTTCGTCACCTTGTCCAAGCGCTTCAAACACATCTTTTGATGTAATAAGCCCTTCTTCTGCTAACATAGAACGTAAAATACTTTCTTTATCTGTCTCTTGTATTTTTTGCATAGCAACACGCACAATACCTGTTGCAGAGGCTACCGTTTCTAAGCAACCCGACTTCCCGCAATTACATGGAAAAGCGTTCTCTGTAACAACTGTAATATGTCCAATCTCACCAGCAGCACCGCTTATACCATGTACAATCTCACCATTGGCGATAACACCACCACCAACACCAGTTCCAAGTGTCATACAAATTAAATCTTTTGCTCCTTCGCCAGCACCTTTCCACATTTCACCAAGCGCAGCTAAGTTTGCATCATTATCAATAACAACAGGTAATCCTGTTTCTACTTCTAGCAAGTCTTTTAACGGATAGTTTTTCCATCCTAAATTAACCGCTTCATAAATCATTCCAGATGCCACATGTACAGGACCAGGAGCTCCCATACCAATACCAATTAACTTGCTTTTTAATTCACCTAACTCTTCTAACTTTTTATCGATAGCTTTCGCTACATCAAGTGTAATATGTTTTCCTTGCTCATTTGTATTCGTAGGGATTTCCCACTTATGTAAAATTTCACCGTACACATTAATAAATGCTAATTTAATCGTTGTACCACCAAGGTCAACACCAACTAACCATTTCTCTTCCATGTTACGTACCTACCTTTATCTAATTCTTATTTATCTCTTTTTGAATTTCTTGCTTCAATAAAAATAAAGCTGTTTGATAGTCTTGTGGATCGATTAGCTGTGATTGATTTAATTCACGCAATTCGTCTTGCATTAATTGTAAATCAGCGATTCGATCACCCGTATAAATAATCGTGCCAAATTTCTTTAGCAATTGCTGAATATCATAAATAGATATCATTTCATCACCCTCTATGCTTACTTACTATAAAAAACTATAATAAGAAAACGTTCACATATTTTATTATAATCAAGAAGAAAAAGTCTCGTCAATTTTTATTTGTCTATACAAGCCCATTTATAACCATTGTTCCTTTTTCTGTAATAATTTTTTCTACATTTTTATCAAATGGCTCTACCGGAATATGTTTTACCATTTGAAAATCATAAGCTAATGATAGCGTTTTCCCTTTATAGTGCACGAGATAACGATCATAATAGCCACCGCCATATCCAATCCGTTCTCCTCGCTGTGTATAAGCTACTCCTGGCACGATAAGAAGATCAATTTCACACGCATTCACTTCTTCCGTAAGCGCTGGAATCGGTTCACGTAAATTCATATATACTGTTTCTAATTGATTTAAATTACTAATTTGTCGGAAAGTCATCGTTCTTGTCCCTTTATTACACTTCGGAACAACAATTTTCTTTCCTTCTTCCCAAGCTTTTTCGATAATAGGATATGTATTCACTTCATGCTCCATCGAGAGAGTGATTCCAATTGTTTTAGCGTCAACCCACTCTTTTTGTTCATACACCGAAACTGCAATTTGTTCCGATAAAGTTGTATACTGTTCTTCAGATAAAGAATTCATGTGTTCTATTACTTGTTTGCGTAAACGTATTTTCTCTTCTTTCACACACTTTTCCCCCTTGCAGTGACACTTTACTCTACGAAGATAGTGTATCACTTTTACGTAGGAATCGCATAAAAAAAAGAAACAGTAGGAAAATATTCCTACTGCTTACTTTGTTTCACGGTGTAACGTAGACTTCTTGTCACGCTTGCAATACTTTTTAAGCTCGATACGCTCAGCGTTGTTACGTTTATTTTTCTTTGAGATATAGTTACGATCTCCGCATTCTGTACATGCTAGAGTAATATTCACACGCATTCTTATTTCCCTCCAGTCACTAATAACTTAAATCAGACTATACTATAATACCACTTTTAAAATAAAAATTCTACACCTTTTGATATTGTCTAATTTTTTCTATAAGGTTTTTCATGTTTTCCCTTGCTATTACTGGGTTTCTAGCATGTGAATACACCAAAAATTTTGGTTGTTTTGTATCAGAAACGATATAAGACCACTCTTTTTCTGTATATTTGAACTGTATTCCTTCAAATATACCTTCTTCTTTTCTTTCCATATCGGCCAATAATTTCCTCATTACTTTCCCTTTTTCCTTCCATGAACATACAACTTCATCATAAAGTAGATACAGTGGAGGAGATTGCTCTGCTATGCTAAGTAATGTTTCTCCTTGCAATGCTATTAACTCGAATAATTTTCCAATTCGATATAAAATATCTCGCTTCCATCTTATTTGAAAAGAGTTTTTTTCATTATGCATATAAAAGAGGAGATAACATTCCCCTAATTTCAAAGACATTGGGTAAATATTATCTGCTGATTCGAGTAATAAATCCGGAATATCTACTTCTTCAAAATCAGTCCCTTGGTAAATATTACCGTGAGTGTCATATAATTCGAAGCGATTTCCGTGTTCAGAAAACATAAGCGCCATATTCGCTTTACTCGATTTCATCAAAGCTTTCACATGATCTTTTTGTTCACTCGCATAAACCCATGTAACTGTGCATCCAAGCCTTTGTAGAAAAAGCATAAGTAAATGTTGTAACATATCATTTCTCTTATTAATAAGAAGATGAAACTCCTGTTTTTGTATCGTTTCAATATCAATACGCTCTAACACAGCTTCTACATAATTATTTACAGAAACGTGAACTAGCTTATTTCGTCCCATTTCTTTCTCACAAGCGTAATAAAACGACTCAGACATATATACTTGTTCTATCGCCTTTTGCTGCTTATACGTTAAAAACGAGCCCTCCTTACCATACAGTTGTATAACAATCCCTCTTTCGCTTTCCACTTGAACGAAAACTCCACCTGCACATTGCAAATTATGAATGGCATACTGAAAAAGCGACTCATTCATTTCTTTACATTCCATCGTATGAATCCCACTGCCATGAATGGCATGGAGGAATAAATTTTTAAAGGAAGTTGTTTCTATATTTTCCTGACTTCCAATCAATATACTCTCTCCTTTTGCAAAAAGAGATCCATAAGCCATTGCAACTTTCACAATAAATTGAGGAGTAATTTCAACATTACCCCTTCCTACAATCCGGCTTTTTTGTAGCCATCCTGTACTCTTTTCACTCTCTTTAACACCGGCAGAACCTACTATCGAATGACTATCTATCTCCTTATATGGCCATATTTTTCCTTTTTGCTTAATTACTGTACTTTTCCCTATATGACAATGGTCCGCTACAATACTTTTTTGAAAAAGTGTAACATCAGCTTCGACCATTGTATGATTTCCTATTGTTGATTCTAACAACTCACAATTTTTCCCTATATGAGCGTTTGCAAAAATGATGCTTTTTTGAAGATGAGAATAACTTGAAACGATACTATTTTTCCCGATAATAGAGTACGGTTCAATTACAACCCCCGCACCAATCATTGCTCCTTCTCCAATAAAAGAAGGGCCATGAATTTTCGTCCCTTTTCCTATCGTTACACCTTCTCCCATCCACACCATCGGTAATACTTCTGTATATGGAATAGGCACCTTCAATTTTTTCGTCAACAAATCGAATTGAGCTTGCCGATATTGATCAAATGTACCAATATCTAACCAATAGTCTTCTGATAAATATGCAAATAAAGCATTTTTATTTGCCAATAATGGAAACACATCATGACTGAAATCCGAAAATTCCATGGATGGTATGTAAGAAAAGATTTCTGGCTCCATTATATAAATACCTGTATTCACAATATTAGAAACTACCTCATTCCAGCTCGGCTTTTCTATATATCGTATAATTTCTTGTTCTTTATTCATTACAACTAACCCAAATGAGAGTGGGTTTTCTACTTCTTTCACAAACATCGTTACCATTCTCTTCTTCTGTTCATGGAATGCAATTCCTTCTGATAATTGAAAATCAGTTAATGCATCCCCACTAATAACAACAAATGTTTCATCTAAAAAGCTTTCCGCTTGCTTAATGCTCCCTGCTGTTCCAAGCGGAGGAGAGTCTTCAAAATAATACAAGTTAACTCCCCACTTACTACCATCACCAAAGTATTGCTTAATAGCAGTACTCATATATTGAACTGTAATTGCAATTTCACGAATACCATGCTGACGTAATAATTCAATATTATATTCAAGAACTGGTTTTTCTAACAATGGTAACATCGGTTTTGGAGTATTACATGTTAATGGTCTAAGGCGTCTTCCTTTTCCTCCAGCTAAAATAACCCCCTTCATATACTTCAGCCTCCACTTATATAATGTTCAAGAACTCCGTATATCATTTACCCCACATTAACTGCAGTAAAAGTCCAGTTTGGTTTGGTATGATCTAACAATTAGTGAGAGACAGCCTCACTTTATGAATAAATGTACCTTTTAACTCCCAACAAAAAGAAAGCGCTTACCATTAACTTGGTAAAATAATTAATAAGACGTAACTAACACATATGTACTTATTTTCCCATTAATTATGATACATCTTATCATCATAGACTAAAGGAAACAACGAGCTTTTTTTGTCATGTTTTGACTAAAAAAAGCAGGTGATTTCTCATCACCTACTTTTCCCCCTACTCATTCAATAAATAATGCTTTCCTTTTACTAAATAAAATACATTCTCGGCAATATTTGTAACATGGTCTGCTACACGCTCAATATATCTTGCAACAAAGGATAGTTGTGTAATTTGTGTAATCGTTTCTGGTTGTCCAGGGATAGAGGAAATAAATTCACGAATCGCCTTCCCATAAATTTCATCAACTGAATCATCCATTTCAGCAATTTGTTTAGCAAAAGTTAAATTTTCTTGCTCATATGCTTCTAATGCTAAATTTAACATCTTATGAGCAATCTCAAACATTTCCTCAAGATTATGCAAGCTAACAACCACTTCTTTTTCACCAAGACGAATTGTTGATTTCGCAATATTAACAGCATGGTCTGCAATACGTTCTAAATCTGTCGCTGTTTTAATTGAAATGAAAATTCTTCTTAAATCACTTGCTACAGGCTGCTGTTTTGTAATAAGCATAAGCGCAAGGTCATTTATTTCCTCTTCTAAATTATCCATGCGATAATCCCCATCAATGACTTCTAATGCTTTCTCTACATCCCTGTTATGAAGACCTTCCATAGCAATCAATAAAGCTTCCCTCGCTAACTCACCAAGCTCGATTACCTTTTGCTGTAACGTTTTTAAATCACATTGAAACTGTTCTCTTACCATCGTTTCTTCCCCCTCAATATTATGTGCCATTATATATAAAGTGAAACTTTAATCAGTATGGGGGTTTTTCATCCACCACTAATTATTAGCCCGCACTAATCGGGCGTTTATGGGCAGCCCGACTCCCAACTAACTTCTTTGTTCCAGCCGAGTTTTGAGTTGGGAGTTTTACTGCCCGCAAATAGCGGGATAAATCCCCTATCCAGCCTCTTATACGTTTACTAAGCCTTGAGAAAATGGAAATATTACTCCCCTTTAAAATGAGGTGAAAGTGAGAAATGCCCTCTGTTAAGAGGGCATTTACTCTTATCCTTACAACGATATCAACCAAATCGTCCTGTAATGTAGTCTTCTGTACGCTTATCTGTAGGTGTTGTAAATAATTTGTTCGTATCTGTATATTCCACAACTTCTCCACTTAAGAAGAAAGCAGTTTTATCTGAAATACGTGCCGCTTGTTGCATGTTGTGCGTTACGATAACAATACTAAAATCTTTCTTTAATTCTTGAATTAGTTCTTCTACTTTTGATGTTGAAATTGGATCTAGCGCTGATGTTGGTTCATCCATTAAAATAACGTCTGGCTCAATCGCTAAGCAGCGTGCAATACATAGACGTTGTTGCTGTCCACCAGATAAACCGTATGCATTATCGTGCAAACGATCTTTTAACTCATCCCAAATAGCTGCTCCGCGCAAGCTTTTTTCAACGATTTCATCAAGTGTTTTTTTGTCACGAACACCATGGATTTTCGGACCATATGCTACATTTTCATAAATAGATTTTGGGAATGGATTTGGCTTTTGGAACACCATACCCACATGCGTACGTAATTCTTCAACCGGATATGATTTATCGAATATGTTTCGTTCTCTATATTCGATAACGCCCGTAGTTCGAACGATAGGCACTAACTCTACCATACGATTTAGCGTTTTTAAGTATGTTGATTTCCCACAACCACTTGGACCGATAATCGCTGTTACTTCATTCTCATGAATACTTAAGTTGATATCTTTTAAAGCATGGTCTTCTCCGTACCATAAATTTAAATTTTTCGTATCAAATACTACTTTTTTTGGTGCTGTCTCAATCTTTTTCTCATTTTTCACCTGTACATTTACTACTGTTGCTACCATTTGAATTCCCCTTTCATCCACTTCCAACTTATTTTCGATTTCGTAACCATAAAACAAATATATTTATAAAGAGCAGCAATCCTAGCAAAACAATCATCCCAGCTGCTGCTACATACTGAAATTCTTCTTGTGGTCTACTCATCCAATTAAAAATTTGAATTGGTAAAACCGTAAATCTATCGAACATACTGAACGGTACATAATTTGCAAAGGCAAGGGCCCCAATGACTAATAATGGTGCTGCCTCACCAATTGCTCTCGATACCGCTAACGTACATCCCGTTACAATCCCTGGCAAAGCTACTGGCAATACAATTTGATACATCGTTTGCCACTTCGTAGCACCTAATCCGTAAGAAGCCTCTAATAATGAACTCGGTACAGATCGAATCGCTTCTTGGCTCGCTACAACAACAGTCGGTAAGACGAGCAAGCTCATTGTCAGTGCCGCCGCGACTATGCTTTCTCCTAAGTGGAGAGCATATACGAAAATAGTTAATCCGAGTAAGCCGAACACAACGGAAGGTACCCCTGCTAACGTTTGGTTATTTAGCTCTATTAACTTTTTAAAGACGGAGTCCTTCGCGTAATGCTCTAAATAAAGAGCTGTTCCGACTCCAAATATAAAAGAGACCGGTATAACAATGCTCATAAATAGTATTGTTCCTGACAAAGCAGCGGCAATCCCAGCTTCTCTCGGATTACGTGAGGCGAAGTTTGTAAAGAAATCTATTGAAAGATAACTTATACCTTTTTCAAAAATTTGAAAAAGCAATATAAAAAGTATTACTACTGAAAACAAAATTGCTATATAAAAAACACACTTGTAAATCCGATCCTTTAAAAAACGCGATGCCATATTTTCTTGTATTTTTTTATGGTTTAACATTCGCATATTATGTCACCCTCCTAAAACGGCGCATAATATATTGCGAAATGATATTCATAATAAAAGTAAACATAAATAACGTTGCACCTACAGCATACATGCTGTAATAAGTAATCGTTCCGTGCGGAGCATCACCTAAACTCACTTGTACAATATAGGCTGTTAATGTTTGAATAGAATGAGTCGGATCTATCGATATATTAGGTGTTGATCCAGCTGCAATAACAACAATCATCGTTTCACCAATTGCTCTAGAAGCTGCTAATATAATCGCTGCCATTATGCCCGTAAAAGCCGATGGAAACACCACTTGTTTTACCATCTCAAAACGAGTTGCTCCTAGCGCTAATGAGGCTTCTTTAATTTCTTTCGCTACAGCTCTCATCGCATCTTCAGAGAGAGACGCAATCGTCGGTATCATCATAAATCCTATAACAATACCTGGGCTAATAGCATTAAAAAACTGCAAACCTGGTATAATCCGCTGTAAAAGCGGTGTGACAACTGTTAACGCGAAAAAACCATATACAATTGTCGGAATGCCTGCTAGTAGCTCTAACAACGGTTTTAATATTTTCCGAGCGCCATTCGAAGCATATTCGCTTAAAAACACGGCACAACCTAAACCAATAGGAATTGCTACGAACATGGCAATTGCTGTTACAAGGATTGTTCCACATATAAGTGGTAATATACCGAATTTCGGATCTTCAAAAAAAGGTAACCATTCTTTCTCTGTCAAAAAAGAATACAATGATATCTTTTGAAAAAACATGATTGTTTCATTTGCCAACGTAATAATAATTCCAAGTGTCGTTACAATGGACACGCTAGCAATAGCTTTTAGTATTAACGGAACAATTCGATTGATTCGCTGCGTTTTTTTTCTTCTATTTGTATTTCTCTCAATCAAATGTTGTACAGAAAATGTAATTTGACTTTTGTCATTATGAGCCAAAGATGAAAACCCCTTTCCACCCTGACATTACCTTTTTATTTCTGTTAACATTCGCAGCTGTTCATTATATTTTTCTTTTGGTAATTTTACATATCCGACCTCTTCAGCAAGGCTCCCAACATGCTTAATCATAAACTCAACATAATTTGCTACATTCATTTTATTTCTGATAGATGCATGATTCACATACGTAAATAGCGACCTAGATAATGGCTTATACGTACCCGACTGAATGGTCTCTTTCGTTGGAAATACACCATCCACCTGTATTGCTTTTACCTTATCTCGATTGGCCATATAATAAGCATATCCTACAAAAGCAATGGCATTTTTATCATTCATTACCCCTTGCATAATAACTTGATCGTCTTCAGACAAAGAAACCGTTTTTACAAGGCGATTATTTTGTAAGACAACATTTTGGAAATAATCATAAGTACCAGAGTCTATGCCTGGCGCATAAAATTTAACTTGTTCACGTGGCCATGATGAATGAATTTGTGACCATCGTTTCAATCTTCCATTTTCACTCCATAATAGACGTAACTCGTCTAGCGTCATATTGTTTACCCACGTATTTTGACGATTCACAACAATCGTTAGACCATCATAAGCGACCTCAAATGGTGTAAATTGAATGGAGTTTTTCTGCATTGCATTTTCTTCTACCGGTTTCATCACTCTCGAAGCATTGTTTATATCTACTTCTCCTTTACTGAAACGATTAAATCCTCCTCCTGTCCCAGAAATACTAATAGAAATTTTCACGTTTGGATGGGCCTTTGTATATTCCTCTGCTACTGCCTCTATAATAGGAAAAACCGTTGAGGATCCATCAACTCTCACTTCTCCCATTTCATTTGTAGCGAATGCAGTAGACATATTAAAACAAAGGAAACATGTCGATAATGTCAAAACTTTAATCGATGCGCTCATCCATTTCACGTGTTCTTCCTCCTAGAAGTAACCGGAAATAACAGGATTACAGATATAAGAATACTGCTAAACTATTAATTCGGTTTTAATTGTTTGTAAAAGTTTTGTAAAGTTCCACAAAAACAACTGTATTTTGCACTTTAGATGCAGGAATTTTTCTAATCATCCATAAAACTGCTATCTCCTATCACACAAGACAAACTTAGAGCGTATGCACTAATCTTGTTATGTTCATCGTTTTTGAAACTACATGTTTTTTCAACATTTTACGCTTGTCCACATTTACTAAACCATATGCATAAAGCATAAAAAAAAGCACACTATCTTTTCAGATAGTGTGCTTTTTTTACAACTTTTTTATTCAGCATCTTGTGTATTACTTTTTTTCTCTTTTTCATCTTTTGGAGCTTCACCAGTTAATGCTTGTTTTTTCAAATCAAAGTAAGCGTCCATTATTTCACGACCAATATATCCATTAATCCCTGTTTTATCATCATGTACCCACGGCACAACAACAGAAAATGCTACTTCTGGATCTTCAAGTGGCGCATAACCTACTAATGTTAAGTTATATGTTTCAACACGCTCACCTTTTGCATTTCTACCAATCTCTTTATCTCCGCCATATACAGTTTGAGCTGTACCTGTTTTCCCAGCTGCTTTATATGGTGCACCTGCAAAGTATTTTGTAGCTGTACCACCTGAATCGTTATACACTTGTCTAAATCCTTCTTGAACACGTTTAATTTGTGATTCAGGCATATCAACACGATTTAATACTTTTGGTTCCATAGATTGAACAACTTTTCCAACTTCCTCTGGCTTCGTAGCTGGCTCGCGGATTTCCTTTACAACTTGGGGTTGCATACGATATCCACCATTTGCAATCGTCGAAATGTATTGTGCTAATTGAAGCGGTGTATACGTATCATACTGTCCAATTGATAAATCTAATAAGAAACCTGGTTGACTTCCTCTACCCATTTGACCAGCACTTTCATTTGGCAAATCAATTCCTGTTTTTACACCAAGCCCAAACTGCCCAAAATAGTAACGCATAGTATCAAATGCTTTTTGCGGGATATCTAACGTACCGCCTCGTACGTATGGAACCCCTGCAATATTCATCGCTGTTTTAAACATATAAACGTTTGAAGACTGTTTTAACGCTGTAAGGTCATTAATATACCCCATCGTTTTCCAAGATGACTTCGTAGGTGTCCCTTTTAATTTAATCGGTTCATCTAACTGTACTGATCCAGGTTGAATCGCACCAGTTTGATATCCCGTAAGTACTGTCGCACCTTTTACAGTTGAACCCATCGGATAAGAACTCGTCATCGTTCCTAATGCAAAATCATTTACTTTCGTTTGACCATCTTCGTTAACTAATTGTTTCCCTGCCATGGATAAAACTTCACCATTTTTCGGATTCATCATTACAACGAAAGCGCGATCTAAAAGCGGTTCTGACCCTTTAAATTTAATTAAGTTTTTCTCAAGAATCTCTTCTACACGCTTTTGTAATTCCATATCAATTGTTAAATTCAGGTCATTACCTCGTTGCCCTTGTGATACATTAATAGTTTCTAAAATATTACCGTCTTTATCTGTAACATTTCTCACTTCGGATTTTGTACCGTGTAAACTATCCTCGTACTGTTGCTCAATGTAACTTTTCCCTACGCGATCATTACGATTATAATCGCGAACAAGGTAGTAATCTAATCGCTCTCTCGGTAACCCTTCATCAGAAGTCGTTACACCACCAAGTACACTTCGGAACGTATCCTCATACTTATATTTTCGTTCCCAGTCGACATTTGTATCTACACCTGGTAATTTCGCTAAATTTTCACTAATAATCGCATATTCTTCTTCTGTTGCACCTTTTTTAACGATTTGCGGCGTCATTGCATATCCGCTTTCCATCTTACTTTTGATCGCCAATATTTCTAAATCTTTTGCTGACAATTGACTGATCTCTTCTTCTGTTACACGATTTCGTTGACGCTCATCTAGCTCTTTCTCTTCAATTTTATTCGCTTTCAACTCTTCACGATCTTTTTTTGTGATTTTTGTTTTTGCTTCTTCTTTATGTAAAGCAAGCCAATAATCTTTTTTATCGCGATCTGTTAACTTATCTGTTGGGACCTCAATCAAATCTGCTAACTTTTTCGCCGTTTCTAAGCGATCATCTGCAGTTGATCCCTTCATTTTTGTAAATGTAATTGTACGAATAGGCTCATTATCTACAACTGGTTGCCCATTACGATCAAATATTTTCCCGCGCGGTACAGGATTACTTATCGTTGAATTTTCTTTTTTCTCAACTTCATTTTTATATTCCTCACCACGAACAATTTGTACGTATCCAAGCCTTACAATAACCGCGGAGAACATTAAAAACACGCAAAAAAACAACACGTTTAACCGAAAGGGAACGTGGGTCTTTATCTTTGTCTGGTTCTTTTTCTGTTTCTTGCTCATACAAACCCCCTCTACCAACAGCTATGTAATGTGAAAGGGACACCTTCATACAGGTGCCCTCACTGCTGTCTTACATCTTTTTCTATTCTAGCATAAAACACACGATAAGTTAACCTTCTGGTTCAGTTTGATTCTGCGTGGTTCCTTGCGCTACAACGCTGGTTTTGCTCACATTCCCCTCATCATATTTGACATTTTTAACTGCAAAATAAATAAGAAAATGTCCAGCTCCTAAAATACATAGTAAGAAAGGTAAACTTTTTTCAGGAGGAAAGAATATGACAGCACATAAAAAACTTAAAATGGAACAAATTCTTCCGGCATTTAACCATAATTCCCTGACAACTACATATTCTACACGCCATTCTCTCGCCTGTTTTGCTCTACCAATTACATCGTATGTCATGGATCCGTACGGAACGAGTAAAATAGGATATGCAATCGCAATACATGCTGCATAAATAAGTAATTTCGTATATGTAACATTAAAAATAACTAAAAATACGACCGCATATAAAATAATGCCACCAAGTAAAATTGCTTTTTTTCGCCATTCTTTCTTTAACATACGAGCAACTAAATAATAGCATACAAATGATACTGCAGAATTCACTAAACTATATTTCCCTAGCGCTAACTCGCTACCAGATGCTAAATAGACGTATACCGAAATAACGAAAATAAACGTTCCCTCTCTCAAACCTTGGAAGAAATGAGCGCGCGTAATTCTTCCCCAGTTTTCATCGACTTGCCGCTCTTTCAATACTTGTACAATTTCATAGCGTCCTTCACATTCCCTCTTCGATAAAAAAAAGCTTAAAACGACTGCAACCGCAAATAGCATTAACGAGAGGAAAAAAACGACAGTATAACCGCTCCATTTTTCCATACGTGAAATTGTATATCCTGCTGCTATCGGTCCAATCATTCCAGAGAAAGATGTAAGAAGTCCGAGAAAACCGTTAAAAAAATCTCTTGTTTCTGGTTCTGTAATCTCAAATGTCAACAAGTTAAAAGCGAGCCAATAAAAACCATAACCAACTCCTAAAAGGGCTCCCATTAGTAAAATATAGTGAGATGCACTTTTTCCCGCTACTAAAACGACGATAAAAAAAACAGCTAATGTGCCTACACCTATTCGCAATAAAATCGAGCGATCAATACGTTTCGCTAATTTCCCGCCCACAAGAAATGTTAGAGGCTGCAATACAACGCTGGCCAAATTATACAAGCCCAGATTTACATAATTTTGTGTTTGCTTCCATAAATAAATGTTTACAAACGTATTCGATAAAGAAATTGCGAGCGTGTATAAACCTCCTATAACGAGCAATAATACTAAATCCCGATTCACTTCAACATCACCAATTACATGTTTCCACTTCATACACAACTCTCCTTTACTTCATGTTCTAGTCTTCCAAAGACAAGCTCAATTATGTAAAAGGAGAGCATAGAAAAAAGCTAGGAGAAAACTCCTAGCTTTTTTCTAGCTGTATTAACTTTAATTATTTTGCTTCTTGGTAAAGTTTTTCAGCAACGTTCCAATCTACAACGTTCCAGAATGCACCGATGTAGTCAGGACGACGGTTTTGGTAATTTAAGTAGTAAGCATGCTCCCAAACATCTAAACCGATAACTGGAGTTTTACCTTCAGTTAGAGGAGAATCTTGGTTTGGAGTGCTTGTTACTTCTAACTCACCATTGTTTACTACTAACCAAGCCCAACCAGAACCGAAGCGAGTTGCGCCAGCTTTTGCGAATTCTTCTTTGAATGCATCGAAGCTACCGAATTTCGCTTCAATCGCAGTTGCAAGTTCGCCTACTGGTTGTCCGCCACCGTTTGGAGATAGGATTGTCCAGAAGAATGTATGGTTAGCATGTCCGCCACCATTGTTACGCACTGCTGTACGAATTGCTTCAGGTACTTCGTTTAAGTTTGCAACTAATTCTTCAACGCTTTTGTCAGCTAGTTCTGCATGACCTTCTAAAGCAGCGTTTAAGTTTGTAATATACGTGTTGTGATGTTTTGTATGATGGATGTTCATTGTTTCTTTATCAAAGTGAGGTTCTAAAGCATCATACGCATAAGGTAAATTTGGTAATTCGTGTTTTGCCATTGTTATATTCCTCCCGGTTTATGTATTGTCACTATATATGTGACCTACAACTTCATTCTACCCTAATTGCCATAGGGTGCAAACAAATAAATCGCTTTGTCTTGCTATCATTAAAGTAGCAAAATTCCCACTTCTTTTCAATTAAAATGCTCATATATTCCGTAAAAAAAGCTTCCTTCTACAAGGAAGCTTCCTGCTGACATAATAAACATATGAAATGGATATGGACCCTGTAGGACTCGAACCTACGACCGGACGGTTATGAGCCGTCTGCTCTAACCAACTGAGCTAAGGGTCCACAATTATGTATGTAACATTAAAAACAACTAAATTCCCATCGGATATATCGTTTGAAAAATGTAAGATAAATTTACCATATACAAAAGAAAAGTGTCAATTGTATTTTTCTCTACTAAAAGAAGTAAATTAATAAGAAGAAATTTAGTCCTTTCTACTATATGTAAATATAATATATCTTGAGCTTCTCTAGATTCGTACGTTACAATGATTTTATACATACATAAAGGAAGTGAATCTATGTCCATTTTTACACAGCTAGCAAAAAGCGTATATTCGCCTAAAGATATGGCGCTTTTCCGTTTCCAAAAAATTGGTAAAACCATTTTGTATATTATGCTTCTTTGCCTAATCACTACTATTCCAAGAACTTTCTTGTACGGTAGCGTTATCCAAGATGGTGTTAACATGGTAAATAAAGTAATCGAAAAAGATTTACCTGATTTTAAAATTGAAAATGGCGAGCTACAAGCTGATATTGATCAACCTATCGAAAAAGAAGACGGAAATGCCCTTTTCGTATTTGATCCAAATTCAACAGACTTAGAAAAATATCAAAATAAAACAGGTTTATTTGTTTTAAAAGATAAAGTAGTCTCCATGGGGAATGGTCAAACACAAACATACTCCTATAATGACTTACTAGGCGCATCTCTTGAGAAAAAAGATTTACAAGATTTCATTTCGTTATTTGACAGTATTTATCCAATTTTATTATTCGTTATTGGGTTCTTACTGTACTTATTCCAATTATTTATTACCTTTGTAGGAGTTACATTGCTTGCCTTCATCGGTTCTGCGATGAGCGGTCAACGCAAATTATCTTATAAACAAGTTTGGACATTAACTGCTTACAGCTACACAATTCCAACAATCTTCTTTATGATTATGGATTTATTCAAAATAAACGTACCTGGTGCAACATTCATTTACATTGCAGTTGTTTTAATCGTTCTATACTTAACAATGAAAGAGGTTCCAAAACCGAAAGAAAAACAAGAACTATAAAAAAATGCCTAAATAGGCATTTTTTTTTTGGACAAGCATATATTCCTAGCAAAGGAGTGAAGAATATGAAGAGATTAGGTGTACTCTTATTCGTGCTTGTCCTCGGTTATATATTTTATTACGATATAAAAATCGGTACTTTACCGATGTTAAGTTCATACAAAAAAACCTCTGCTGCCCAAACGATAAAAAAAGAAAATACAGATACAAAACAAAATAAAGAGAAAGAAACAGAAAAAGAAACGGATACAGTTTATAAAGCAATCGAAGTAAAAACTGGCGATACAGTTCTTTCTATTACAGAAGCGATTAATAAGAAAAAAATTCCTTCTATTGAAAAAGTAATTGATGATTTTAAACAATTAAATAAAAATACATCTGCTACAAAAATCCAAGTTGGAAAGTCTTATAAATTCCCGTTATATCAATAAGCCATCACTTAATCCTTGTCAATTACATAAAGGCGCTGATACAATAGTAAAAGTGAAACCGAGTACTTTGGTTTCTATAGCCCTTTCTCACACATACTATCATTGATGTAAGGGACTAAAAATAAGAAACTTCTTTTATAAGGAGAGCGATCAATTCGTGAATGAAATGACTCATCGTACAAAAACACGTCCAGTTAAAGTCGGTAATTTAACAATTGGCGGTAACAATGAATTAATTATACAAAGTATGACGACAACAAAAACACATGATGTTGAGGCTACAGTTGCTGAAATTAAACGTTTAGAAGAAGCTGGCTGTCAAGTTGTTCGTGTTGCTGTTCCAGACGAACGCGCAGCAAATGCTATTGCTGATATTAAAAAACAAATCAACATTCCACTTGTTGCTGATATTCATTTTGATTATCGCCTTGCTTTAAAAGCAATCGAAGGCGGCATTGATAAAGTACGTATCAATCCAGGTAACATTGGACGTCGCCATAAAGTAGAAGCTGTTGTAAATGCAGCGAAAGAGCGTGGCATTCCAATCCGTATCGGTGTAAATGCCGGCTCATTAGAACGTCATATTTTAGAAAAGTATGGATATCCAACTGCTGATGGTATGGTCGAGAGCGCACTGCACCATATTAAAATTTTAGAGGACTTAGATTTCCACGATATTATCGTATCAATGAAAGCCTCTGATGTTAACTTAGCAATTGAAGCATACGAAAAAGCTGCTCGCGCTTTTGATTACCCATTACACTTAGGTATTACAGAATCAGGAACATTGTTTGCTGGAACTGTAAAAAGCGCCGCCGGTCTTGGAGCAATTTTAAGTAAAGGCATCGGAAATACACTTCGTATCTCTTTAAGTGCTGATCCAGTTGAAGAAGTAAAAGTTGCACGTGAACTATTAAAGTCATTCGGTCTTGCATCTAATGCCGCAACACTTATTTCTTGTCCAACTTGTGGTCGTATTGAAATCGATCTAATTAGCATCGCTAATGAAGTGGAAGAATACATCTCTACGCTTCAAGTTCCAATTAAGGTTGCAGTACTCGGCTGCGCTGTAAACGGTCCTGGTGAAGCTCGTGAAGCTGATATCGGTATTGCAGGTGCACGCGGAGAAGGGTTATTATTCCGTAAAGGGCAAGTCGTTCGTAAAGTACCGGAAGAAACAATGGTAGAAGAACTGAAAAAAGAAATCGATGTAATCGCTGCTGAAATGGCTGCCGAACGAGAAAAAGAAAAAGAAAAAGAAACACAAGAACAATAAAAAGAAGGTTGCCCACAATAATGTGTGAGCAACCTTCTTTTCTATGTAAAAAAGCTCGTCAGTTATATAACCGACGAGCTTTTACTTTGCACATTTTGGACAACGACCGTATATTTCAAATTTATGTCCCGTTACTTCATAACCGTTAAAATCTTTATTCATAAAATCCATTGGACAAGAAGTAATCTCTTTCGTGCCCCCACAATCTAAACAAATAAAATGATGATGATGTTCCATAATGGAACATGTAAAACGAAAATGTTTTTCACCATTTAATTCCGTTTGTTCTAAAACACCGATTTCAGCAAAAACCGTTAAGTTACGATAAATCGTATCAAAACTAAGCCCTGGATAATCATCCTTCATATGCTCTAAAACGTCTTTCGCAGTTAAATAGCGATTGTGAGCCGCGAATAACCTTAGCATCTCTTCCCTTTTCCCCGTATGTTTGTATCCTTTTTCCTTCATTAGGCGTAAAGCTTCTGCTAGATTCATACCTATCCCTACTTTATGCAGTTTTTTTCTTCTTCCATAAAATTGCACCGATCAAAATAAGAACTGCTATCATAACAATTGTGCCACCTGGTGCTAGATCAAGTTGATACGAAGCAAACATTCCACCAATTACGGCAATTTCACCAAATAAAACGGAAAAGAAAATTGTTTGTTTAAATCCTTTTGCAATACGAATACTTGCTGCAACTGGTAACGTCATTAAAGATGATACGAGAAGAACACCTACAACACGCATTGATACGGCAATTACAAGAGCAACTAATATAATGAAAATAAAGTGAATCCACTTTGCACTTAAACCGGTTGATACAGCATATTCCTCATCAAATGATAGTAAAAACAACTCTTTGTATAATAAAACAATCGTTGCAATAACAACAATTGCTACTATACCAATAATAATTAAATCCGAGCTTGTTACAGCACTTACACTACCAAATAAATAACTAAATAAATCCGTATTGAATCCATTAGCAAGTGAAATGAAGATAACTCCAATCCCCATCCCAGCTGAAAGTATAATTGGAATTGCTAATTCTTGATAATGCTTATATACAGTTCGTAACTTTTCAATTAGTAACGCTCCACCTATCGAGAAAATCATCCCCATATATAGAGGATTTAAAAAACCACCTGTGAAAATTGTTTTTTCAAGTAACAAACTTGCTGCAATTCCTGATAACGTCACATGACTTAATGCATCCGCAATAAGCGACATGCGGCGAATTACAACGAACACGCCGATAAGTGGTGCGACAAGCCCTATTAAAATACCAGCGTATAAAGAATTACGTAAAAAATCATATTGTAAAAAATCCTGTATCATTATATCCTCCCGTGATGCCCATGTTCATGTTCTAAGCGATGAACATGATGTCCATATAAAATCGACATTTCTGCATCTTCTAACTCTCGGAATTTCTCTACATTCCCATGGAAATGTAAATGTTGGTTTAAGCATGCAACATGTGTTACTTTTTCAGTAACAGCTCCCATATCATGAGTAACAAGAATTAACGTGATTCCTAATCTTTTGTTTAAGTCCTCTAGTATCTCATAGAAACTTGCCACATTTTTCACATCGATCCCAACAGTAGGCTCGTCCAAAATAAGCAATTCCGGATTACTTACAAGTGCACGAGCAATAAATACACGCTGTTGTTGTCCACCAGAAAGTTCTCCAATGTTGCGACCTTGAAACTCGCTCATACCTACATCAGCAATCGCTTTTTCTACTTTCGCATTATCGTCTTTCGTAAAAAAGCGAAAAAGCCCCTTTTTCGAAACGAGCCCCATTGAAACAACTTCAAAAACAGTTGCCGGGAAACCTGAGTTAAAACTACTTGCCTTTTGGGATACATAACCAACTTTATTCCACTCTTTAAATTTCTTACTATCAATGCCAAACAATCTAATACTTCCTTGCTTTGGTTTTAAAACACCCAATAAGCATTTAAGTAAAGTCGATTTCCCTGAACCATTTGGTCCAACTAAACCTAAAAAAGCTCCCTTCGGAACTTGCAAATTAATATCTTCTAACACGTTGCGATCTTCATATCGAAACGTTAATCCTTCTATTTCCAATATATTATTCATATCATCTCACCTATTTTAATTCAGAATGATTCCGATTTATCTCTATTTGAATTATAGTAC
>NZ_BOQD01000125.1 GCF_018332515.1 Bacillus hominis | reverse complement strand
CATTCTTTTGTTGAAGACGACATGTCATGATAGCCATCATCGTATTTATATTGAGATGGTAACCTCTTATTGAATCCATCTAACCAACTTTCATAATCCTCTTTTTGAAATGGACGGATAATAAGTCTCTCTGTCTCTACTTGCAATAGTGGCAGCTTCTTTTATATCTCTTCCTTTAATTATTAATCGAATATTCTTTATTATCTTACACAAAATACAAAATCTAGTAAATTATTATGTTTTTTATAAACAAAAATCCAGTTATGCTTTATACATAACTGGATTCCTCATTATCTAATAGCTTTTTATTTTACAAGTACATCTTCTCTCAATTCCCTCTTCAACACTTTCCCTAAAGCGTTTTTCGGTAATGCGTCCATAAATACAACTTCTGGTATTTTATAACTTGCTAGTTTTTCTTTACAATGCTGAATAATTTCTTCTACTGTTAAAGATGTTTGAATGTCTTTTACAATGTACGCTGTCGGAATCTCTCCCCAAAAATCATTCGGAATCCCAACTACTGCAACTTCTAGAACACCATTTATTTCATGAATTACATCTTCTACTTGATCTGGATATACATTGTCACCACCGTGCACGATAACATCTTTATATCTTCCCATAATATGTAGGAATCCATCATCATCTATCATGCCGGCGTCACCCATGTTAAACCAATTATCTTTTACTACCTTCTCCGTCGCCTTTTCGTTATTCCAATATCCTTTAAACATGTAAGGACTTCTTACGTGGATTTCTCCAACTTCATTCGTTGTTAGCTCATCACCTGTTTCTGGATGAACAATTTTCAGCTCTACATGTTTCAGAGTCTTCCCTACAGAAGACATTTTTTCTTTTCCCATATTTGGATGCCATGAAGTTACGACCCAACCTTCTGTACTACCATAGCCTTGCACCATGTATATTCCTTTTTCCATATATTTTTGAATAAGCGTTTCCGGTACTTTTGTACCACCGCTTTGTGCTACTTTCAAAGTCGAAATGTTACGCTCTTGTTTATTTAGTTCATCAAGCATATAACTATAAACAGCTGGGAACGCAAGCATCGTAGTAATTTTCTCTTCTTCAATCTTATCCCAAATAAGAGTAGGATTCGAATCAGCTAAAAAGACCATCGTAACGCCATGATAAATACAATTTAAAATAGAAAGCACGCCACTCATATGAAACAATGGGTGCACTGATAAAAAGCGTTCACCTGCTGGAATTTCTCTTTGCCCCGCAATCTCAGTAAAATAATGGTGTAAGTTTTTATGACCAATTACACATGCTTTTGCCTGTCCAGTCGTTCCTGAAGTAAATAAGTAAATGGCATCATCCTCTTCATGAACTTCCACATTCGGCTCTGTTATTGGCTGTTCCTTTAATTTTAATTCAAATGAGCCAAATCCTTCTTTTGTCGTCTCAATTACATAAGGAATTTCTTTAACTGCTTCAATTTTTAATAAGGCTTCACTAAATTCATCATCCATAACTAATACTTTTAATTTTGCTTCTTTTACAATCGTTTCTAATTCATAAGCAGTAAGCTGATGATTAAGCGGAATAAATACCGCTCCAATTTTTAAGCTTGCCATCATAACACTTGGAAACGGATGATTATTTTTGCATAAAATCCCTATGCGATCTCCTACCTGCACACCGTTATGTAACAAGTAATGTGCAAGCTGGTTTACTCGTTCATTATATTGTTGAAACGAATATCTTTTCTCTCCCCCGACAAGTGCTTCCAAATTCGGTGATTGCATTGCTCTCTTTTGTAATAATTGTCGCATCGTTCTCAAGTAAAACTCCCCTTTATATATATTAGGTTTTTTATTTTATCAGATTAACTATTCATTTACTAAAGATTAAACTTAGTGAATTAAATGTATATACAAAAATAGCCATCTACTTAACAAGTAAATGGCTATTTCTCCTCATATATTAGAATACTTCTTATTCATAACATATTGCACATACTCTGGTGCACTTATGTCAATCTCTTCATCACTGATTTCATATTCTGCTCCGTATAAATAAAATGAAGGTATAAATTCCATTCCTGTATATAGGCATGTAGCGTGAAATGGTTTCGTTAACTCATTCATTGTGATTCCGCTATTGTTATAGTCTTTTTCTAATCCACCTATAGAAATAGCTACACCAAATTCTTTCCCCTTCACTTTATCCCCTTTTGATCCGTACGCAAATCCATATGTTAATACATCATCGAACCATTTTTTTAATAATGGTGGCGAGCTATACCAGTAAAGTGGAAATTGAAATATATAGCGGTCGTGCTCTACTAACAGCTTCTGCTCCTCTTCAATATTAAATTCCCAATTTGGTGCCACTTTATATAATTCATGCACCGTTATTTCATCCGAATATTTCTCAAGTTCTTCTACCCATCTTTTATTAATTCGTGATTTTTCAATATCAGGGTGTGCTACAATTACAAGTGTTTTCATCATTTCCCATCCCCTTTATAAATTAATCAATCCTTTACGTATTAGTATGTATGAGTTACATATAATTGAAAAGTACGTACTTTCAAGTGCTATAGGAACCTTGAAGTACCTGTGGAGGTGTTATATGAATCAAAATGATGACTGCCCAATCACAACGACTCTCGACGTGATCGGTGGAAAATGGAAAGTTCATATTTTATGTATTTTGATGGATGGAAAAATGCGAACAAATGAAATTAAACGCGAAATTCCAAGTATCACCCAGAAGGTTCTCACACAACAACTTCGGCAACTTGAAGCTGACGGGATTATCCATCGTACTGTATATCAAGAAGTACCACCAAAGGTTGAATACACAATAAGCGAATACGGAAAATCTTTAATGCAAATTATGGATGAACTATGTGAATGGGGAAAAGATCATCAGATAAAAAGATTAAATGACTAAAAGAACCCTACCAACTTTGTTAAATACTCTACGTTTATATTTAGCAATCTCAAGATTTCTTATGAGCTTACATACTAGAGGAGCGTCACATCGCTATCAAGCTAACAAAAAATCTAATTCTTCAAAGTAATTAACTGTAGTGAAAGAGAATTTTCATTTTGTGGCACATTAAAACTTCAGCTTGATAGCGATGCGGCAGAACCCAAACAAAGAAATGGATTAGATAAATTAAAATGCATAAAATAATATAAAAATAAAGTAATTAAGAAGTATAACAAATTAAAAACAACACTGCATACGACTAATGTTAATAAGAAAATTACATATATTCATAAATATAGCTCTTGTGTAAAAATCTTTAAAAATTATAGCTACAGAATTACTTTCGTATCCTCTTCTTAATTTCGAAGTCTAGACAGTCAGCATTTAAAGCAAACTTAATAATATCGCTTTTGTACGATTGTCCGTTACTTCATAATAAATTTCTAATCCTTTCCGAGTACCTGTAATGATTTTAGCAGCTCTTAGTTTGGATAAATGTTGACTAATTGTACTTTGAGGCATTTGTAATTTTTCATACATTGTTGTTACATTAATAGGGCCTTTTGTACGCATTATTTCTACTAAGGATAAACGGACAGGATGCGCCAATACCTTTAATACTTCAGTGATTTCTTCATACATTTCTTTCATATTTCTTTCTCCCCTTTTATATAAATATTAATGATATCCATATATATAATTCGAAATGATATACGATTTTGTGTCCGTCATTTCAAAAAAAATTAAAAAAACTTTTCGGTCTGAAACTCAAGGGGTTCCTAAACATCCTCAATATTCTATGGATTCTTCTTTCCATCCCCTTGATGTTGTGTGGTAGGAACATTTCCCCCCTCATTTTTAGGCCTGTTATTTTCGTTTATATTACCTATATTTTCTTACTAAGACTTTTTATTTTCTTGGTTATATTCTCTACCGTTGTTTTCTTGTTGGTGTCCATTCTTTTCTTGCTGAGACCCTCTTCCGTTATTCTCTTGTTGGTGTCCATTATTTCCTTGCT
>NZ_BOQD01000124.1 GCF_018332515.1 Bacillus hominis | reverse complement strand
AAATTCCTTCTTCTTTTAAAGGATTTAAAATCCTCCAACTTTCAGATTTACATAATAAAAAATTTGGTGAAAATCAAAACGTTTTAATTAAAAAAGTAAAAAACTTGAATCCTGATATCATTGTTATTACCGGTGATTTAATTGACAGTAAATCATATGATGCAGAAATTAGTTTGCAAGTAATACGAGAACTTGTGACGGAGTATCCAGTATATTTTGTGACAGGGAATCATGAGCAGTGGTCAGGGAAATATAACAGTTTGGAGAAAGAATTGAAGAAACAGCATGTTACTGTTTTAAGAAATGAGCATGCAAGCATTCAAAAAGAGGGGCAAGAAATATACTTACTAGGTATTGATGATCCTGATTTTACTAATGAAAAACATGACGAAGGAAGTATTATAAAAGCTGAAATTGAAAAAGCAAAGGATAAAGTGCAACCAGATGGATATAAGATATTATTATCTCATAGGCCTGAATTTTTAGAAGAGTATGCTGACGAGAAAATAGATTTAGTTTTATCGGGTCATGCACATGGGGGACAAGTTCGGTTACCTTTTCTCGGGGGATTAGTTGCTCCTAATCAAGGAATACTGCCCAAATATACAGCGGGTTTATATGAAAAACAAAATACGTCTATGATAGTCAGTAGAGGATTAGGCAATAGTATCATTCCGCAAAGAGTTTTTAATAGACCTGAGATTGTAGTCGTGCAGTTAAATTAATCTGTACGGCTTTTTTGTTCAGGGGAATAATTTAAAGGTAGTTTTTCTTGAGTACAAGTTTCCATTACAATTTTGTTAAAATTTTTCAACGTTACATAAAGTAACAAAATTTGACCTATTGAGTTTGTTATAGTGTAAATAATCAAAAAACTTAAAAATTAGTCGAGTTAAAATAGTTATTATTAAACGATATTAAAAATATAAAGGGGTGTACAAATGCATAAAGAATTTGAAATTGAAGAATATACGGCGATTGAGGAGCAAATTCATTATTATAGTACGTCTTTATTAGTAAGTCATCCTGAGCAAATTGTAAAGTATTTAGAAAAACGGTTAGAAAAGTATGCAGAAACGTTACAATATGCACATTTATATCCGAAAACGGTTATATTACCAATACAGCAAATAGTTATCGAATATTCTTTAGATGTTGCTAGAATTAGAAGGTATTTAAATTTAAAAACATAACTAAAATCGAATAATTTAAAATGAAACAGAGTCGACTTTAAGAAAAAATATTCTAATGTCGACTCTGTTTCATTGTTTTAGTAAATAACAGAAAAAATATTTATTTTTAAAGATGGACATATAATAATTCGAGAGTAAAATAAAAGTGAGTACTCACTCATTTTAAAGAAAAGGGGGATTTTTAGTGCAACAACCTTCAATTATTTTACGAGATGTATCAAAAAGTTTTGGGAAAAAAGAAGTTTTGCATAACCTTTCGCTGCAAATAGAAAAGGCAGAAATTTTTGGCTTGGTTGGACCTTCCGGATCAGGGAAAACAACACTCATTAAAATGATTGCAGGTATTAATGAGTCAACTACAGGGGATGTAATGGTTTTTAATACAAACATGCCTAATCTAAATGAAATGAAAAGAATTGGTTATATGGCTCAAGCTGATGCATTATACGAAGAACTATCGGCATATGAAAATGCAGATTTTATTGCAACGATGTATGGGTTAAAAGGTAAGCGTAAGAAAGAGAGAATCGAAGAAGTTTTTGAACTTGTACAATTATCAGAGCATATGAAAAAGCAAGTACAGCATTTTTCAGGTGGAATGAAAAAACGTTTATCATTGGCGATAGCACTCCTTCATGAGCCAGAAATATTAATTTTAGATGAGCCAACAGTTGGGATAGATCCTCTTCTTCGAAAATCGATTTGGGAAAAGTTTTATGATCTTAAAAAGAAAGGCACTACTATTATCGTAACAACGCACATTATGGATGAAGCTGAGTTTTGCGAACGTCTAGGGCTAATTAGAGAAGGGAATTTAGTTGCGATTGGCACACCGGAGGAATTGAAAAAACGAACATCTTCTGGACGAATTGAAGATGTCTTTATGTTAGAAGGAGTGATTGAATCATGAGAGTTAATGGTGTAGTCATCCGTATCATTCGTCAATTTTTTCGAGATAAGCGTTCTTTAGCAATGATGTTTGGGGCACCAATGTTATTACTTTGGTTATTATCTTTAGTATTTACACAAAAAGACTACATACCGCATATTGCTGTAGTCGATGTACCTGCTCCTATAGTAAAAGCAATGAAAAATCAAGAAGCATCAATTTATGAATATAGTAAAGACAAAGCAATTTCAGAGTTAGAAAAACAAAAGGTAGATGCAGTAATTCATTTAGAGAATGGAAAAATGAATCTTCTATTAGAGGGCAGTGATTCATCAAAAAATCGTGCGGTACTTCAAGTATTGCAAAAGAGTACAGAGAAGAATGATGTATCAATGATGAAGCCTGAAGTCGATTATTTACATGGTTCTAAAGACATTACAATGTTTGATGGGCTTGGTCCCGTATTAATTGGTTTCTTTACATTTTTCTTTGTATTTATATTGTCCGGGGTTTCTTTCGTAAGAGAACGTTTAAGTGGTACATTAGAGAGATTATTGTCCACACCAGTGAGAAGATGGGAAATAGTTGTAGGATATATTATTGGTTTTGGAATTTTTGCATTTATACAATCTATTATAATTGTAAGTTTTTCAGTTTATATTTTAGATTTATATGTAGCTGGTTCAATATGGCTAACGCTACTTATAACATGTATGCTTTCTTTAACTGCACTAACATTAGGCACATTTTTATCTGCATACGCAAATAATGAATTTCAAATGATCCAGTTTATACCGCTTGTTATCGTGCCACAAATCTTCTTTTCTGGGTTGTTCCCAATTGAATCTATGAATAAGTGGCTACAAATGTTAGGGAAATTATTTCCGCTCACATATGGTGCTGACGCAATGAGACAAGTGATGATTCGAAATCAAGGGTTTAAAGAAATTGCATTAGATCTTACTGTTTTACTTCTTTTTTCACTATTATTTGCAGTAGGAAATGTATTTGCATTAAAGAAACATCGAAAAATATAATGATGATAAAAGGAGCTCTATAAATGAAGAAGGATTGGCTTGAAGAATTAATTGGTACAACAAATACGGATAAACGAAACGAACGTCAAATGCGTATATTAGAGGCGGCTGTTGATATGTTTGGAGAAAAAGGATACGCTTCAACTTCAACTAGTGAAATTGCAAAGCGTGCTGGTGTAGCGGAAGGAACAATCTTCCGCTACTATAAAACAAAAAAAGATTTGTTGTTAGCGGTCGTCATGCCAACTTTAACAAAGTTCGTTGCACCATTTTTCGTACAAGCCTTTGCAAAAGAAATATTTAAAACGGATTATGAATCGTATGAAGGGCTATTAAGAGTAGTAATTCATAATAGGTTTGAATTTGCCAAAAAACACTTTCCGATGATTAAAATATTAATTCAAGAAGTACCATTTCAGCCTGAACTAAAAAGTGAAATACAACAATTAATAGAAACAGAACTGCTTGTACATTTTAAAAAGTTGATTGCAAAGTTTCAAGAAGAAGGAGAAATTATTAAACTTCCACCATCTTCCGTATTACGTCTTACTTTATCAGCTGTATTAGGGTTACTCTTAACGAGGTTCTTATTATTGCCTGAAGAGAAATGGGACGATGAAGTGGAAATTGAAAATACGATTCAATTTATATTGTATGGACTAACGCCACGGAGGTAATGAAATAAATTATGTGAAATTCTCCGGTTGTTCAAGTTGCATAAAGGAACGAATTGCTGTTGGGACCGGCAAATTAGTTGTTTAATATGGACTTTCAATAATACAATATAATATGTATAAGAA
Organism: Bacillus hominis; assembly: GCF_018332515.1. Classification (GTDB taxonomy): domain Bacteria; phylum Bacillota; class Bacilli; order Bacillales; family Bacillaceae_G; genus Bacillus_A; species Bacillus_A hominis. The sequence continues at coordinate 437 of NZ_BOQD01000124.1, read as the reverse complement.
TTACAAAAGATATGTGAAACTCAAAGCAATCGATATAAAATCGATTGCTTTTTTTCTATTTAAGAAGAGAAGCGTAACATAATATTTGTTAAGTTAAATGAGCAAAGAAAAAACACAACAATAGGCCGCAGGGTGAATTAACGTAAGAACTCGATGTGAATCGGACAATGCTTTGGAGTGACGTGAAATGAAATCGAAAAAAATCGATTAAATTAAACGTTTAAATTAGGCAATTAAAAAATAAGATTGTCGAATTTTATTATTCGGGAACATTTCTTTAAAAGCCTTTTAACAATCGCACATTTTAAAACGTTAAAAATTAATTGAAATATGAATGCCATTTAAATTTATAACTTGATTAAAGATCCTTATTTATGGCATATAACAAAGTGAAAGATAAAGAATTAGGATGTAATGTTACTAACGTAAAAGGTAGT
>NZ_BOQD01000123.1 GCF_018332515.1 Bacillus hominis | reverse complement strand
AATAAAAAAAAGCTGTCGAAGTTTTCTCGACAGCTTTTTTTTATTCTTCTCTTGATGCAATAGTTTGTGCAATCGCATCCCCATGAAATCTACCGTTTTCGATAAATATTTCATTTGCATTATTCCCAGCGGCAATTACACCGGCAATAAAAATATTTTCAGCATTTGTTTCCATTCTGTCCTCATTATAAATCGGACGCCCTGTTTCTTCATCAATCCGAACACCCATTTCCGTTAAGAAACTATGATCTGGATGGTAACCAGTCATCGCAAATACGAAATCATTTTGGATTGTAAATGCTTCACCATCAACCGTATATATTAATGTGTGCTCAGTAATTTCTTTTACATGCGCATGGAAATGCATTTGAATTGTCCCATTTCGTACTAACGCCTCAAATTCCGGCAAAATCCATGGCTTAATACTTGGCGAGTATTCCCCACCACGGTATAGAACTGTTACACGTGCACCCGATTTAACAAGCTCTAACGCCGCATCTATACTTGAATTTTTACCACCTATTACAACGACATCTCGATCAAAATAAGGATGTCCTTCTTTAAAATAATGAGCTACTTTCTCAAGGTTCTCACCAGGTACATTCATATAATTCGGATTATCATAATATCCAGTTGCGACAACAATGTATTTCGCTATATATATTTCTTTATTTCCATCACGTTTTGTCGTCTCAACCTTAAAAACTTCTCCATCTTTTTGAACTTTCTCCACTCGTTCGAAAGCATTTACACGTACAGATTTACGCTTTACTACTTCGCGATAATACGCAAGTGCTTGATTTCGAACTGGCTTACGGTTTTCGGTAATAAAAGCTACTTCACCAATTTCTAATTTTTCACTAGAGGAGAAAAATGTTTGATGAGTTGGATAATTATAAATTGCATTTACAATGTTTCCTTTTTCAATTACTAACGGATTAATCCCTGCCTTTTGCAACGAAATTGCTGCCGCTAATCCGCACGGACCGCCTCCAATTATGATAGCTGTTTCTTTCTGCATACTCAACTCACTCCTAGTCTTCTACCAATACACTATTTATAAAAACAAGAAAAAACCTACTTACAGCAGTAGGCACCTATCTTTATTGTATTCATTTTTCATATATTTGTCATCTAAACGAAACGTACATCCGATAGACATCTGCTAAAAACTGCTGAAATTTAATACCTTGTTTCCCTAATACATTTTCAGGATCAATCTTTCTAGCTGGATCAAGTGTTTTATGTGATACGATATCTTTTTTTGGATTCAAGCCGAAGTTTTGACATAAATAAGCATGATACCATGTAAAACGCGTATATGCTTCCCAAAAGTTAACATCACCGCCATAACAAAGTTCCACACCAATGGCAGCCTTATTCGCATCATAACCATATAGGTCATTATCCGTCGGCACACCATATCGAACATGATACGCAACTTCATTTATAGGGACAATTTCCAATATTGTTTTGTCATCTATAAATGTATGCGCCGAAGCTTTCGGTTGCACTTCATTAAAGTAATCCCGATTTCCTATCGCATTGCTACCAGGATTCCCCGTATCATGACTTACAATAAACCTTACTTTAGAAAGAGGAATTCCCGGTCGTGAACTTCCATATCCAATATAGTTACGCTCTATAGGAAACATCGCCATTACTACCAACTCCCGCTTTAGAAAATTACCTTACTTCCTTATATATGTATTCGGTAGCAATGTCCTTATCGCATATTTCTTACACGAAGAGAAAATCGAAAATATTTGATGTGAACACCATAAATAACAAAATACTTACAGCGACTCCATAAAAACCGTAAAACCAAACACAATCTTCTTTCGTATCTAAGCCGAAAAATTTATTTACTGATTGTAATAATGCGCCACGCTTACTTTGTTTGTTTCGTAATACTTCCACTCGTTCTACAACATCTGCTGGCATCATAAATCTTTGGTCTACTGTCATTTTCATCATTTATCTCTCCTTAAAATCATTTCCGTTTTGTTTATCTAAGGAGAGTATAGCACGTTTGTTCGTGTAGAACAAGCGTTCTTTTTATTTTTATTCTATTTTTCACCAATCCACGTAATAATTACAAATAATACAGCGATACTTGCCCCTACAACAACCAGATGCAATAAACCCTCTCCTAACATCCTAATACTACTTGTTTTCTGAACATTTTTAGTTCTTACTAGCTCACTCTCTAACTGTTTTACCCTTCTTCTAATCGATCTACTCGATCCATTTCTTCATTGTTCATATCCAACACCTCTAACTAGTAACTTCAACAAAAAACGCGATTCCCTCAAAAGGAAATCACGTTTTCTCAAAACATTATATATTATACCCAACCTCTGAAGCGACTAGCCTCAGCCATTTTACGAACACCAATCATGTATGCAGCTAAGCGCATGTTCACTTTACGGACTTGTGATGTTTCATAAATTGAATCGAATGATTTTACCATTACTTTTTCTAAACGTTGTTCTACTTCTTCCTCAGTCCAGTAGTAACCTTGGTTATTTTGTACCCACTCAAAGTAAGATACCGTAACGCCACCAGCACTTGCTAATACGTCTGGAACAAGTAAGATACCACGATCTGTTAAGATTTTTGTTGCTTCTAATGTAGTTGGACCATTTGCAGCTTCAACTACAATTTTCGCTTTAATCTTATCAGCATTTTCTTCTGTAATTTGGTTCTCAATTGCAGCTGGAACTAAAATATCGCAATCAAGTTCTAACAGTTCTGTGTTTGAAATTGTATTATTAAATAGTTTTGTTACAGTACCGAAGCTATCGCGACGATCTAGTAAGTAGTCAATATCTAATCCATTCGGATCATGTAGTGCACCGTAAGCATCTGAAATTGCAATTACTTTCGCGCCTGCATCATGCATGAATTTAGCTAAGAAGCTACCTGCATTACCAAATCCTTGAACAACAACGCGTGCACCTTTAATATCAATGTCACGTTTTTTCGCAGCTTCACGAATACAAATTGTTACACCTTTTGCAGTCGCTGTTTCACGTCCATGTGATCCACCTAATACAAGTGGTTTACCTGTAATAAATCCTGGTGAATTAAATTCATCGATACGGCTATACTCATCCATCATCCATGCCATAATTTGTGAGTTTGTAAATACATCTGGAGCTGGAATATCTTTTGTCGGACCAACAATTTGGCTAATTGCTCGTACATAACCGCGGCTTAATCTTTCTAATTCACGGAAAGACATCTCACGTGGGTCACAAATGATTCCACCTTTACCTCCACCATATGGTAAATCAACAATACCACATTTTAAACTCATCCAAATAGAAAGTGCTTTCACTTCATTTTCTGTTACGTTTGGATGGAAGCGAATTCCACCTTTCGTTGGACCAACAGAATCATTATGTTGCGCACGATATCCTGTAAATATTTTAACAGTACCGTCATCCATACGAACTGGAATTTTCACTGTCATCATACGAATTGGTTCTTTCAATAATTCATATACTTCGTTTGGATAACCCAATTTTTCTAATGCTTCATTAATTACAATTTGTGTTGAATTCAACAATTCAAAATGTTGTTCCCCTTGTTGTTGTGTTTTCGTTTGAGTTCCCTTTTCGGCTACCATAGTAAGTAAACCCCCTGTAATTTCACTTGTTTAGTAAACCTTCATTGCCTAGTATACACCGTTAAATTTGGAATGCAATAGAAAACGCTAACAAATATATACAAACTATTTTGTGTTGCAAGCGTTTTCACTATTATTATAGTCCTTTTATTGCTTTTAGAAAAGTAAAATACTTAAATATTTAAATATTTTTTATTTTCATCAAAATACATTCGATAAAACAATTATTTTATCAAGAAATACTGATTAAATTTTAAAATACATATTGGCTAGTCTTGTTGCCTACACTTCGCTTTATAGATTTTATAGTTTCCAATCTTCAGCTGAATAAAAATAAAACCTCAAGCTACGTTATATTAGCTGAGGTTTTGTTTTTTCACAAAGTAATTGTATATTTGTTCAATTGCTTGAGCATCCATTAATTCTTTACCATATTCCATTATGCGGTAAATTGTTGCTGTTGACGGATTACCGTATTCCGCTAAAATAGCTATAAAATCCGCCTTCAATAATTGAAATTGCTCTTCTTCTTCTATCCAAAGATAAAAACGATTATCCCACGTATACAACTTCCCATCAGTTACACCAAGGTTATATAAGCGATTTGACAAATTGATTACATCATCTAATGTAGCAAACTCGTAAAGTATATGTTCACTTTCATCAAGAGTCACTTGCATTTCAATAAACTCGTCACGGAACTCATCTTCTGTGTCCACTTCGTGATTTTCTTTTGTTACAATTACAACCATACCTTGAGCTTGTAGAGAAAATACTTCAACAGCAATCGGTCCATCCGCTTCAAACCCTAATTCTTTATTCGCTTCTTGCATCATATCACGGAATAGTTGCTGTACTTTCGGTGCATTTCTCCACAAATCTTCTTTCGTTAATCCTCGTTCAGATAAATCATCAAATGTTAGGAAAATTTTAATCTTATTATAATTTAAACGTTCCAGTCTCATCTCATACCCTCCCTACGTAACCATTGCATCTAATTTTTATTATATGAAATAGAAAATAGATGGTTCTTTTCGAACGACTATTCTGACATTTTTAACCATCCATCCCACTCTTCTTTCGTGTTACCAATCAGGATATTTTGAAAACTTAATTGATCTCCAATGCCTTTTTTTCCTATAAAACCACCAGAGAGGTTTTCATTTTTTTCTTGCAACAAGTCCATAAATTCTACTGCCTCTTCAAGTTCTCGTTCATCATCAAAAGATATAAACAAATATTTAGGTTGTAATTGTTCAATAGCTAGTAAAATACCTTCTTCATCTAAACTTGTCCCCATATACATTGCTTGATATCCTTTTAGTCGTAAATACGTCGCAAAAATAAATCCTTTTAATATATTATTTTCTAAAACGAAAACTTTGTTAACGGAAGAATACACTGACGCATTATGATAGATCATTCCTAGACGTGTTTGTAAGAATGATACAACATATTTAAATTGTGACATTGTAATCTCATTATTATTTTTTAAAGTTAACAACTTGTTTGCCACTTGAAGAATGATACTTGTAACAACCTTTTCCGTTGAATATATACTAAAAACCTCGTTTAATAATGCAGAAGTTGTAATTTCATCAAATTCTAACAAAGCTTGTAGTATATCGTCCACTAAAACAACTTCTGTATCAGTAATTTTTTCTTTTTGAACGTTATTCTGCAACCGATTCCCTTCTAATAACTGAACTGCTTGTCCAATCATCATCCCCTCAGAAACTTTGTTCATTAACCATTTCAAAATATGAATATGCTCTTCTGTATATAAACGATGCCCTGCACGATTTCTCTTTGGGGCAATAATATGATAGCGTCTTTCCCATGCGCGAAGTGTACTCGGTTGAATTCCAAGTATATTTGAAACAGCTTTTATATTATACTTCCCATTTGAAGTCGGCATTATTTTCCTCCGCATAACGTAATGATATGTGTTTGGGAAGGTGCCCGAAAACGAAGAGGAAACAATGTTGTTCCATACCCATTACTAACAAAGAGAGTCGTATTAGAATGCTTATATACGCCACCCTTTAAATACTTTTCAGATGGAAACAACCGAATCTGACCTCCATGTGTATGTCCACTTAATACGAGCGAAATTTGTTCTTTACCGGACATTTTCTTTATTATATCTGGGTTGTGACTAATTAAAATACGAAAACCTTCTTCTTTACAATCAGCCAATGCTAAATCTAAACGATCTCGTTCTAATCCAACATCATCGATACCAAGTAAGCAAATTTTCTCTCCTAATTCAGACTCAAATACAACTCTTGTATTATCTAATACCTTCACATTATTTTCTATTAATAAAGCATCTAATTCGTGATATTCAATTTCATAATCATTATTTCCCCATACAAAGTATACAGGGGCTATTTCTCTTAACTTTTGAATATTTAAAGAGATTTGCGATAAAGGTACTCCTTTTTCAGCTAAATCGCCGCCAATAATTACGATATCTACTTTTCCTTTCACTCGTTCAATTAACGAGCTAGAAATGATTCTTCTATGAATATCCGAAATAAAAAAAACATTAACCTTTTGAAAACTTTCCGGAAATTCTTCGAATACTAAAGTATGTTCCAGCACTGTATTACGCATCGCTTCTTTATACATTCCAAGAAGACATATAAAACCAACGCATATGAGAGTACATAATAATATAATCCATGACATATATTTTTTACTCTCCCTCCTCGTAAAGTATAGTCCTTAATTTTATGTGCAGCTATATATCACTCATTTAGCTAGCTCTCATACTTCGTGGACTTATCTTTTATAGGAATTTTCAATTCTTGTCCTACTTTCACTTCGTCTTCTTGTAAATCATTATACTTTTTTATTATTTCTACCCCATTTTCATCTGAGAAATATTGCTTCGCTATACTTTCTAAAGTTTCTCCATCTTTCACAACATGAGTTGCTACTTTCTCAGACTGCTTCTTTGATTCAGTCTTAGCTGAATCAAAGAAAATTACTTCAAACGCACTTTTCTCAGCATTATTACTATCACTTTTTACCTGTATATATTTATCCGTATACCATAGGATACTAATAGGTAACAATATGAATAAAAATGTTAACACTCGGACGAAAATGTGATTCATTTTAAACTTTGGTTTTTTCTCTTTATTTCTATGAATTTCACTACGCGGCGGTAAACCTTCATCTTCTTCCACTAGCTCAACTTCTAACTCCTCTTCAAAATCAGGAATTCGTTTTCTCATGTTGTTCACCACCACCTTCCATTTATTTTCTTAATTGGAGTCCCATTATAAAATCAACAAGAAAGTGTGCAAAGATTGTTATAAACAGATTTCCTGTCCACTCGAATACATAACCAAAAACAAAACTAATAAAGCAGACGAAACAAAACAAAAAGGGCTTCGTTATATACCGAATATGTAACACAGCAAAAATTAAACTCGCTATTACAATTCCGAAATGAGTCTGCACTACACCTCTAAATAAAAACTCTTCCGCAAAGCCAATAATAAACGTGATAACGAGTAAATGCATGACAGAAATCCCTTGAAACATTCTATCGTTAATACCACCATCATCAAACCAAGATTCCGGAAACACTCGCATTGCAACATAATCTAATAACACAATACAAATCGCTAACAAGCCACCTATTACAAGTATAGAAACCGGTTCCCATTTCCACAGACTATAAACTTCTCTTTTATCTTGAAATAATATATATGCTAGTAAACAACCGATACCAATAATGATTAGTTGTGTTATGTAGAGATTCAGTCTTATTTCTCTCGGACTCATATCTTCAACATTATGCCTTTGAATGTTCATCATTCCTCCATCTTCCCTAGGCCGAAAAGCTTTTGCAACTCTGTTTCCCAATTATAGTCGAAAACTGACTGTTGCGCTCGTCTTTTTTTATAATCTGTTTTTGTAATACCACAGTAATCACAACAGTTTTCTATCTCTTTTTCCTTTCGATAACCGAAGTGTTGTAATAAATATTCACGTCTACATCCTTGAACTTGTATCCATGACTTCATATTTTCTAGCTCACTATATTTATTACGTAGTCTCACTTCCACTTCCGCTATTAATCTGTTCATTATTTCATCTGACAAGCTCTCTAGCATAAGATTTCGCTGTTGTATGATTCCAAGATGTTCGAGATGATAACGGATAAAACGCCAATATTGTTCATTAAATCTTGCTGCATTATAACAAATTTCTTCTACATCTTCTAATGGTAATACTTTCGTTTGAAACATTCTTTCTTGTAGTAACGAAAATAAAAATTGTATTTGCGATTTACTTGGTAATTCATCTTCAATGATTGAAATTGGCAAATCGTGATCCAATGGACTACATAATAAAATGGCTATACTCAATTCCCCATCTCTTCCCGCCCTTCCAATTTCTTGTAAATAGGAAGCTACATTTGTCGGATATTGAAAATGAATAATATATCTTGTATTCGCCTTATTTACCCCCATCCCAAAAGCACTTGTACATATTACAATTTGCAACTGGTCATTCATAAACTGTTGTTGAATTAACATACGCTCTTCGTGTTCCATACCACCATGATAAAAAGCTACACCTGTAATTCCTTTTCCTCTTAAATACTCGGTTAAACGCTCTGTCCAGGCTCTACTTGAACAATAAACAATACCAGGCCCTTGCAAATACATTACATGCTCAAAAAGCGCCTCTTTTTTTTCTTCTATTGTTTCCACAAATTGTACTTCCATCGCAATATTTGGACGATCAATTGAGTACACATGCTCAGCGATATTTTTTAGATTTAAACTTCCCGCTATATCTCGCAGTACACCCTTTGTCGCAGTTGCTGTTAATGCTAGTACTGTTGGAGATCCGATACTCTCAATTACTTTATCTAATTTTTTATAATCTGGCCGAAAATCATAACCCCATTGTGAAATACAATGTGCTTCATCTACGACAAATAATGAAATATGAATTTTTTTCAATTCTCTTATTAGAAGTTCCGACTGCAACATCTCTGGTGATACAAAAATAAATTTATAAAAAGATAGCTTTTTCATCGCTTCTCTTTTTTCACTTAACGTCCGAAAACTATTCAATGCAATAACTCGATTTTTCACGACATACTTTAATTGCGTAACTTGGTCTTCCATTAAAGATAATAATGGTGATACAACAAGCACCGTCCCCTCTTGCAGAAGCCCTGGAAGTTGATAACATATTGACTTCCCCCTTCCAGTCGGAAGCATTGCTACAACATCTTTCCCTTCCAATAAGTCCGTAATAACTCCTTTTTGCCCCGGACGAAATTCAGAATATCCAAACCACTTATATAAATATTCCTCAAGCTTCATTTATACCCTCCATCCGTGCCAATACAAGACGGACTTCAAAATAAGAGATTCCCTCTCCAACCGCTTGCTTCAACACACGCAATTTACGTGTTTGTAATGCTTCAATTACTTTTGTTACTTTTTCTATTTTTTCTTTTTCCATAAACATCTCAATAGAAAATTCTTTTTCTCGTAAAGCAATTTCTACAAAATGATCCTCTATCGTTGCAACCTTCAAATTCCGAATTGTTGCTATTTCTTCCAAAGAACGCCCTTGTCTCCAAAAATTATATGTTTTTTTCGTTGACAAGCTAAACAAATCAGCCCTCTCATTTGGATAAGATATAATTTCAGCTAATAACGGAAACTCATTTTCTTTATTGCGAACTTCTTGAATAAAGAAGTGAATTGTACCCCAAAATAAAAAATGTACTCGAAATATATCTTGTTTCGTAATTTCTGCTAATTGTTGTACAGTACAACCAATACGTCCATAGCCAGTTAAACGATATGTTACAATTGTCGCCTCTACTGGATTACTTTTTTCTAAAAGATTATGTATTTCCTCCCACAATCTTTTAGCCAATTCACTCCTTACATATGGCATTCCAGTGAGAAAACGCTTCACCCACATCATTATTTCTGTATCTTGTTGAATTGGAATAAATTTAGTATTCGCTTGTTGTAAATTCGAAATGGTTTGAACAATTAATGATAACCTCTTCCAAAACGTTGCACCTAATTCACCATAATGTAAACCATGTAAATACGTCGGAAAAGCAAATACCTCTTCCCATTTGTTTAATTGCATTTTACCAGTAGTCGTTAACACATATGTATTTTCATGTATAGCTTGAACCAACTCCGCTTGTAACAACTTTGAAACTTCTCGATCATAATCAGTTCTATTTAATGATTTATATACCCCAAACAAAAAAGAAACTTGGAACATATTACCATCCTGGAGCGTTTGCGAAGATCGCTTGCCTTTTAGTAAATAATAAATAGAAGAAACGGTTCTTTCACCATTCAATTGTTTTAAACAATATAATAACGTATATTGCAGCTGCATTACCGCTTCCACCTTTCAGTCTAACTTAATTCCTTTTCAATACGATTTCACGTTTATTGTTATTAAACTTACCATGCTCGCACAATATGCTTGTATATATTCTATTGTATCAAACGAAATAACATTTAAGTATTTTGAAAATCTTATGAAATAATTCAAAAATAAGTTGACA
>NZ_BOQD01000122.1 GCF_018332515.1 Bacillus hominis | reverse complement strand
TGCCGATAATGGATAACAATCAAATGCCAAATATGATGCCGATAACGGATAGCAATCAACCGCCAAATATGATGCCATATCAAATGCCGTATCAACAGCCAATGATGCCGCAATATCCGCAGTATCAGCAACAAAATCCATACAATCAAATGCCGTATCAACAAATGGCACCGCAATATACTTCTATGCCAAATCCAAATATGATGCCAATGGATAATAATATGCCACCACTCGTACAAGGGGAAGAAGATTGTGGATGCGGAGGAGAGAGTAGGTTATATAGTCCGCAACCGGGTGGACCACAATACGCCAATCCTTTATATTATCAACCGACTCAGCCAGCATATGCACCGCAGCCAGGAACGATGTATTATCAGCCGGACCCACCAAATGTATTTGGTGAACCAGTTTCAGAAGAAGAGGATGAAGAGGAAGTTTAAAAAAGGTGGGGTTATTCCCACCTTTTTTGTATTCATGATAGTCAGGAATATGATGAATTTACATTAAGTGTTAGAAAATTCCTAGTGAAATATTAACAGTGTAAAAACCCTCTCTGTTACTCATCATAAGAGGGAGCTTTTCGAAAGAGAAGTTCATTCTAACAAGGGGGGTTTTTGTATTGAATACGAAAGTAAAAGTTATTGCTGCTTCTTTGTTAGTTACCAGTGCATTAGCTGCATGTGGTACACCAAAAGATAATAATGCGATGGATGGACGTAACTATAATTACGAGCGTACATCTTATAATGACACACACCGATATAATGATAATGTAACGCGTAACGATCGTTCTACAGATTATGTAACATATAAAAATGGTCGTAACGATACAGGATATAATTATTATCGTGATGTGAACTATAACGGGCAAATTGCGAATCCGTATCCAACTCGTAATATTACGATGAATAATTCATACACTAACAATGATGGTAAAACTGCAGAAAAAATTACGAATCGTGTGAAGGGTATGAATAACGTAGACCGCGTGTCTACAGTTGTATATGGAAACGATGTAGCGATTGCGGTAAAACCACGTAATCCAGCGACAAATGAAACAGCGATGGCGAACGAAATTCGTCAAGCTGTTGCGAATGAAGTTGGAAATAGAAACGTATATGTTTCTGTAAGAAATGACATGTTTACTCGTGTCGATGCAATGAGTACACGTCTACGTAACGGTACAGTTACAAACGATTTTAATCGTGACATAACAAATATGTTCCGAGATATTCGTTACGGTCTGACTGGTACAGTACGATAACAAATCAAAGAGGAAGGGCTAGCCCTTCCTCTTTATTTATCATCATCTTGTAAACGACGTTTTTTTATGAAATAACTAATGGAATAAGAAGTCAAAAAGCATATGAAGAAAATACTACCTGTTAGAATGGCTTCAAACAGAGGTCTTTCTGGACTGAAAATGATATAAATAATAGCTATGATAATTCCAACAATAAGAGAGCGTAAGACAAGTTTGTAATAAGGAGTTAACTTTATTTCCTTTTCATTTTCTTCTACATCTATTGAAACATTTAACTGTAAATAAGCAAGTAAAATACTCGTAAGCATAAATAATAGCCACAATGGAGAGTTCGTAATTTGATCCATTCCTTCAGTGAATCCGATATAGCCTAAAATTCCAATTACGCCAATGTATTGGAAAATAAAGACAATACGTATGTTTTTTAATGTTTGAAGTATGAGGCGCTCATCTTTAATTTTTTTCAAAGCATTCATCGCCTGTTTATATTTATAAAATTAATCGTAGCATATATGTTACATTAATCAATTTATAATTTACATAAATTTCAATTGGGTGAAAGAGGAAGAAAAATATATTTAAAAACATGTTGCGCTTCTATCTTATTAATGTTATATTAGCAAAGCGATGAGCTAATTTACGTAAGTCGAGAGATATGCTTAAGTGCTAAACACGCGAATGTGGTCGCCTGGTCTCTCGCCGTAAACGCATCAAGACGCCTGCTTTGCAGGCGTCTTTCATTTTATATAAAAGTAAATGATATATGCAGATGAGGATTAACCCTTATCTGCATTTTTTATTTTTTTTAGAAATTTAATGCTATTGTTTATATGGATAAAACCCCCATTTCCGGAAAAACTACAAATGAAAGTATGATTTTGCCTAGAAGAGGTGAACGGAAATGAAATGGATACTAATTGCAGTGCAAGCTTTCGTTATGATGTTTTGCTTAGCTTATGGATCCGATGTGAGGGCAGAAATAACAGAAAAAGTACCTGAAGTTACAATTTTATTAGAGCGCATGTATGTTGATGGAGAAGTAAGTGAAGAAATATTTACAGAAAAAGTAGCGGATTTAGAAAAGTTTTTGCAGCAATATAAAGAATGGCAACTTGTTGATCGTGATGACGTGCAAATCGTATTACAAAAGAAAGTTGATGATATTTCTCCTTTACTGAAAACGAGCGGTTATTTTGGTGTTTCAGAGGAAGGGATATTGCAAATTTTCAAAGGGGTACCGAAAAGTGATAACGCGATCCATTCCTTCTTTCAAATTGATATGAAAAAGCTTGAAAGTTATGAGCGTGCGGAATTGAAACGTGGTATTCGCATAAAATCAAAAGAAGGTTTTGTAAAGACAATCGAAAAAATGAAGCAGTATGCAGTGCAAAATAAGAAAAAAAGCAGCTCAGGGTGAGCTGCTTTTTTCTTATTTATTTTTAGCTAAAATTTCTTTTGCGATTTCATCAATTAGCATATCTTTTCCGATTGGGTTGAATGCTTTCGTATTGAATGCTTCGTTCGATACTTCATATACGTGATTATTTTTTACTGCTTTATTATCTTTCCAAACAGCACTGTTTTTATAGTCTTCGTACACTTTATCAGCTTCTCCGCCGAAGTTTACAATAAACATTTGATCAGGCTGGAATGCAACAAGACCTTCTAGTGATACTTGTGCCATCGTTTGTTTTAAATCTGTACCTTTTGTTGCTGGAAGCTTTAAATCGTTAAAGAGGATGTCACCATATCCGAAGCTACCGTATACACGGAAGTTTTGTGGTGTTACTGCAACGAACATAAAGTTCTCATCTTTTGTTTTTTCTTTAATTTTTTTAGATAAAGAGTCGGCTTTTTTATCGTAGTCTGCAATCCATTTGTCAGCTTTCTTCTCTTCATCAAATAGTTTACCTACTTCTTTAAACTTACCGCGCCAGTCTTCTAAATTTGTTTCTAGAACAACTGTCGGTGCTACTTTTTCTAGTTGATCGTAAATTTTCAATTGACGATTGTTTAAAATAATTAAGTCTGGTTTTAGAGCAGTAACAGCTTCTAAATCAACTTTAGGTGCCCAGTACCAACCTACTGCTTTTACTCCGTCTAGCTTTTCTGTTAAATGATTTTGGATTTTATCTTTATATGTGTTTGCTGTACCAACAGGTTTATGACCAAGAAGTAATAACTCTTCTGTTGATCCAGATAAGTCAACAATTCTCTTTGGATTTACTGGAATTGTAGCTTCCCCTTTAGCATGTTTTACAACTTTTGTTTTCGGTTGTTCTTTTGTTTTTGACTCTTCTTTTTGAGAAGAGCAGCCAACGATTGAAAGAACGACTAGCATGATAGTAAATAAAATAAATAATTTGCGTTTCATCCCTATGTAACCCCTTTAATTAATATTGATAATCATTATCGACTTCTGTATATTAAGGGGCTTTATACTTTCTGTCAATGGAAAATAACAGCAGTTTCAAATAGAGAACATTTGTTGGGGTAGTCTCGCTTTTCTATCATTAAATATGTTAAAATGGAATACATGATTTAAGAGGGAGAGATTGTATTTTGTTTGAATATGTTACAGGTTACGTGGAGTATGTTGGACCGGAATATGTCGTAATTGACCATAATGGAATTGGTTATCAAATTTTCACACCAAATCCGTATGTATTTCAAAGAAGTAAGCAAGAAATCCGTGTCTATACATATCATTATGTGAGAGAAGATATTATGGCACTTTACGGGTTTAAAACACGTGAAGAGCGTTTATTATTTACAAAATTGTTAGGTGTATCGGGGATTGGACCAAAAGGCGCTCTTGCAATTTTAGCTTCTGGTCAAACAGGACAGGTCGTGCAAGCGATTGAACATGAAGATGAGAAGTTTTTAGTGAAATTCCCAGGTGTCGGAAAGAAAACAGCGCGCCAAATGATTTTAGATTTAAAAGGAAAACTAGCAGATGTCGTGCCAGATGCGTTTGTTGACCTGTTCTCGGATGTCGAAAGTTTTGATCAGAAGAAAGGTTCATCAATTGAGCTTGATGAGGCACTTGAAGCACTAAGAGCACTTGGTTACGCAGAGAGAGAAGTTTCTCGCGTTGTACCAGAGTTATTAAAAGAATCACTAACGACGGATCAATATATTAAAAAGGCACTTAGTCTTTTACTAAATGGTAAGAGGTGAGTATAATGGACGAACGTCTCCTTTCAGGGGAATCTGGATACGAAGATGCGGATTTAGAGTATTCATTACGGCCACAGACGCTCCGTCAGTATATTGGCCAAGATAAAGCGAAACATAATTTAGAAGTGTTTATTGAAGCGGCGAAAATGCGTGAAGAAACGTTAGATCACGTACTTTTATATGGACCACCCGGACTTGGTAAAACGACGCTTGCGAATATTATTGCCAATGAAATGGGTGTTAACATTCGAACAACGTCAGGTCCCGCAATTGAAAGACCAGGAGATTTAGCGGCTGTATTAACAGCACTTCAGCCTGGGGATGTACTATTTATTGATGAAATTCATCGTTTGCATAGATCTATTGAAGAAGTGTTATACCCAGCGATGGAAGACTTTTGCCTTGATATCGTTATTGGGAAAGGGCCGTCAGCTCGCTCTGTACGTCTAGACTTACCTCCATTTACGCTAGTTGGGGCAACGACGCGTGCAGGTGCATTATCAGCACCACTTCGTGACCGTTTTGGTGTACTTTCACGATTAGAGTACTATACAGTAGATCAGCTTTCTGCGATTGTAGAACGTACAGCAGAAGTGTTTGAAGTTGAGATAGATTCGTTAGCTGCATTAGAAATTGCAAGACGTGCCCGTGGTACACCTCGTATTGCGAATCGTCTATTACGACGTGTACGTGACTTCGCACAAGTTCGCAGTGACGGAACGATTGCGATGGAAATTACACAAATGGCGTTAGAACTATTGCAAGTAGATAAATTAGGACTTGATCATATCGATCATAAATTACTGCTTGGTATTATTGAAAAGTTCCGCGGTGGTCCAGTTGGATTAGAAACTGTTTCAGCAACGATTGGGGAAGAATCGCATACGATTGAAGATGTGTATGAGCCGTATTTATTACAAATTGGCTTTTTACAAAGAACGCCAAGAGGCCGGATCGTAACACCGCTCGCATATGAGCATTTCGGAATGGAGATGCCAAAAGTATGACGGAGATGCCAAAGCTGCTTATTACAGCTGGTATTTTGCTCATTGTTGTTGGATTAGCTTGGAAGTTCATAGGAAGGCTTCCAGGCGATATTTTTGTGAAAAAAGGTAACGTTACCTTTTATTTTCCTATCATTACATGTATTGTGTTAAGTATTGCATTATCTTTTATTATGTATATAATAAATCGATTCAAATAAGAAATAGGTGGATACAATTATGGATATTAATCTGTTTGATTTTCATTTACCAGAAGAACTTATTGCACAAGTCCCGCTAGAGGAGCGTGAAACATCAAGATTAATGGTGTTAGACCGTGAAACAGGCGATATTGAGCATAAACATTTTACGGACATTCTTTCTTACTTACATGAGGGGGATTGCTTAGTTTTAAATGAAACGAAAGTTATGCCTGCTCGCTTGCACGGTGTGAAAGAAGATACAGGCGCGCACATTGAAGTGCTTCTTTTGAAACAAGAGGATGGCGATAAGTGGGAAACGCTTGTTAAGCCAGCGAAACGTGTAAAAGAAGGAACTGTAATTTCTTTTGGCGAAGGGAAATTAAAAGCGACTTGCACAGGAACTGCAGATCAAGGTGGGCGTCAGCTTGAATTTTCATATGACGGCATCTTCTATGAAATTTTAGATGAACTTGGGGAAATGCCACTTCCTCCATATATTAAAGAGACACTGGAAGATCGCGATCGCTATCAAACAGTATATGCGAAAGAAATCGGTTCAGCAGCAGCGCCGACAGCGGGACTTCACTTTACAGAAGAGTTACTTGAGAAGTTAAAGAAAAAAGGCGTTCAGTTAGCATTTATTACACTTCACGTAGGGCTTGGAACATTTAGACCAGTTTCTGCAGATACGATTGAAGAGCACCATATGCACGCGGAATATTACCATATGTCTGAAGAGACTGCTGTGTTATTAAACCGTGTGAAAGAGAATGGCGGACGTATTATTACTGTAGGTACGACATCAACTCGTACGTTGGAAACGATTGCGACAGATCATAGTGGTAAGCTTTGCGCAGCTTCTGGCTGGACAGATATTTTTATGTACCCAGGATATGAATTTAAAGCAATTGATGGTTTAATTACAAACTTCCATTTGCCGAAATCAACATTAATTATGCTTGTAAGTGCATTTTCAAATAGAGATAATGTACTTCATGCTTATAATGAAGCAGTAAAAGAAAAATATCGTTTCTTTAGCTTCGGTGACGCAATGTTCGTTGCATCTCACGCTAAAACGAGAAACAAATAAAAGGAGTAAATTATGACAGCAATTCGTTATGAATTTATTAAAACTTGTAAACAAACGGGTGCGCGTTTAGGTCGAGTACATACGCCACACGGTTCATTTGATACACCAACATTTATGCCAGTTGGTACACTTGCAACAGTTAAAACGATGTCGCCAGAAGAATTAAAAGCAATGGATTCTGGCATTATTTTAAGTAATACGTATCACTTATGGTTACGTCCAGGTCATGAAATTGTACGCGAAGCAGGCGGTTTGCATAAATTTATGAACTGGGATCGTGCAATCTTAACGGATTCTGGTGGTTTCCAAGTATTCAGTTTAAGTGACTTCCGCCGTATTGAAGAGGAAGGTGTTCATTTCCGCAATCACTTAAATGGCGATAAATTATTCTTATCTCCAGAAAAAGCGATGGAAATCCAAAATGCATTAGGTTCAGATATTATGATGGCATTTGATGAGTGTCCACCTTTCCCAGCTACTTTTGAATACATGAAGAAGTCTGTAGAGCGTACAAGCCGCTGGGCAGAGCGTTGTCTAAAGGCGCATGAGCGTCCACAAGATCAAGGTTTATTCGGTATTGTGCAGGGCGGGGAGTTTGAAGAACTTCGTCGCCAAAGTGCGAAAGATCTTGTTTCAATGGACTTCCCTGGCTATGCTATAGGCGGTCTATCTGTTGGTGAACCGAAAGATATTATGAATCGTGTGCTTGAGTTTACAACACCACTTCTTCCTGATGATAAACCACGTTACTTAATGGGTGTAGGTTCTCCTGACTCGTTAATTGATGGTGCGATTCGCGGTGTTGATATGTTCGACTGTGTACTTCCAACTCGTATCGCTCGAAATGGTACATGTATGACAAGTGAAGGCCGTCTAGTTGTGAAAAACGCGAAATTCGCTAGAGACTTCGGGCCGCTTGATCCGAACTGTGATTGCTACACATGTAAAAATTATTCTCGTGCGTACATTCGTCACTTAATGAAATGTGATGAAACATTCGGAATTCGTTTAACGTCTTATCACAACCTTCATTTTCTGTTAAACTTAATGGAGCAGGTGAGACAAGCTATTCGTGAAGACCGTCTTGGCGATTTCCGCGAAGAGTTCTTTGAACAGTATGGCTTTAATAAACCGAATGCTAAAAACTTTTAATACATAATTTAAAAGGAGGAACACAAGATGAATGCAGGTATGATGAATATCGTTATGATTGTTGCGATGTTTGCGATTTTCTATTTCTTATTAATTCGCCCGCAACAAAAGCGTCAAAAAGCAGTTGCTCAAATGCAAAATGAGTTATCAAAAGGTGATGCTATCATAACGATTGGTGGCTTACACGGTACAATCGAATCAGTAGATGAAACGAAAATCGTTGTTAAATCTGGTGGTTCACACTTAACTTTCGATCGCAATGCGATTCGTGAAGTTGTGAAAAACTAATGAGGGAGGCCCTGCATGAAATGTGCAGGGCCTTTTTTTAATTATTTTGTTTTGACATATTTACACCGAAAATACCACCGAGTGTACTCGCACCCATTAATGCTAATTGGTAGAGTAACTGTGAGTTCGATAAAGTTTGAGAGAAGCCTAAATAGTTAACGAGAAAGACGAGAAGAGTGAATGTGAGTCCTGTAGTGAAACCTACTAACCACCCTTTTCCTTGTGCCTTTTTACCAGCAATAAATCCAGACATAAGCATAGATAGAAGGGCTAGTATAAAAATAGTGATTACTAATGTCCCTTCATTAATATTCGTGAATTTTAATAAAAGAGCCATGATCATACTTGTAATAGATGCGAGGATTAATAGGGTAATAATACCGAAGCCGATTGCACCCGATAATTTTTTCGTTCCATCCATTATGCATTCCCCCTTTTTAATACAAGCATATTTTCATTTTGTTTAAGTTAGACTAGTTTCTTTTTTGTAGGGGAGCCTATAAGTAAAAAAAGGAGATGTTGAAATGGAATGGGTATCCATAATTGGTCGGACGATGCTTTTGTATGTCATCATATTAATTATTTTTCGCTTGATGGGAAAACGTGAAATAGGAGAATTAAGTGTATTAGATTTAGTCGTATTTATTATGCTTGGTGAAATGGCTGTTGTTGCCATTGAAAATACAGATAAATCCCTTTTACATCAATTAGTTCCGATGACTTTTCTTATGTGCATACAAATTGTTTTGTCAGTTATTTCTTTAAAGTTTCAACGATTTCGGCATTTAATAGAAGGGGAGCCTGCTATTCTTGTGAATGCAGGTAAAATTGATGAAAAAAAGATGCGGAAGCAGCGCTATAATATAGATGATTTAATGATGCAACTAAGAGAGCAAGGGGTCGGAGATGTGCGGGATGTGGAATATGCTATTTTAGAACCGTCAGGGAAGTTATCTATTTTTCAAAAACAAAAAAGTAAAAAGAGTAAAAATGATACGCCAATTTTTACACTCCCACTAATTATTGATGGAGAAATTCAATCTAATCATTTGCAAATGATTGAACATACAGATGAATGGCTCATTGGAAAATTAAAAAACTTAGGTTATAACGATATAACACAAATTTTATACTGCAGCTTTCAAAACGGCCAATTTTTTGTTGATTCGAAAGAAAACTAGAGGCTTACCGTATTAAATAGTAAGCCTATTTACTTCAAAAATGAAAGTTTCCGAATGATAGGGAGACGACTTAATTCTTCTTTTCGAATGAGTTTGAAAACGAAGAGGAGAACGATATAAACGATTGTTGTTAAGGTGATTTCCCATAATGTTTGTACGCCAAGTGAATGGGAGAAAATAATATACTTATGAAGGTAAAAACCGAAGGCGCCTGCAATACCGATAGCAAGTCCGCCAAAAATATAGTCTTTTGCATAAATAGTAAATTTAATTTTCTTCAAAACAGTAGCGTAGTGAAGGAATGTTACAGTTACTATATTTGCTGCGATTGCGAGGGCAACCCCCATCATTTGGAACTCTGGGCGTGAAGCGAGTGCAAAAATAACGATTAATTTTACGATAGCACCAATAAAGGTGTTCATCATAGCAGCGCGTGCTAAGTTTAAAGCTTGCAACACAGATGTAAGGGGACTTTGGAAATAATGAAATAAAAAGCAGGGTGCAAGAAGCTGGATGAACGCTGTCGCGTTGTCTGAGCCGTACATGAGAGTTAAAACTGGAGAAGCAAATACATATAATATAACGACTGACCATCCGCCGGTTATTAAGGAAATTCGAAGTGCTTGTTGTAATCGGTGTTCCACTAATTTGTGTTGTCTCTTTGCCATTGCCTCGCTAATTGAAGGGACGAGTGCTGTAGAAAGAGCGTATGTAATGAAGGCAGGTAGTGATAGAAGCGGGAAGGCATAACCGTTCAACATACCGTATTGCTGTGTTGCGACAGAAGCGGCAACCCCGGCAATTGCTAAGCTTTGCATAACGACGATAGGTTCAAAGAAATAGGAAACGGAACCGATTAAACGGCTTCCTGTAGTTGGAAGTGCGATATCCATAAGAGAATAAAATGTATTTTTGCTCTCCTTTACCGTAGTGAAAAACCCAGAGCGTATAGATAAATGTTTTTCGCGCTGGAATAAAGTAAGTAAAAATAATAAAGATGCAACTTCGCCAAGAACGGCTGATAGCATAGCGCCAGCTGCAGCATATTCTACGCCGTAAGGTAAAAATAAACGAATGCATACAGCGATAATTGTAATGCGGACAACTTGTTCTATGACTTGAGCATAAGCGCTAGGCTTCATATTTTGTTTCCCTTGGAAATAACCACGTAAAACGGAAGAAACTGCAATAACAGGGACGACAGGTAAAATAGCCATTAATGGATAGTACGTTCTTTCATCTGTTAATAATGTTTTTGCTAAAATAGGTGTGAGTAGCATAATTCCAATTGTTAAAATGATACTAATAATGGATGTAACGGCTAGCGAGACAGTTAATATTTTTTTAACTCTTTGTTTATCGTTTACTGCTTCTGCTTCTGCTACAAATTTTGCAATCGCAACAGGAAGGCCGATTTGTGTTAATGTAATTGCTAAAATGAAGGTGGGAACAGCCATCATATAAAGGCCGACGCCTTCTTCTCCTAAAATACGTGCCATTACAATGCGGTTAATAAATCCAAGGATTTTTGTAATAAAGCCAGCTATCATTAAAATAAATGCACCTTTTAAAAAGCTTTGTCTCGTCATGGTCTTCTCCTACCTTCTCAAAATCAGTGGAATGATTTACAATAATTTATATGCACGTATGAGACAAGAATGACAAGCATTTAAGAGAGTGAAGTATTGAGGGTACTCTTGAAAGTGGTTATTGCTGTCCATTAGAGCGGGATTAAAAGCGACTTTTCGTGCTGAAATCAGAAGGAGATGTTATAGATGTTGGATAAAGAGGCTTTGGTAGAATCATACCGCGGACAGTTACAAGTCGTTTTAGAAAGTAAAGTAGAAGAGTTTCAAATGTTTGGTTATGACCGAGTGACAGATAATGATATTTGGAAGTTTCTCAAGGCGAAAAAGTGGAAAAAGATAGACAATGATGTTAGGTTATATGAATTAGTAAATGATGTATTAAGAGTAAGTACTAATGAATATATGAATTATTTAACTGTTGAAGCATATCAAGCACCACTTTGGTCGTTTGATGAATATGAAAATAAATAACCGACTGCAATTGGTTTGTTCTTCCTTTTGCAGTATAATGATAGGTATTGATAAAGAGGAAATAATTATGTCAGAGATTCTATGTAAAGGAGGTAGCGAAAAGAAAAATAAATAATAAAAGTATAGGTATTGTGAAGCGCATACCTATACAGCTAGTGGGAACTAGCAAAAAACATGTATTTTACAGAAAGGAAGTCTACTAACTAGGCGTATGCACACGTGCAAAAGTGAATCGTAAAAGATTTATTGAAAGTGTTAGTAGCAGAAAGAGGGTACATATGGCAAAGCGTGGTACGAGAATTGCCGCCTTTTTCCTCATCGTCTTATTAATCGGTGGAGTAATTGGTGCGGCAGGAAAAGACATAGCAAAAGGAATTAGTCTAGGACTAGACCTTCGCGGTGGTTTTGAAGTTCTGTATGAAGTAAAACCAGCCAAACAAGGTGATAAAATCGATCGTGATGCACTTGTAAGTACAGTAGGTGCTCTTGAAAATCGTGTCAATGTTCTTGGTGTAAGTGAGCCGAACATTCAAATCGAAGGGGAAGATCGAATTCGTGTACAGCTTGCTGGTGTACAAGATCAGCAAAAAGCACGTGAAATGTTATCGACACAAGCGAAATTAACATTCCGTGATGTGAATGACAATCTTCTTATGGACGGGACGGATTTAAAAGGCGGCGGAGCGAAGCAAACATTTGATGAGCAAGGTCGTGCGAGCGTAGGTCTTACACTAAAAAGTGCTGAAAAATTCCGTGAAGTAACTGAAAAGATTTCAAAAATGCCACCACCAACGAATTTAATGGTAATTTGGCTTGATTTTGAAGAAGGAAAAGATTCATATAAAGCAGAATCTGCAAAACCGAATCCGAAGTTTTTATCAGCAGCAACAGTAAACCAAGTATTTAACCAAGCTCAAGTATCTATCGTAGGTGGAAACTTCACAGTTGAAAGTGCGAAAGAACTTTCATCTTTATTAAATGCAGGTGCACTTCCTGTTGATTTAAAAGAAATGTATTCAACATCTGTTGGAGCGAAATTTGGTCAACAAGCATTAGAGCAAACGATTTTCGCTAGTGCGATCGGTATTGCTATTATCTTCTTATTCATGCTTGTATTCTACCGTCTACCAGGACTAGTAGCGGTTATAATGTTAGGGTTATACATTTTCGTTACACTGCTTGTCTTTAACTGGATGCATGCAGTTCTTACGTTACCAGGTATTGCGGCATTAGTGCTCGGGGTTGGTATCGCAGTTGATGCGAATATCATTACGTACGAGAGGTTGAAGGAAGAGCTGAAAATTGGTAAGTCGCTGATGTCAGCATTCCGTGCTGGTAACCATCGTTCATTATCGACAATTTTAGATGCGAACGTTACAACAATTGCAGCAGCTGGTGTATTATTCGTTTACGGTACAAGCTCTGTAAAAGGATTCGCAACAAGTTTAATCGTAAGTATTTTAGTTGGTTTCGTTACGAATGTATTCGGTACTCGTTTCTTACTAGGTTTACTTGTAAAGAGCCGTTACTTTGATAAGAAACTATCTTACTTTGGTGTTAAGCAAAAGGATATTATTCCATTAACAAAAGGTGTAGTACATCCACCGACGAGATTTGATCGTATTAATTTCGTAAATATCGGTCATAAATTCTTCTTATTCTCAATTGCAGTTGTAATTGCTGGGGCAATTATATTACCGATCTTCAAAATGAATCTTGGTATTGACTTTGCAAGCGGTACACGTATCGACTTGCAATCAAAACAAGCACTTACTGTGTCTGACGTTCATAAAGATTTAGCAGAATTGAAAATTGATGTGAAGGAAGAAGATATTGTACCGACCGGAGATGATAATAAAGGTTTCGCAGTTCGTACAGTAGGTGTTCTATCGAAAGATGAAATTGCGAAAACAAAAACATTCTTCCACGATAAATATGGTACGGATCCAAACGTAAGTACAGTTTCACCGACAATTGGGAAAGAAATTGCGCGAAATGCATTTATCGCAGTATTAATTGCTTCTGCAGTAATCATTTTATACGTAAGTATTCGTTTCCGTCTTACGTACGCAGTATCTGCAGTAATCGCATTATTACATGATGCATTCGTTATGATTGTTATGTTTAGTCTTTTCCAGATAGAGGTAGACTTAACGTTTATCGCTGCGGTATTAACGATTATTGGTTACTCTATCAATGACTCAATCGTTACGTTTGATAGAAACCGTGAGTTATACAAACAGAAAAAACGAGTTCGCGACATAAAAGACCTAGAAGAAATCGTAAACGCAAGTATTCGTCAAACAATTGGTCGTTCAATTAATACAGTGTTAACAGTGTTATTCCCAGTAATCGCACTACTTATTTTCGGTAGTGAATCACTGCGTAACTTCTCGCTTGCATTATTAATTGGATTAATTGTAGGTACGTACTCTTCTATTTTCGTTGCCTCTCAAATTTGGTTACTACTTGAAAACCGTCGTTTGAAAAAGGGTAAAAACAAGAAGAAGGTTGAGAAAGAAGTATCTGAACCGCAAGTATAAAAAAGGTGATGCCTCATAATGAGGCATCTCTTTTTCGTTTGTGGATACAATAAGATAGCGACTTTTGAAAGGATAAAATGGAAGGAAGTGGTGGTGTTATCGTCGTTTTTGTTACAATAAAAAAGAGAGGTTAAGAAAAGAAGGGATTTTAATTATGGAAAAAGATGAACGTTTTAAACAGGCCGAGTTTGGTGCTATTGTCGGAATCGTTGGTAATATTATATTAGCGATTGTAAAAGCGGTAATTGGTTATATTGGAAACAGTAAGGCACTTTTAGCGGATGCGGTGCATTCTGGATCAGATGTAATTGGCTCGTTAGCTGTACTTTTTGGATTGCGAGCAGCAAAGCAGCCGCCTGATGAAGATCATCCGTATGGTCATGGTAAAGCGGAATCGATTTCAGCGATTATTGTTGCGGTATTATTATTTATTGTTGGCTTGGAAATTGTGATTTCGTCTATAAAAGCTTTTTCACAAGATTTAGAACCACCAAAAGGAATTACGATTTTTGCAGTTATTCTTTCGATTGTAGTGAAAGAAGGGATGTTTCAGTATAAATATCGATTAGGCAAGAGGATAAATAGTGATGCAATTATTGCAAATGCATATGAACATCGTTCGGATGTGTTTTCTTCAATTGCAGCTTTAATCGGCATTTGTGCAGCTATTATCGGCGGTAAGTTAGGTATAGATTGGCTTGTATATGCCGATCCAATTGCGGGGTTATTTGTCTCAGTTCTCGTTGCTAAGATGGCGTGGAGTATTGGAGCAGAAGCTATTCATGCAACGCTCGATCATGTTCTGCATGAAGAAGATGTTGTTCCGCTTAGAGAGGCAGTTTTTCAAGTGGAAGGTGTGAAAAAAATCGGCTCTTTATATGCAAGAGAACATGGCCACTATGTTATTGTTGATATTAAAGTATCTGTAGATCCATATATCACTGTAGAAGAAGGTCACCGCATCGGAAAACATGTAAAAGAAATACTTATGAAACAAGATAACGTACAAAATGTTTTTGTACATATTAATCCGTATTCTCCAAATTAAACATAACGGATATTTAATTATATAGATATCGAATCGTAGTTTGCATTATATTGTCACCCCTTAATCTGTCTTGTATAATGGATAGGTTAAGGGGTGATTTCGTGTTACAACCGAAGACGCGTTGGAAAGAAAAAGAATATAATGAGGAACTAGTGAGTGAATTAGCAAATAAATTGCAACTATCGCCTCTTGTGACTTCATTATTTCTCGGCAGAGGCTTAAATACAGAAGATAAGATTGTAGACTTTTTAAATACAGCAGATCAAGAATTTCATGATCCATTTTTACTTGAAGGGATGGATCGGACTGTAGAACGTGTGAAAAAAGCCATTGAAAATGGAGAACAAATATTAATATTTGGCGATTATGATGCGGACGGAGTAAGTAGTACGACTGTGTTATATCTCGCTCTCCAAGAATTAGGTGCAGAAGTAGAGTTTTATATTCCAAATCGTTTTACTGAAGGCTATGGACCAAATGAAGAAGCGTTTCGTTGGGCGCATAGTGCAGGGTTCTCGCTAATTATTACTGTCGATACTGGTATCGCAGCGGTACATGAAGCGAAGGTAGCGAAGGAACTTGGAATAGATCTTATTATTACAGATCATCATGAGCCACCACCAGAATTACCAGAGGCACTTGCGATTATTCATCCGAAATTAGAAGGCGGTGTTTATCCGTTTCATTATTTAGCGGGTGTTGGTGTTGCATTTAAAGTTGCACATGCACTTTTAGGCCGTGTACCAGAGCATTTATTGGAAATTGCAGTAATCGGTACGGTAGCCGATTTAGTATCGCTTCACGGTGAAAATAGATTGTTAGTACAGCGTGGACTGAAGCATATGCGAATGACTCGAAATATCGGTTTAAAGGCGTTATTTAAAGTTGCTAACGTTTCGCAAAGTGAGATTACTGAAGAAAGCATTGGATTCTCACTCGCACCTCGTATTAATGCAGTTGGTCGTTTGGAAGATGCAGCGCCTGCTGTACACCTTTTGTTATCAGAAGATCCAGAGGAAGCGAAAGAGCTAGCTGAAGAAATTGATGAGCTGAACAAACTTCGAAAAGATATTGTAAAGCAAATTACTGAAGAAGCTATCGCTGAAGTCGAAAATAAATTCCCGCCGGAAGAAAATAAAGTATTAGTCCTTGCAAAAGAAGGCTGGAATCCAGGGGTAATTGGAATTGTCGCTTCTAAGTTGGTAGAGCGTTATTACCGTCCAACAATTGTGTTAAGTATCGACCCTGATAAACAAACAGCAAAAGGGTCTGCGCGTAGTATTGCAGGCTTTGATTTATTTGCAAATTTATCAGACTGCCGTGAATTACTGCCTCATTTTGGTGGACATCCAATGGCGGCAGGAATGACACTTCATATGAATGATGTGGACGAGCTACGCCGCCGTTTAAATGAACAGGCAAATGTAATTTTAACGCCGGAAGATTTTATTCCGATTACAGCTGTAGATGCGGTTTGTAAAGTAGAAGATGTAACGCTTGCTTCAATCGAAGAAATGCAAAAGTTAGCACCATTTGGTGTTGGAAATCCAAAACCGCGCATCGCAGTTAGGGATGCGGAATTAGAAAGTATTCGTGCAATCGGGTCAGATGGATCGCATTTGAAAATGGCCCTTCGTAACGGACAAGCAACACTTGATACAATTGGATTTGGATTTGGTGCTTATGCGAAAGAAATCTCTCCAGTTGCGAAGGTTTCTGTAGTAGGAGAAGCGTCCATTAATGAATGGAATAACTTTAAAAAGCCGCAATTAATGGTACAAGATATTGCTGTGGAGGCATGGCAATTATTTGACTGGCGTAGTATGCGTAATGTAGAAGCAAATTTAGCAGAACTTCCGAAAGAAAAAATAACCATGGTGTATTTTTCTGAAGAGGTATTGAATAAGTTTTCTTTAGAAGACTATAAAGAACAGCTCGTACATGCATCAGAGGTAGCTCATTTAGATGATCAATACATCGTGTTACTTGATTTGCCGAAAGGAACAGATGAATTAGGTAATTTATTTAAAGTAGGATTCCCTGCTCGAATTTATACGCTATTTTACCAAGAGAATAATCACTTATTTAGTACAGTTCCAACGAGGGAACACTTTAAATGGTACTATTCTTTCTTGAGCCAAAAAGCGCCATTTTCGTTAAGACAATATGGGGAACAACTATGTCGTCATAAAGGATGGTCAAAAGATACAGTAAATTTCATGACACAGGTGTTTTTTGAGTTAGAATTTGTTACAATAAAAGACGGTGTCATTTTTATGGCAGACAAAAAACAAAAGCGTGATTTAATTGAATCGAACACATATCGTGAAAAAATGAACCACTTACAATTAGAAAAAGAATTGGTTTATAGCACATATCAGCAACTATATACATGGTTTGAAACGATTCGTAGTCATAAAGAAGTAGAACAGTTAGGGTAAAGGTTTTGTATTTATAAACCTTTTAGATCTGAGGAGGATTCAGAAATATGGATTTCAAGCAACATATCGCAATTGTACCGGATTATCCAAAAGAAGGTATTGTGTTTAAAGACATTACACCTTTAATGAACGACGGTAAAGCATACAAAGCAGCAACAGATGCAATCGTTGAGTACGCAAAAAAAAGAGATATCGACGTTGTAGTAGGGCCAGAAGCACGTGGCTTTATTATCGGTTGTCCTGTTTCTTATGCATTAGAAGTAGGGTTTGCACCAGTTCGTAAATTAGGAAAATTACCACGTGAAGTAATTACAGTTGACTACGGTAAAGAATATGGAACAGATGTTTTAACAATCCATAAAGATGCAATTAAGCCAGGGCAACGTGTATTAATTACAGATGACCTATTAGCTACAGGTGGAACAATCGAAGCGACAATTAAGCTAGTTGAAGAGCTTGGCGGAGTTGTAGCAGGAATTGCATTCTTAGTAGAGCTTACTTACTTAGATGGTCGTAAAATGTTAGATGGTTACGATGTATTAGTATTAGAAAAATACTAATCACTATATAAAAAACTACGGTGATAAAAAGTACCCGTGAATCTCTTGGAGAGGATCGGGTACTTTTGTATAATTGAACAAAAAATCATGGTGAAATGTCAGTAAAATCTTTTCCTTTTCACAATTCACAATCATTGGGTTATAATGATAGAATATAATTTATTCTGTTTAATAAAGATAAAGTCAATTTTCAATAAAAGGTGATTCGATGGCAAATGAGCAAGTACTAACAGCTGAACAGGTACTCGAGAAAGCAAGTCAATATTTAGCGGTTGATGATATTGGGCTAGTGGCACGTGCTTATGAATATGCGCGTGATGCACATAGCGAACAATATAGAAAATCGGGTGAACCATATATTATTCATCCAATTCAAGTTGCAGGTATTTTAGTCGATTTACACATGGATCCAGCGACAGTATCTGCAGGGTTCTTGCATGATGTAGTGGAAGATACAGAAATTACATTAGAAGATATTGAACGGGAATTTAATAAAGAGATCGCTATGCTTGTCGATGGTGTTACAAAGCTTGGAAAGATTAAATATAAATCTCATGAGCAGCAACAAGCAGAAAACCATCGCAAAATGTTTATTGCAATGGCTCAAGATATTCGAGTTATTTTAATTAAACTAGCTGATCGTCTTCATAACATGCGTACATTGAAACATTTGCCTCAAGAGAAGCAGCGTCGCATTGCAAACGAAACGTTAGAAATCTTTGCACCTTTAGCACATAGACTCGGAATTAGTACTATTAAATGGGAGCTAGAGGATACGTCACTTCGTTATTTAAATCCGCAGCAATATTATCGTATTGTGAATTTAATGAAGCGTAAACGTGCAGAGCGCGAAGAATATTTAGATGAAGTAATGACTGGCATTCGTGAGAAATTAAAAGAAGTTGCAATTCAACCTGAGATTTCTGGAAGACCAAAGCATATTTACAGTATTTATCGTAAGATGGCACTGCAAAATAAACAGTTTAATGAAATTTATGATTTATTAGCTGTACGTGTCGTTGTAAATAGTATTAAAGATTGTTATGCGGTACTTGGGATTATTCATACGTGCTGGAAGCCAATGCCGGGGCGTTTTAAAGATTATATTGCAATGCCGAAAGCGAATTTATATCAATCTCTTCATACGACTGTAATTGGGCCAAAAGGTGATCCACTTGAAGTGCAGATTCGTACGAAAGAAATGCATGAAATTGCAGAATTCGGGATTGCAGCACACTGGGCGTATAAAGAAGGAAAAGCAGCAGAAACAACGGGTACGTTAGAGAAGAAACTAACATGGTTCCGTCAAATATTAGAATGGCAAAATGAAGCTTCTAATGCAGAAGAATTTATGGAGTCATTAAAAATTGATTTGTTCTCTGATATGGTATTTGTCTTTACACCGAAAGGCGATGTAATGGAGTTACCACTTGGCTCTGTTCCAATTGATTTTGCGTATCGTGTCCATTCGGAAATTGGAAACAAAACAATTGGTGCAAAAGTAAATGGGAAAATGGTGACACTTGATTATAAATTAAAAACGGGTGACATCATTGAAATTTTAACATCGAAACATTCGTATGGCCCGAGTCAAGATTGGGTAAAACTTGCTCAAACATCTCATGCGAAAAATAAAATACGTCAATTCTTTAAGAAGCAACGTAGAGATGAAAATATTGAAAAAGGCCGTGAGCTTGTTGAAAAAGAAGTGCGTGGCTTAGAGTATGAGATGAAAGAAGTATTAGCGCTTGATAATTTAAAACGTGTTGCTGAGAAGTTTAACTTTGCAAATGAAGAAGATATGTTTGCAGCAGTTGGATATAGCGGAATTACAGCGTCGCAAATTGTTACGCGACTAACGGACAAGTTCCGTAAGCAACGTGAAGAAGAAGAAATCGTTGAAGTTAAAGAAGTTCGTAAACCGATGAAAATTCGAAAATGGGATTCTGGTGTAAAGGTAAGTGGTGCAGATAATTTGTTAATTCGTTTATCAAAATGCTGTAACCCAGTTCCAGGCGATGATATCGTTGGGTATATTACGAAAGGTCGAGGCGTATCAATTCACCGTTGCGATTGCGTCAATGTGCATACAGAAGAAGCGGTAGAGCGTTTACTAGAGGTAGATTGGGAAGGTAGTCCTGAAAAAGAAATTGAATACAATGTTGATATTGAAATTTCAGGCTATGATCGTCGTGGTTTATTGAATGAAGTATTACAAGCTGTTACAGAAACGAAGACGTATATCTCAGCTGTTTCTGGTAGAAGTGATCGTAATAAGATGGCAACGATTAACATGTCGATTTCTATTCGAAACCTACAACACTTGAAAAAAGTAGTAGAGCGCATTAAACGTGTTCCGGAAATTTATGCCGTACGACGCATGATGCATTAATAGGGAGTGTAGAAAAGATGAGAGTTGTTTTACAACGATCAAAGGAAGCGTCTGTCACAGTAGATGGTGAGATTGTAGGACAAATTCCATTCGGTGTAACATTACTAGTTGGCATTACGCATGAAGATACAGAAAAAGATGCAACTTACATCGCAGAAAAAATTGCAAACCTACGTATTTTTGAAGATGAGAGTGGAAAGATGAACCACTCTGTACTTGATATGAAGGGACAAGTTCTATCTATTTCGCAATTTACATTATACGGAGATTGTCGTAAAGGAAGACGTCCAAACTTTATGGATGCTGCGAAACCTGAATACGCAGAGCGTTTATATGATTTCTTTAATGAAGAAGTTCGTAAACAAGGACTACATGTGGAGACAGGACAGTTCGGAGCAATGATGGACGTTTCTTTAATCAATGATGGTCCGGTGACCTTAGTTGTGGAAAGTAAATAGTGTTACCTAAGAAGAGAGGATTATAGTATCCTCTCTTTTTTCATACATTGTGGTATGTTTTGTTTAGTTACAATAGGAATAATATGTTTATTTGGAATCAATAGCTGTTTCTGCTATGTATAACTATCTCATCAATATGGAACAATAAAAAGTAAAACAACCATATCGAATGTGAGGGATATACGTATGCGTATGAATGAAAAAGGGCATTCTGTTACAAATGGTGCAAATCAACTGTTTAACGTAAATTTACATGATTTTATTTCAAAAGAACAAAACAATACTTCAATGGAGCTTGCTTCAGAGTTCGGGATTTCACTGCAAGATGTAAAGCGCCTAAAGAAGCAAATTGAGCGCTCTTAGAGCACTTGACAATCCTACTCAACAAACGTATAGTAATTTTATATTTACATATGAATATAGCCGTTGATAGAGGAGAGTAAATGAGATACACATGGAAAGAGAAGAAATGTCCTAGGCTGAAAACATTTCTACATGATGACTGATTGAATGACACTCTGTAGGTTTCAACTTGAAAGGCTTATACGCTTAGTAGAGATGAACGCAAATTTAAGCGTTATTAAAAAAGTGGAAGCATACGTGCTTCAATTAGGGTGGCACCACGGGTATAATACTCTCGTCCCTACTGTTCAAACAGTAGAGGCGGGAGTTTTTTTATTTTTATTAAGATTAAAACAATTTGAGGAGGAACTGAATATGTCTATTCAAATCCCACGCGGAACGCAAGATATTCTTCCAGGTAGTGTAGAGCTATGGCAGTATATCGAAGGGCAAGCGCGCGACATTTGCCGTCGTTACAATTATAAAGAAATTCGTACACCGATTTTTGAACATACAGAGCTATTTTTACGTGGTGTTGGTGATACGACAGATATCGTACAAAAAGAAATGTATTCATTCCAAGACCGTGGAGAGCGTAGTTTAACATTACGTCCAGAAGGTACTGCACCTGTTGTACGTTCTTACGTTGAAAACAAAATGTTCGGTGATGCAACACAACCAACGAAATTATACTATATCGGCCAAATGTTCCGTTACGAAAGACCACAAGCAGGTCGCTATCGTCAATTCGTACAATTCGGTATTGAAGCAATCGGTAGTAACGATCCAGCAATTGATGCAGAAGTAATTGCGCTTGCTGTAGAGTTTTATCGCGGCATGGGCTTAAAAAATATTAAAGTTGTATTAAATAGTTTAGGTGATGCAGCGAGTCGTCAAGCACACCGTGATGCGTTAATTGCTCACTTTGAGCCGCGCATCGGAGAATTCTGTTCTGATTGCCAATCTCGCTTAGAAAAAAACCCTCTTCGTATTTTAGACTGTAAGAAGGACCGTAATCATGAATTAATGAGCACAGCACCATCTATTACAGAATACTTAAACGAAGATTCAGCAGTATACTACGACAAAGTACAAGAACTACTAACGATGATGGATGTTCCATTTGAGAAAGATCCGAATTTAGTACGTGGTTTAGACTACTACCAACACACTGTTTTTGAAATTATGAGTGAGGCAGAAGGTTTCGGTGCTATTACAACATTAAGTGGCGGTGGCCGTTATAACGGACTTGTGCAAGAAATCGGTGGACCGGAAATGCCAGGTATCGGTTTTGCGATGAGTATTGAGCGTTTAATTATGGCGCTGAAGGCTGAAAATATTGAGTTACCAATTGAACATAGTATTGATTGTTACGTTGTAGCACTTGGTGAAAAAGCGAAAGACCATGCTGCGAAAATTGCGTTTGATCTTCGTAAAGCTGGATTATCAGTTGAAAAAGATTATTTAGATCGCAAAATGAAAGCACAATTTAAATCTGCAGATCGTTTAAATGCGAAATACGTAGCTGTATTAGGGGAAGATGAGCTAGATAAAGGCATCATTAACTTAAAAGATATGGCGACAGGCGGACAAGAAGAAGTAGCATTAGATGTATTTGCTTCATACGTAGCAGAGAAATTAATATAGGGGGAACTTACAGTGGCTGAAAGAACACATGCATGTGGAAAAGTAACAGTAGAAGCAGTTGGACAAGCAGTTCAATTAAAAGGTTGGGTACAAAAACGCCGTGATTTAGGTGGATTAATCTTTATCGACTTACGTGACCGTACAGGAATCGTACAAGTTGTATTTAACCCAGAAACATCAAAAGAAGCGCTAGAAATCGCAGAAACAATTCGTAGCGAATACGTATTACACGTAGAAGGTACAGTTGTTGAGCGTGGTGAAGGTGCAATTAATGACAATATGGCAACTGGCCGTATTGAAGTACAAGCAACGAAGGTAAACGTATTAAACGCAGCGAAAACAACGCCAATCATTATTGCTGATGATACAGATGCATCAGAAGATGTGCGTTTAAAATATCGTTACTTAGATTTACGTCGTCCTGTAATGTTCAACACATTCAAAATGCGTCACGACGTAACAAAAACAATTCGTAACTTCTTAGATACAGAAGATTTCTTAGAAGTTGAAACACCAATTCTAACGAAGAGCACGCCAGAAGGAGCTCGTGACTATTTAGTACCAAGTCGTGTGCATGACGGTGAATTCTATGCATTACCACAGTCTCCGCAGTTATTTAAACAGCTTCTTATGGTCGGCGGATTTGAGCGTTACTATCAAGTAGCACGTTGTTTCCGTGACGAAGATTTACGTGCGGACCGTCAACCGGAATTTACGCAAATCGATATCGAGGCATCATTCTTAACACAAGATGAGATTTTAGAAATGATGGAGCGTATGATGACGAAAGTCATGAAGGATGCAAAAGGTGTAGAAGTTAGTGCACCATTCCCTCGTATGAAATATGCTGATGCAATGGCTCGCTACGGTTCTGATAAGCCAGATACACGCTTTGAAATGGAACTAACAGACCTATCTGAGTTTGCAGCAGATTGTGGATTTAAAGTATTTACAAGTGCGGTAGAAAGCGGCGGACAAGTAAAAGCAATTAATGCAAAAGGTGCAGCGAGCAAATACTCTCGTAAAGACATCGATGCATTAACTGAATTCGTAAAAGTATACGGTGCAAAAGGTTTAGCTTGGCTTAAAGTGGAAGAAGACGGCTTAAAAGGACCGATTGCGAAATTCTTCGGTGAAGAAGATGCAAACGTGTTAATGAGTACATTAGAAGCTAACGCTGGCGACTTATTACTATTCGTAGCAGATAAGAAGAGCGTTGTTGCAGATAGCTTAGGTGCACTTCGTTTACGTCTAGGTAAAGAACTTGAGCTAATTGACGAAAGTAAATTTAACTTCCTATGGGTAACGGATTGGCCACTTCTTGAGTACGATGAAGATGCAAATCGTTACTTCGCAGCTCACCACCCATTCACAATGCCATTCCGTGAAGACGTTGAGCTATTAGAAACAGCACCAGAAAAAGCGCGTGCACAAGCATATGACCTTGTATTAAATGGTTATGAGCTTGGTGGTGGATCACTTCGTATTTACGAGCGTGACGTGCAAGAAAAAATGTTCAAAGCACTTGGATTCTCACAAGAAGAAGCGCAAGAGCAATTCGGATTCTTATTAGAAGCATTCGAATACGGTACACCACCACATGGCGGAATCGCATTAGGTTTAGACCGTCTAGTTATGTTACTTGCAGGTCGTACGAACCTTCGTGATACAATTGCATTCCCGAAAACAGCAAGTGCAAGCTGTCTATTAACAGAAGCTCCAAGCCCAGTTGCAGAAGCGCAGCTTGAAGAGTTGAACTTGAAATTGAGCTTGAAAGAAGAGAAGTAAGAGAAGTAAAAATAGGGTCTAGATGGTTATACTAATACCATCTAGGCTTTTTTTAAACTTGTATTTAGGAAGAAATAAAAGCCGGTTTATACTATGTTTTCATTATCGAAATATGTATTTTTAGGAATTCTATAACTTTTTCTATACAAATAGTCGGAAAAACGCTAGAATACATGGTAGACCATTTTTGTAATAGGAGTGTAGAGCTGAATGTTACATCAATTTTCACGTAATGAATTAGCCTTTGGAAAAGAAGGCCTTGAAATATTAAAAAATAGTACAGTCGGTATTTTAGGAATTGGCGGCGTAGGGTCATTTTCGGCAGAAGCGTTAGCACGTTCTGGCGTAGGACGTCTCGTATTAGTCGATAAAGACGTTGTAGATATTACAAACGTAAACCGTCAAATTCATGCTTTAGTATCTACTGTAGGACGTTCAAAAGTAGAATTAATGAAAGAGCGTATTGCAGACATTAATCCAGAGTGTGAAGTAATTGGACTAGAAATGTTTTATACGGATGAAACATATGAAGAGTTCTTTAAGCACGGCTTAGATTTCGTAGTGGATGCATCTGATACGATTACGTTCAAAATTCATTTAATTAAACAATGTTTACGTCGTAAAATCAAAATTATCTCATGTATGGGTGCAGCAAATAAAATGGACCCAACTCGTTTCCGTATTGCGGACATCTCTAAAACACATACAGATCCAATTGCGAAAGTAATTCGTACGAAGCTTCGTAAAGAGGGTATTAAAAAAGGTGTAAAAGTTGTCTTCTCTGACGAAAACCCAATCGTAATTCGTGAAGAAGTACGTAAAGAAATCGTACCGGACGAAAATGCAAAAATTCGTAAAGCGAAATTACCACCTTCTTCAAATGCATTCGTACCATCTGTGGCAGGCCTAATTATGGCAAGTCACGTTGTACGTGAGCGTATTAAAAACGTAGAAGTGAAACGTGTAGGGCAAGAATAAAAAGAAAGCATATATCCGTCTAGGATATATGCTTTTTCTATTATGTTTTAAAGAATTGCTGAAATTTGCAATACTAATAATTCAAATGTAAGTAATCCTAATAAAGAATAATCGTATTTATCCGACTTATAGGCGGAAGTCTTTTTTAAACTGTGAATGGTGAAAAGACCTAAAGTCAGGACGAGAACACTGAGTGTTATTTTGAAGACTATTAATGAAATAGCGATCAGCTCCTTTCAATCGTATATGTTTATAGTGGCATGTAATTGAAGTGTATCCAATTAATTCCAAGTGTTGCCTTATACGACAGGTCGGCTTTTTTGTGAATATTTGTCGGTAAATCGATATTCCTTGTCGAATCGCCGATATAATTTCCTTTACCAATATGCTGTCCACAGAGGAAACAAAAAAGGATGTCACTTAGCCGGAAAATTGGGCTAGGTGACATCCTTTTTAATTCTCTGCAGAATATATAATATCTAAATTTCCATTTTGATCTGTTTTGAAAATGGGAGCGATCTGTTCTTCTTGTTCTTCAACTGAAACGAGTTTTCGGGCACGGTCCATAATTCTAACAAGCATGGCATAATCTTCTTCGATTGCTTGTTGTTTTTTTGTGAGAACAGCTAATTTTGCTTCAAGTTCATTGTTCGTTTTTTGCAGGGAAGTGAGCTGATCTTGTAATACATCATTTTCAGTTTGTAACTTTGCGAGTGAAGGGTTATTGTACTCCAAGTTTTGCAAAAATGAGATGACATTTTGCATTGTAAAATCTTGTTTATTTGGGGCAATATCTTCTGAAAACTCGGCATCGATTACGAGTTGCCGAGTTTGTGTGAACTGCTCTTTTTCTATTTTAGCTTCCGAACGCTTTAATTCTTTACGTTGTTTTTTTGCAATCTGCACCGCATCTTCATAATTTGGTCTTACTTCAGCATTCCATCTAAAGCCGCAAGCTGCTGAAGTTCGGTTTAACGTATCGCCAACTTCATCGAATGCTTTTATTTGTGTACTTCCGCTGCGAATATGTCGTAAAACAGTTTCTGCTAACAGGAGATCGTCTTCTTTTGTCCATGCATCTTGACGTGTTTTCATAAGCGAAGCCTCCGTAATGGTGACGTTTTCGCTTATATTACCCTTTATTCTTTGTTTTATGCGAACTTTGTAATCTTTCATAAACTGTAGAAAGTGCTTGTTCAAATTTCCCTGTCGTTTTCGGTTTATAATATTGCTTGTTTTTTATTTTATCAGGTAAGTATTGTTGTTGTACCCAGCCATTTGGATGGTCATGCGGATATAAGTATCCGAGGCCTCTACCTAACGATTCAGCACCTTTATAGTGACTGTCTTTTAAATGACTTGGAATATCACCTGTTTGACCGTTACGTAAATCATGTATTGCGGCATCAAGTGCTTTATAAGCTGAATTTGATTTTGGTGATAGGCAAAGCTCGATAACGGCATTTGCAAGTGGTATACGTGCCTCTGGGAAGCCAACACGTTCAGCTGATTCAATCGCTGCTAGTGTACGTGGTCCAGCTTGCGGGCTAGCAAGTCCGATATCTTCATATGCCATAATAAGAAGGCGTCTACCAATGCTTTGTAAATCACCAGCTTCAATAAGGCGTGCTAAATAATGAAGTGCTGCATTTACATCACTTCCGCGCACTGATTTTTGAAATGCTGATAATACGTCATAATGAGCATCTCCACCTTTGTCATGAACGAAACTCTTTTTTTGTAAGCATTCTTCGGCGATTTCTAGCGTGATTTCCGCAGCCTTGTCGTCAGTTGTAAAGCTAGATAAAACAGCTAATTCAAGTGCATTATAAGCTGAACGCATATCTCCGCCTGACGCATTTGAAAAGTGATGTAATGCTTTATCAGTAACAGTTACATCATATTCCCCAAGCCCTTTTTCTTTATCTTCAAGTGCTCGTTTTAAACCGATCAAAATATCATCTTCTGTTAATGCGTGTAATTCGAAAATTTGACAACGACTTCGAATAGCAGAATTAATAGCATGGAACGGATTACTCGTCGTTGCACCGATTAAAGTAAGGAGTCCACTTTCTAAATGAGGTAATAGAAAGTCCTGTTTCGCCTTATCTAGCCTGTGAACTTCATCCAAAATTAAAACGAGGTGTCGATGCATCTTCGCTTCTTGTACGACAACTTCCATATCTTTTTTATTATGCGTAACAGCGTTTAATAGACGAAACGGGGTTCCTGTACTTCCTGCAATCGCGCTAGCAATCGATGTTTTTCCTGTGCCTGGAGGACCGTATAAAATCATCGATTGAAAATGATTTGCTTGGACCATTCGCCATAAAATCTTTCCTTCACCAACTAAATGCTGTTGTCCGATAATTTCTTGAATATTCGTAGGGCGCATTCGATGTGCGAGTGGTTGTTTCATTTTGACCTTCTCCCTTAATGTATAATCTCAATCTATCGTATCATTTTTTTTAATGGAATTTGAAATAAGATGCTGTTTTGTGGGAAAAATAAATATAAATATTTTCATTTTTCTTTCAATTGTAATAATT
>NZ_BOQD01000121.1 GCF_018332515.1 Bacillus hominis | reverse complement strand
TAACCAAAAGAGAAAGTGTACGCAAGTATAATTTTTTTACAGCAAAAAAGCAGGCGTATTATACGCCTGCTTTCTAATATTATTAAACTCCAGTTTCTTTCTTTTTATTTAAATACCAGTACACCGGAAGTCCAGTAAATACAATTCCAATTGATAAGAAACAACTTACCGGATCATTAATAATCGCACTTCCAAGCACAAACAATGATCCCAAAATCGCAACGATTGGCACAATCGGGAATAACGGTACACTATATGCACGCTCTTTATCCTTGTTACGTTTTCTTAAAATGAAGACACCGATAAATGTCATTACATAGAAAATATAAATGATGAATACGGAAATCTCGGATAGCTTATTCGGATCACTAATAAGCATTAAAATAGTTCCTAAAATGATTTCAACAGTAATCGCATTTGCTGGTGTTTTAAATCTCGAATTTTCTTTTGCAATAAACTTAGAAAATGGAAGGTGTCCACGCTCTGCCATCGACATCGGAATACGTGGGAATGTTAAAATCTTTCCATTTAAACAACCGAAAATAGAAATGATAATACCGATACTAATAATTTTTCCGCCATATTCTCCAAGTAGCATGCCCGCAGCTGTCGCTGTTGCATTTTCTCCAAGGTCTACAATTTTCGCTGCTGGTAGTACGTTTAATAACGCTAAGTTAATTAATACGTAAGCAGCCGTTACAATTAAAATCCCAACTGTCATTGCCTTCGGTAATAATTTTGTTGGGTTCTTCATTTCTCCGCCGATAGAAGCAAGTAAAATCCAGCCATCATAAGCAAATAAAGTTGCTAAAATTGCCATCCCGATGCTTTGATTTTCTGATATTGGCACAACTACGTTGAAAATATCACTGTTTCCCTTCCAAAAACCTAACACAACAATTAATATAATCGGAATCATCTTCCCAACTGTCGTAACCGTCTGGACGATGCCCCCATATTTTGTTCCCATACTATTTATAACACCAAGGAACACCACTGTTCCAATTGCGATTGGTAAATTCCATACTTTATCTAAATAGAAAAAATTAATCATTAAAGAACTAAAATACAAACCTAACGTTCCAATAATAGCTGGTCCATATACAATCGTTTGCATCCAGCCAGATAAATACCCCCAAAAACTTCCGTAAATCTCCTCTAAATACGTATACAACCCACCATTTTTCGGAATTTGTGCTCCAATTTCGGCTACTGTTAAACCACTTGCTAACGTCAACAGACCACCAATTACCCAAGCAAGGATTGCCATATTAGAACTCCCCGAGTAATCTAATACGCTCCCTGGTTTCATAAACACACCAGACCCAATAATAGTTCCTACTACGATAGAAAGTGCTACTGTTAAACCAATTTTATTTTTCTCATCATGATGCATGCTGCGTATCCTCCTTCCAATTCTAGTGTGATGCAAAAATGAAATAAAAAAACACTCCTCCCTAAAAAAGGGACGAGTGTTATATTCGTGGTTCCACCCTTGTTTCAATTCGTAAAGTGACACACTTCACCAATTTCTCAAGTCTAAATAACGGTTTTTGCCGGCAAGCAATTACTAGATATCCGTTCACTGCTGCAGTTCAGAGGTGGTAATCGATTTTCCCGTATTAGGAAGCTCACAGCCAAAGGCTTCCCTCTCTGAGAATCGTAAAAAATTGATCATATCCTCATCATCACTTCTTGATGTCGAATTTTGTAGTTATTTCTCATTATATTGAATTGTTAGAAAAAATCAATATATATTTTATATAACAAAAGAAATATTTCTCTTCTTATATTATAACAGAAGCTATTATATTTCTCTAATTTTCAATCAAAAGGACCGATTTCCACATTAAGAAATCGGTCCTAAATATGTACCTTTCGGTTGCCCACACGAAAGATACTACATAATTCAATTATTTATCTTCATTTTTCATGAAAAACTTATGGTGCGGAAGATCCACATTTAATTCTGCTAATTGTTTCTTTTCATTTTCTAGAATCGCTTTCGCTTTTTCTTTCGTTGCTGCATCTAAGTTCGCGAAGATGTCTTCATGCTTCTCTTTCTCTGGAAGTTTCACACCTAATTTTGTTAATTCTTCTTTTGCCTGTTCACGAGTTAGTTTCCCGGATTTTTCTTGCTCTAAAATCGACTTCGCTTTTTCTTTTGTCGCCTCATCTAGATTCGCGAACATATCTTTGTGCTTACCCTTCTCTGGGAATTTCACACCTAGTTTTGTCAATTCTTCTTTCGCCTGTTCACGAGTTAGTT
>NZ_BOQD01000120.1 GCF_018332515.1 Bacillus hominis | reverse complement strand
TTCAGTTTTCAAAGAACTAAAAGCGGGTGAAGAGAATCGAACTCTCGACCAGAGCTTGGAAGGCTCTTGTTTTACCACTAAACTACACCCGCGTGGTCGGGAAGACAGGATTTGAACCTGCGACCCCCTGGTCCCAAACCAGGTGCTCTACCAAGCTGAGCCACTTCCCGTAATAAGCGCGCCCGAGAGGAGTCGAACCCCTAACCTCTTGATCCGTAGTCAAACGCTCTATCCAATTGAGCTACGGGCGCTTATTCATGATGTTTTTTCGTCGTTGTATTTTGGCGACTCAATTATCTTATCATACTACATTTTCAAATGCAAGTACTTTTTTTAAGATTTTTTTTGATGCGGCCGAGAGGACTTGAACCTCCACGGGGTTTCCCCCACTAGGCCCTCAACCTAGCGCGTCTGCCGTTCCGCCACGACCGCGCGGAAAAAACAAAAGTGAGCCATGAAGGATTCGAACCTTCGACCCTCTGATTAAAAGTCAGATGCTCTACCAACTGAGCTAATGGCTCGTAAATGGCTGGGCTAGCTGGATTCGAACCAGCGCATGACGGAGTCAAAGTCCGTTGCCTTACCGCTTGGCTATAGCCCATCGAAATAACTATCTTCTTTTCAAAGACAAATGTTATTGTACCATAATGTCCAATAAAAAACAACTGCTATATAGCAGAAGTTAAAATGGCGGTCCCGACCGGGGTCGAACCGGCGATCTCCTGCGTGACAGGCAGGCATGTTAACCACTACACCACGGGACCATCTAATCTTTAAATTAATGTCATTTTATTTTTCATTATAATATTATGGTGGAGGATGACGGGATCGAACCGCCGACCCCCTGCTTGTAAGGCAGGTGCTCTCCCAGCTGAGCTAATCCTCCGAAGTGGTGACCCGTACGGGATTCGAACCCGTGTTACCGCCGTGAAAGGGCGGTGTCTTAACCACTTGACCAACGGGCCAATATGTATGGCAGAGAAGAAGGGATTCGAACCCTCGCACCGCGTTAGCGATCTACTCCCTTAGCAGGGGAGCCCCTTGAGCCACTTGGGTACTTCTCTGTATGGCTCCGCAGGTAGGACTCGAACCTACGACCGATCGGTTAACAGCCGATAGCTCTACCACTGAGCTACTGCGGAATAATAAA
Source organism: Bacillus hominis (assembly GCF_018332515.1). Taxonomy (GTDB): domain Bacteria; phylum Bacillota; class Bacilli; order Bacillales; family Bacillaceae_G; genus Bacillus_A; species Bacillus_A hominis. The sequence continues at coordinate 60,393 of NZ_BOQD01000120.1, read as the reverse complement.
GACAATTTGTATCTTATAAAATTTCTCATCGTAAGTCAAGAAGTTTTTTCACAACATCTTGTGCAAACGTGACATGTTTATAATATACTGGATTGCGTTTTCACTGTCAAGATGTTTTCGCTATCAGTTTTAGTTGCCCTTTACACTTTCCACATACATATCTTTGTGTATTTATTTGACGTCTTCTTACATATTGAAGTGCGCATTCCGTACATTCATACGTATAAACTTTTGTTTCCTTTTTCTCCTCCTCATTAATCATTCGTTTACAAAAACGGGGTGCCCCTACTTTCTTTAATAACTCACGAAAATCTCTATCTCGATGCTTATACCCTTTTCCTGTGATATGTAAGTGATAATGACAAAGTTCATGTTTAACAATCCCGACTAACTCTTCTTCACCATACATTTCATAATACCGATAATTCAATTCTATATTATGATTCTTCAATAGATAGCGCCCACCAGTTGTACGTAACCTACTATTAAACATCGCTTTATGTAAAAACGGCATTCCAAAGCATTGTAACGATACCTCTTCCACTAACCTCTGAATTTCTTGCTCATCCATTCTCATTCCTCCTAAACAAAAAAATATTTTTACACTTTTCTCCCTTCCTATACATATATTAAATAGTACATATACCCATCCTCATTCAAGAAACGTGATTTCTAAAAATGCAGCATTGATAGAAATCCACTCACCAACCTCTCATCAATATTTCTTTAACTACAAGGAGAAATTTTTGAGAGCAGGATTAAACAAGGAGGGATTCCTATGCCTACATGGCTAAAGAAACAAATGCAACGTGCATATTTCGAAAAAAACCGGTATCAAATCAAGTTACTAAATGAATGCTGGTTTTATTATAGTAAAATACACCAAAGCTCATAATCAATAAAACTTTCCTATCCATAAAAAGAGAGCAGTTTCACCTGCTCTCTTTACTTACTATTCAATTGGTAACATTGATAATGCAACACGACCTTTTTTCGTATCAATATCATCTACCCATACCTTTACAATTTGTCCCACCGATACGATATCTAATGGGTGCTTTACATATTGTTTACTTAGTTTAGAAATATGCACTAAACCATCTTGCTTCACACCAATATCAACAAAGGCACCGAAATCAACAACATTGCGGATCGTTCCCTCTAATTCCATACCACGCTTTAAATCTTCTAATTTTAAAATCCCCTTTTTCAAAAGTGGCTTTGGCAACTCATCCCTCATATCTCGTTCCGGGCTAATTAAAGCATCCATAATATCAACTAATGTCGGCTCACCAATCTCTGTCTCTTGAGATAATTTAGAAATATCTACTCCTTCTAAACTCTTTTGTAAGTTTGGTTTCCCCACATCATTCTTTGATAACCCTAGGCTCTTTAATAGCAATTCAACATTTTTATATTGTTCTGGATGAATCCCTGTGCGATCTAACGGATTAGCACCTTCTAATATACGTAAAAACCCGATACATTGTTCATATGTTTTTGCACCTAAACGCGGGATTTTCTTTAATTCAGTACGCTTCGTGAATTTTCCATCTTCCTCACGCTTAGCTACAATATTTTTCGCAACTGTTTTTGATAACCCCGAAACATATTGCAACAATGCAACTGAAGCTGTATTTACATTAACACCAACTCGGTTAACTGCTGTCTCTACTACAAATGTTAATGATTCATTTAATCTCTTTTGAGATACATCATGTTGATATTGTCCCACCCCAACAGATTTAGGGTCAATTTTCACAAGCTCTGCAAGTGGATCTTGCAGACGTCTCCCAATTGAAACTGCACTTCTTTCTTCAACCTGTAAATCCGGGAACTCCTCACGAGCTAAATCAGATGCTGAATATACACTAGCACCCGCTTCATTTACAATAATATAAAATACATCCCGTTTTACATTTTGCAAGACATCTACTATAAATTCTTCCGTTTCTCTGGAAGCTGTACCATTTCCAATTGCTATCATTTCAACTTCATATTTATCTATAATTGAAAGAACTTTCTTTTTTGCATCCTCATATTTACGAACAGGTGGATGCGGATAAATAACATCTATGTTAAGAACTTTCCCTGTATCATCTACTACTGATAATTTACAACCTGTTCTATATGCCGGATCTACCGCTAGCACAACTTTCCCTTTCATTGGAGGCTGTAATAATAAATTACGTAAATTCTCAGAGAAAATATGAATCGCTTGTTCTTCAGCGGTTTCTGTTAATTCTTTACGAATTTCTCTTTCTATTGAAGGTTGGATTAATCGTTTATATCCATCTTCAATCGCTAATTGTACATAGTGCGCACTTTTAGAAACTTCATCACGAATCATTTTTTTATGTAAAAACTGATTAATTTCCTCAGTCGGTGTAACAACCGCAACTCTTAATACATCTTCCTTTTCACCACGATTCATCGCTAACACTCGATGAGGCACTACTTTTTGCAATGGTTCTTCATAGCCATAATACATTTCATATATATTCTTTTCATCTTTTTCTTTATCTTTTACAGATGAAGACATAATCCCTTTTCGAAAAGTAGTATTGCGAATCCAACTACGATATGCCGCGTTATCCGAAACAAGTTCCGCAATAATATCTTGCGCACCTTGCAACGCATCTTCTGCAGACTCCACTTCTTTTTCCGCATTAACAAATTCCATAGCCTTCTCTGCTGGATTTTCTTTTTTATATAACAATAGCCACTCAGCTAACGGTTCTAATCCCTTTTCTTTAGCAATTGTAGCTTTCGTTCTTCTTTTTTCTTTATATGGACGATATAAATCTTCTACTTCCTGAAGTTTTGTTGCAGCAACAATATGACGACGCAACTCTTCGGTTAGTTTACCCTTTTCACCAATAAGGCGAAGAACCTCTTCTTTCCTATCTTCTAGTTGCATCATATATTGCCATCTTTCTAAGATTGCACGAATTTGCACCTCATCTAAAGAGCCTGTCCATTCTTTTCGGTAACGAGCGATAAATGGAACTGTGTTACCTTCTTCTGTTAATTGAATAACATGACGAACTTGCTTTTCTGTAAAGCCTAATTCTTTCACTAACATTTTCATTAACCCTTGTCGATTATCTACCATTTCCATATCCAACCGTAACCTCCTCTATAATAAAAAAAAGTTGCCCTGTAAAGAGAGCAACTTAAACTGCCGATTTAAAAATCTATTAGTCCTAAACTAATTTGTAACGCTTCATCTACACGACTCATCATCACTTCATCCAAATGAGTGATTTTGTCCGTTAAGCGTTGCTTATCGATTGTTCGAATCTGCTCAAGTAAAATAACAGAATCTCTCTCAAAACCATACTTTTTCGCATCAATTTCCACATGAGTGGGTAATTTCGCTTTTTGAATCTGTGCAGTAATAGCCGCTACAATCACAGTCGGACTAAAACGATTTCCGATGTCATTTTGAATGACAAGAACCGGACGAACGCCTCCTTGCTCAGAACCAACAACTGGGGAAAGGTCTGCAAAATACACGTCGCCGCGTTTTACAATCAAAATATTACCCCCCGCTAACTAAGCGTTCTACTGTATGAGCTGCTTCATACTCTGCTAAGAAAGCTTCAGATGCAATACCAAGATTAATTTTTCCCATTTCAATGTACCCACGTCGCATTGATTCATGTTGGTAGCGTTTCTTCGTCTTATGTTGACGCAATAACAGTTGTGTTGCCTGGCAAATTAGTTCATGGCGATTCTTATTCTCTTGTTTTCCAATTCCGTCCAATTCCGTTACCATTTGCTTTGGTAACCGAACCACGATTTCAGTAGTTACACTTGATTCGGACACAAAAATACACCTCCACCGTCAACTACACACCCAAATATATATATGACACCTATTGTAATAATACCATTGTATGGAGCCTGTTGCAAAGACTTCCTTATTCCTTGCTTATGTTTTCCAATTCATAAACAAAACATTCATCTTCCTTTACTTTTTATCTCTTTCAAACAAGAAATACAGCAATCCTTTCAGCAACATTTCATTGTAATTTATATTAATAACAATTATAAAAAGAAGCTCCCTAGCAAAAAAGAACCTATTTTCCATTAGTGAAAATCCCCTAAATGGCGAGATGCTGAGCAATAATACCTTCTTCTATATATCGTTCAAATAATTGATTACTTCCACAACTTTACCATGCCGTATAAATATTCTCGGTACACGGAAACTTATCGTTGCGATAATTTCATAATTAATAGTCCCGGAATATTCAGCGACCTCGGTAGCACTAATATACTCATCACCTTGTCTCCCAATGAGTGTAACTTTCGTACCAAGCGGCACTTTACAAGGAAGATGTATCATGAATTGATCCATTGTTACTCGCCCTACAATCGGTACTCTTTCACCGTTTACAAGTACTTTAAACCCTTGCAATCTTCTAAGCCAGCCATCTGCATATCCAATTGCAACTGTCGCAATCCATTCTTCTGTTCTCGTTCGGTATGTGACATTGTAACTAATCCCATCCCCTTTAATCACTTGCTTAATATGAGCAACTTTCGTATGAAGTGACAACGCCGGTTCCAATTTAAATGGTAAAAAAGGACGTATTTCTACGGATGGGGATAATCCATACATCGCAATACCAACTCGCACCGCATTAAATGTAATCCCTTGAAACCTTAACGTTGCAGCGCTATTGGCTGTATGGACAAATTTAGGATTCACTCCAAATTCTTTCAACCAACTTAACTGCTGCAAGAATGTATTATATTGCTTATCAAAGTAAGAAGTCTCAACCTCATCCGCCGATGCAAAATGCGTATATACTCCTTCTAACTCTAAAAATGGCGCACCTTCTAAACTCTTTAAGAAGCCTTTTAATTCTTTTCGTTCACGTATCCCGATTCTCCCCATACCACTATCAAAATTAATATGGAATTTCATTATTGATGAACCATCCCAGAGCTTTATCGCTTCTTCCACCCATTCTTTTTGAAAAACAGTTAATGCTACATCATTTTCAGCAGCTACATTTACATCACGGGGCGGGGAAGGGCCTAACACTAAAATCGGTGCAGTAATACCAGCCCTCCGAAGCACTAAAGCTTCATCTAAAAAAGCAACTGCTAATCTTGTTGCTCCTGCTTCTAATGCAGTTTTAGCCACTGGTACATAATCGTGCCCATATGCATTCGCTTTAACTACAGCAAAAATCTCTACATCACTTGGAATGAACTCTTTAATATGTGTAACATTGTTATAGATCGCATCTAAATCCACTTCCACCCAAGTGTCACGGTAAAACGGCGCTTCTTCCATAAATACACTTCCTTATACACGATATGCGAAGCTTATTCTTTTATATGCTTCTTTTATGAAATCCACCTTCAAACTAAGAAAAGACGTGGTGCACATATATCACCACGTCTAAGAAGTTTACTTCACTTGCTTCGCTGTAACCGAACGAGCAACCATCAACAACTCATTCGGCTCTAAACCTTTAGACACGAGCATATATTCTACTCCGTTATGCGACCACGTTACAGAGTCTTTCGTCAATGCACCAATCGTGAAGCCAAGATCAACTGGCTCTCCACTTACACTTACCGCCGCTGAGGCCTCTGCAACTTTTGCCTTTTCTTGTATTAAAGTAAAGGATTTCTTATTTCCAGTGTATGTGAGTATCGTACGCTTGCCACTGTCTGTCTTCAACTCTTTTTCGTCTTTCAGAGTCATGCCTTGCGGCGTATCACGCGGATACAAAATAGCAAATGGTTTGTCTTCTTTTGCTGTCGTTTGAACGTCCACTTGTGCTCTAGACATGTTTTGTTTCGTATCAAATGCACCTTTATCAAACTTTGCATCGAACTTTACTTTAGTGAAATCTACTTTTACAAGGACATTTTGATCATTATCCATCAGTTTCACAGAGACTGGTGTTAAATCACTTTTATTCAACTTAATTTCTTGTTTCGGCAACATATTTTGATGTTGATAATTTGTTTTTGTTTTAAACACATAATATTTATCTGTTTTCTCGAAAGAGAGATTTTTCTTATCTTGCAAAATATCTCTTACAAGTGATTCATATAAATAAGCCTGGCTACTATTTTGCGGCCAATCACTTTGAAAACGGAAGCTTTTATTTAGTGCAGGTGTTAATACAAATACACCTTCATCATTTCTTAAAATAATTTGACTCTGATCCTTTTTCGCATTCTGCAAATTCACACGATAATACGAAGGTTCTTTATGCCAAATTTCTACGTTATACTCCTGAGGTTCATTTCCTGTTTTAATAGATAATTTCGCTTCAGCTTGATAACTCTTCATACTTTTAACTTTCGATTCTAAATCCCTCACAACATCTTCCTGTTTCTTTTCCACACAACCCGCCAACACAAAAACGGTCAATAAACCGACAAGAACTAAAAACAGACGCCTTTTCATCACTTCAGCCCCTTTGCCCCTATAAATGAATGGAAGATATGCCTTCCTTATCGCTACCTCAAATATATGAGACAAAGATATAAAATATGCAGACTAGCGTGACGAGCTTTCTAAAACAACTTGAGCAACAGCAAATTCTTTACTATGACTAATTGATAAATGAACAATATGCTCTGTATTTGTAATGATAATCGGCTTACCTCTATCATCATTCCTTACTTCAATATCTAAAAAACTCACTTCTTTCCCGATACCGGTCCCTACCGCTTTAGAATACGCCTCTTTTGCTGCAAATCTTCCAGCTACGAATTCTGTAAGACGACTTCCTTTCAGCCCCTCGGCAACACCACGTTCTCTTTCAGTTAAAATACGTTCCATAAATTTAAGCTTTCCATCTAGCATTTTTTCAATTCGATTTAACTCAATAATATCGATTCCAATCCCTACAATCATTTCAAAATCCCCTTCTTCTATTTAGCTTTCTTCATTCATATTGTAAGAATAACAGAGAATCTTTCTGATGCAAAAGGAGTGATACTAACAACATGCTAATACCATCCACTCGCATTTCCTTACAACCGATTATCATCTCTTTACTTCTTATACAATTAGTCATGATTATATTGAGCGACTTTTCCCTCTTTCACCTGGCAGCCTACAATGAATATATCGCTAAAGGAGAATGGTGGCGTGTCATAACTTCCTTACTTGTACACGTAGACTTACAACATTTTCTTTCTAATAGTATTTGTTTATTTGTACTTGGTTCTTCTATTGAAAAACAACTAGGACACTTTTCTTTCACCATTATTTTTTTCCTTTCCGGCATTCTCGGGAATATTTCTTCTTATATTATTATGCCTCTTGAATATATTCACGCCGGAGCATCTGGTGGTATTTTCGGATTACTAGGCGCCCAATTATTTTTATTGTATAGTCGATATCGTTCTTCAAAACCAAAAGACATCGCTATTTTTTCAATAATGATACTTATATTACTGCTATTTACTTTCTTTAATCCCTCTGCCAATCCTATAAGCCATTTAACAGGTTTGATAATCGGTGGTATTTGCACCCCTTTTTTAATAAAGCGAAACTTTAATCAGTGGGGGTTTGGTCCATCCCCCACTGATTATTAGCCCTCACCAATCGGGCTGCCCGCAAATAACGGGACAAAAAAACGATGGCGCAGAGCTTATTTAATATAGAAGCTCGCACCATCGACAATTTCCACATCTGTTTGTTTACTTAAATCTCTCATTAGTTGAAATAAAGACTCGTCCTTTTTCTTCGCCTCAATCATACAATCAATTTGCGGAACACTCCCCTTTATCTTTTTCAAAAAAGATACGAAGGTATCTACATCAATAAAATCCGCATGTGCTCTCGGGTCTTTTCCATCTCTAGGACTAGAGATGTGCATTTTAACTGGTAACAAAGACGATTCCCATGTATGTACAACACGCGCCCAATCTTCATGCCAATCTTCCTGGTCATTATTCATCATATGATGGTGCAAATCAAACACAACTGGAATGTCTAATTTTTCTCCTAAATACAATGTTTCTTCTAGGGTAAAGGTTGTATCATCATTTTCCAATATAATCATTTCTTGAATACCTCTTGGAACATTAGACCAATTCTCGATAAAGCGTTCTAATGCAAGTTCTTTATCCTTATATCCTCCGCCCACATGTAGTACACATCGTTGCTTGTGTTCAATTCCCATACCCGCAAGCAATTTTTTGTGCATCTGCAATGTCTTTACAGATTGTTTAAAGATACTTTCCTCAGGTGAATTTAGTACAACAAAATGATCTGGATGGAAATCAATTCGCATATTCATACGAATTGCATATTCACCTAATTCTTTCAGATTTTCTTTTAAAGGACGAATATAGTTCCACTCTAACAACTCCTCATGATTTGCTAAAGGAATAAGCTTGGAACTAAGTCGAAAGAAAGATATATCATGTCCTTTATTATGCTTTAATAACCGTAAGCAATTTTCCAAATTCGAATTAGCGATTCTTTCGAGTTTACGAATCGCAGCCTCTCGATTATCAATCCGCTGAAACTGTGCATATGTCATCGTTTGAGATGGAGATGCATTCTTCAAATGCACACTCATCGCAACATACCCAAGTCTTACAAGCATATAGCACCTCATTTCTATACGAGTTATTATGTAGTATGCACAATTACAGAAATAAAAAAAGAGAATGCCAGCAAAGGGCATTCTCTTTTTTATTAAGCTTGTGGACGGCTATGATGTTTTCTTTCGCCGCGTCCAGTTGAAGAAGATCCAGGGCGACCTTGACCTTCACCTCTACGACCACGGTTACCATCACGGCTACCACCATCACGATTGCGATCACGGTTACGACCATCGCCACTTCCGCGTCCATCACGATTGCGATCACGGTTACGACCATCGCCACCGCCGCGTCCATCACGACTACGATTACGGTTACCATCACGGTATCCGCCTCCGTTACCACCGCGTTTTTTAGAACCGCCACCTCTTGAAACAACTGGTGGTTCTGATGTTAAAGCGATTGGTGTTGTATCTGGCTCTTTTGTCATCATTTTTAAAGCAGCAGCTACTACTGTTACAGAGTCATTCTCTTCTAACATTTCTTCTGCAATACGCTTGTAGTATGATAAGTTATCATTTTCAATTGTGCTTTGAAGTTTTTCAGCGATTAAACGTTGTTGACCTTCTAATGCCTCGTCAAGTGTCGGTGCTTCCATACGATCAACTTTACGTTTTGTTGTACGCTCGATATTTTTTAATTGTCCTGATTCACGTGGTGTTACAAATAACATTGCAATACCTTTTTTACCTGCACGGCCAGTACGACCGATACGGTGAACATATGATTCTGGATCTTGTGGGATATCGAAGTTGTATACGTGTGTTACACCTGAAATATCAAGACCACGTGCAGCAACGTCTGTTGCAACAAGAACTTCAATAGCACCTTCTTTAAATTTACGTAATACAGACATACGCTTCGCTTGTGTTAAGTCACCGTGAATACCTTCTGCTGCATAACCACGTAAGTTTAATGCTTCTGATAATTCATCAACACGACGCTTTGTACGACCGAATACGATTGCAAGCTCTGGAGATTGAATATCTAGTAAGCGTGTTAACACGTCAAACTTTTTCTTTTCTTGCACTTCTAAATAGAACTGCTGAATGTTTGGCATTGTTACTTCTTTTGCTTTTACTTTAATGTGTTGAGGCTCAGTCATGAAACGCTCAGCAATACGACGGATTGGATCTGGCATTGTCGCTGAGAATAATAATGTTTGATGTGTTTCTGGCACATCTGTTAAAATCGCTTCAATATCTTCAATGAAGCCCATGTTTAACATTTCATCCGCTTCGTCAAGAACAACAGTCTCTACGTTTTGTAAGCGAAGTGTTTTACGGTTAATATGATCTAAAATACGACCCGGCGTACCAACAATAATGTGTGGGTATTTTTTTAGAGCACGAATTTGGCGGTTAATATCTTGACCACCATAAATTGGTAGGATACGAACACGTTTATGTTTACCAATTTTGTATAGCTCTTCTCCAACTTGAATTGCTAATTCACGCGTTGGCGCGATAACAATACCTTGAACTGCTTCTTTATTTGTATCCACTTTATCTAATAGTGGTAATCCGAATGCTGCTGTTTTCCCTGTACCTGTTTGCGCTTGTCCAATAATATCCTTACCTTGCAATGCATGTGGAATTGTTTCAGCTTGAATCGGCGTAGCCTCTTCAAAGCCCATACTTTCAACAGATTGCAGTAAAGACTCACTTAATCCTAATTCTCGAAATGTTGTCAATGTTACTTCTCCTTTTCTATCCTATACTTATCATTTAAAAAAAGGCGTTTTCCGAACTTGCGGAAAAGCCCTTTTCCTGAATACTCACGTATATAACCGGGCGTATATTCTTCACGAAAATACTTCTAAACGTTATTCACTTTATCAATTATATGTTTTGTATGTGTAAAAAGCAAACCCCAACTGTTACCTTATTTCATATTCAGAGCTTTTTTCTTTACTTTTATTTTTTTATCATTTACTGTAAGCGCTTATTATAAGTTTCCACTATTTTCGTGGCTATCATCCCTATTTATATACACCAATTATTTCAACATCGCTATAACTTCTTCTAATTTCATACCGCGAGACGCCTTTACTAGCACGACATCTTTTGCATCAACTACTGCTTGTAAGTCTTTTACAAGTTCTTCTTTGTTTTCATACGCTGTTACACGTTCTTTAGGGAAATTAATTTTTGCTCCTTCAGCAATTTGAGCCCCTAATTTACCATATGTGAATACATATGAAATTTTTGCTGGATCAATTAATTTACCTACTTCATAATGAAATTGCACTTCTTGATTACCAAGTTCTAACATATCACCAAGCACAACAATTTTTTTAGCAAATCCATCTAATCCATTCATTAGGTGGAACGCAGCTTCCATAGCCGTCGGACTTGCATTATAGGCATCATTGATAATTGTTAAACCACTATCTGTTTTTACAATTTCCATACGCATACCTGTCATTTGAAGTGTTACTAAACCTTTTTTCATTTCTTCCCACGTTACACCAAAATGTTTCGCAATTGCCATTGAAGCAAGTGTATTATATACATTATGCTTTCCTAGCACTGGTAGATAGAATGACAAAGTTTCATCCCTGTTCATCTTAAAGTGTGTTCCAGTTGCCTGTAATGTTACAGTAGTTGGATAGTAATCATTTGCTCTCGCATCACCAAATGTAACTGTTTCTGCTGCTAAATTCATTTCTGGAACACGATTCGTTAATAGCGGCTCATCTCCATTATATACGAACACGCCACCCTTTTGTAAACCTGTAACAATTTCTAACTTCGCTTCAGCAATCGCCTCACGAGAGCCTAAATCCATTAAGTGCGCCTCACCAATGTTCGTGATAATAGCTGCATTAGGACGAGCTAACTTAGATAGAAATTCAATTTCTCCTTGGCTTGACATGCCCATTTCTAATACAGCTACTTCTGTATTTTCCTCTAAATTTAAAATAGTAAGGGGTAAACCGATATGGTTATTGAAATTACCTTCTGTTTTTTGAACTTTAAATTTAGTCGCAAGAAGACTCGTTACAATATCTTTCGTAGATGTTTTACCATTACTACCCGTTACACCAACAACTTTTACATCCAATTGATCACGATAGTTTTTCGCTAACATTTGCAATGCTGCTAGTGTATCTTCTACAAAAATAACTGGAAGATTTTCAGGCGGATTTTCTACATCTTTCATCCATAATGTAGCAATCGCCCCGTTTTCAACAGCTTTATCTACAAAAGCATGTCCATCGAAACGTTCACCTTGAATCGGAACATATAAATTTCCTTTTTCAATTTTCCTCGTATCAATAGACACTCCTTGTATAGTAATTCCCTCATACTGCTCTGCTAATCCAGTACCATTTATCATCTGCTCTACTTGTTTTAACGTTCGATTTATCATGAAAACACTCCTTACATAGAGGAAGCACTATTCCTCCGAATAGTGCTTCCTCCTTTTTTGTTAGATTGTATATTTAATTTTTTGTTTTTCTTCGTGACGCTCAATCGCTAAACTAATTAGCTCTTCAATTAATTCCGGATACGGTAACCCTGTATGTTGCCATAATAGAGGGAACATACTAAACGGCGTGAATCCTGGCATTGTGTTCACTTCGTTAATATATACTTCTCCATCTTTCGTTAAGAAGAAATCAGCTCGTGTTAAGCCCGCACCATCTAATGATTGGAATGCAATAATTGCATCTCGCTTAATTACATTAGACTCTTCTTCTGTCATTTCAGCTGGGATAATTAATGCTGTATCGCCATCGATGTATTTCGATTTGTAATCATAAAAATCTTTTTTCGGTACAATTTCACCTACAACTGAACATTTCGGCTCATCATTACCTAATACACCAACTTCTACTTCACGACCTACAATATTTTCTTCTACAATAATTTTACGGTCAAATTGGAATGCCTCTTCGAATGCATTCTCAAGCTCTTCACGATCGTTACACTTATTAATACCAACACTTGAACCAAGGTTTGCTGGTTTTACGAAGCAAGGATATCCTAATACTTCTTCTACTTTTTCATACGCTGTTTCACGATCTTTTTCCCAGGCGCTACGAATGAAAGATGCATATTTCGCTTGTTTCAATCCAGCTTCTGCAAAGATGTTTTTCATAACAACTTTATCCATACCAGCAGATGATGCTAATACACCGTTACCTACATATGGAATGTTCAATAATTCTAATAATCCTTGTACTGTTCCATCTTCACCATTCGGTCCATGTAATAACGGGAAAATAACATCAATTGCATCTTCTTGTTTAGAATTTGCAGTTGGGATAATTTCTGTACTTAATGATACAGGAGAGATTGTATTTTCTTCTCCACTCATTTGTAATGCTTCAACAGTTGTTACTTCGCCTTCAATACGCTCACCGCGCATCCACTGACCTTGTTCTGTAATATAAATTGGATGAATCTCGAATTTATCTTGATTTAATGCTTTAATAGCAGCAAGAGCCGTCTGTAACGAAACTTGATGCTCAGCTGATTTTCCACCATATAATAAACCTAATTTAATTTTTGTCAATGAAATCACCCTAACCAATCGTTTTCATTTTTCTATTTTAGCACTTTTTATAAAAATAGGTAGTTCCTATTTGAAATAAAATGTAACTTTCACAAATAATTAAAAGACACCACTTATTGGTTTTCTACATGACTAAACAAAATTAAACTTTAAAGTAAGATTGCAATCTGATCTAGTTATGTACCTAAAATATGTAGAAATCCCCTTTTGGTGTATGTCACCTATATTATCCCACTATTTGCGAAGGATGAAAAAACAATGATTAGAGTTTCACTTTATCAAGAAGACTGTTTCGTAAGCGTATCCTTTTGCCTCTGCTCAACAAGACGGTCTAAAGAAATGTATATACAACCCGCAACTACACATCCCACACCTAAAATTGTAAATAAAATGTGCCCAAGTAATTGATCCAATAAAAAACCACCGAGAAGCGGACCGAATGCATTTCCTGTAATCCATTGTAAGCTTGCTGCCCCCATATAAGTTCCACGAAGATGTTCTGGTGCTAAATTCGCCACAAACGTCATCTGTACTGGAGACATAATCATTTCACCTAGCGTATATACCGCATATACGCTGAACAACGTTATGAGAGTAACTGTAGCGTTTGCTCCGCCCATCCCAAACCACTTCGGTAACCATCCGATAAAGAACAAGCCAATCCCAAATAAACAAGCGCCATATAACATCGTCTTTCCAACTGGTTTATCTGTTGCCCATTTTGAAATTTGAAATTGAAATAAAACAACTAACAAACCATTTAAGGCCATTAAATATGGATACGGATTATTTTCCCCAAATATATCTTTCATTTCATTATCAAAGTGAAGCGGCAACATCCCCTCTGTTTGAGAAAATCCCATCGAGATAATGATACCTGCTAATAAATAAATCATTAATGCTTTGTCTCGAAATACAATTTTCCAAACTGCTCCTGTTTTTTCATCTTTATTCTCCGGATTTTCATCGGTAACTTTCGGCATTGTTTCTTGAATAAAAACTAGCACAATTAGTGCATAAAATAGCATTGTGGATGAAGCAATAATAAACACAAGATTTTTTGAAAGCACAACTACCGATGCCCCCATTATCGGCCCAATTGCAGCGCCAATATTATGTCCCATCCGCAATAAACCGTATGCCTCGGTTCTTTTTTCAGGTGCTGTTACATCCGCAACCATCGCTGATGCAGCGGGATGAAATAATGAATTACTGAGTCCTAAAAAAATAGATAAAATAGCATAAGGAATAAATCCTTCTATAAATAAAAAACCTAGCATTAACAACGCATTACTCACCATTGAAAAGATCATTATGGGCTTTCTTCCATATATATCAGCAATTCTCCCTCCAAGAAGGGAACCGAAACTTGCCGCAATTGGAGAAAGTGCCATAATAACGCCTACTTCCAATAACGAATCCACCTTATCTTTTAAATATAGTGCAAAAAAAGGCATCAACATCATCATTGCAATTCCATTTAACGTTTCGCCAATAAACCGAATCCATATGTTTCGGTCCATTTCTCGTAACTCTCGCCACGTATTTCTCATATCTTCCCCCCTAATTCACCACACATTATTCTATAACATTTTTAGAAAAGTGTAAATTTTCAAAATAAAAGATCCGTTCTAATCCCATTAGAACGGATCTTTTCCTTATAAATTCGCTACATCTTCCTCTTTTTTACTACTATTTAAAACGCTACGCTTTCTACTATATGCGAAATAAACTACTACACCGATAACCATCCAAACACCAAAACTAATCCAAGCTGTTGCTGATAATTGAAGCATCAAATATAAGCAAAAGATAACTGTTAACGCTGGTAAAAATGGTACGAGCGGCGCCTTAAACGCCCTTGGTAAATCAGGATGAGTTCTTCTCATCACAATGACAGCAACAGCAACAAGTGCAAAGGCTGACAAAGTCCCCATATTTACAAGGTGTGCTAAAACATTTAAATCTATTAATCCTGAAATAAGTGCTGCAATAATACCAGTTGTCCATGTATTTAAAAATGGTGTTTTAAATTTCGGATGAACTTTAGCAAGACGTTTCGGCAACAATCCATCTCTGCTCATTGCATATGAAACACGAACTTGCCCATACATCATAACTAGCATTACAGTTGTAATTCCTGTAATTGCCCCTACTGAGATCACTCCCGCCAAACTATCTTGTCCAATAAATTGAAGTGCGAAAGCAACTGGATCTGATATATTCAACTGACCGTATGGAACAATCCCTGTCAAAATAAGTGAAACAACAATGTAAAGAACCGTACAAACTAGTAACGATGCAATAATTCCAATCGGCAAATCGCGTTGTGGACGCTTCACTTCTTCTGCGGCTGTTGATACAGCATCAAATCCAATGAATGCGAAGAAAACTGTAGCTGCTCCAGCCATTACACCATCTAATCCAAATGGCATAAAAGGTGTCCAATTTTCAGGTTTTACATAATTAAATCCAGCGAAGATAAAAATGAGAACAACTGCTAGTTTAATAAATACCATTATATTATTTACACGTGCACTTTCACGAACACCTCTAGATAAAAGAACCGTCATAACTAAAATAATTAGAACTGCAGGTAAATCAATTATTCCACCCTTTCCTGTACCAGGGGCCGAGGAGAGAATGGTCGGAATATGAATCCCAAATCCCTTTAATAACGATTGAAAATACGCTGACCATCCATTTGCTACAGCTGATGTAGCTAATAAATACTCGAGCATTAAATCCCATCCAATTAAGAATGCAAATACTTCTCCCATCGTCGCATACGTGTACGTGTAAACACTCCCTGAGACAGGAACTGAAGAAGCAAATTCAGCGTAACAAAATGCAGCAAAAGCGCAGGCTAATGCAGCTATAGCAAATGATAATATAATAGCTGGTCCAGAATGTTTCGCTGCTACAACGCCAGTAAGAACAAAAATACCAGTTCCAACAATTGCTCCGATTCCAAGCATTGTTAAATCAAGTGCCCCTAACGTTCTCGATAATGTCTTTTGTTTACTTTCTTGCAGTAACGTTGAAATCGGCTTCTTTTGAAAAATTTGCTTCATACTGTGCTCCTCCATGTTTTTAGTTTTCTGAAAATTTAATTTACTTTTCTCATTTTACCCACGACACGTTTCTTAGTCAATACTTTTGTCGAAATAAACAGAAAACTATCGAGATACGCACTATACCCTTTCTTTCTACAAAAAGATTCACACAATCATATCTATATATCTTTTCATAACTGTGTTTGGTATTATTATACATGTCGATTCCATAAAAGAGGCATGCTCCTTAATTGAGCATGCCTCTTTTACTTATTTCACAGTATATGAATCCTCTTCAATCCAGCTATACATATACTTCTCATCTTCCGTCTCATGTGCTTGTTTTACAATACGCAGCGGTCGGAAAGTGTCTATCATAACAGCTAATTCCAGTGTTTCTTTCTTCCCTATGCTCGCTTCTGTTTTTCCAGGATGCGGTCCATGAGGAATACCACTCGGGTGAAGTGTAACAGAACCTTCTTCCACACCTTTTCGGCTCATAAAGTTACCTTCTACATAGTAAAGTACTTCATCACTATTCACATTACTATGATAATACGGTGCCGGAATTGATTCTGGATGATAATCATATAGACGTGGTACGAAGGAGCAAATAACAAAATTATGACCTTCAAATGTTTGATGTACTGGTGGTGGCTGATGAATACGACCTGTAATTGGTTCAAAATCCTCTACATTAAAGACCCATGGATATAAATATCCATCCCATCCAACAACATCTAACGGGTGGTGTCCTAAAACATGCTTATGCATATACCCTCTCGACTTTGTCATTACGACAAACTCACCTTTTTCATCATATGTCTCCAACTTCTCCGGACCACGAATATCTCTTTCACAAAACGGACTATGCTCTAATAATTGCCCATATTCATTGCGATAGCGACGCGGTGTTGTAATTTGACTATTTGCCTCTACAACAAGAAACTTAGTCTCTCCCTCATCTGGAATAACACGATAAATCGTTCCAATTGGAATCGTTACATAATCACCTTTTCTATAATGAATCGTTCCAAACATCGTCTCGATTTTTCCAGTTCCGTAATGAACAAATAGCATTTCATCGCCATCGCCGTTACGATAGAAATAATCCATTTTTTCTGTTGGATTTACTATACCGATTAAGAGGTCCTCATTTCCTAATATGAAAGTCCTGCCACTTACTGCATCACCAGTTTTTCTACTCTCTTTTGTGCGAAAATGGCGATGAGCAAGAGCAACACCTTCCTCATACTGTAACTGACAAGAATGCGACAATGCCGCATGTCCTACTTCAGTTGGCATATAATGATGATACAAAATAGATTGTGTACCTGAAAAACCTTTCGTTCCCATTACCTGTTCACGATAAAGCGATCCATCCTTTTTACGAAACTGCACATGTCGTTTATGAGGTAGCTCCCCCATGTGACGATAAAACATGCCCATCACCTGCTTTCGTCTCTTTTTTCACCGTATTACGTAATATACCTAAACCAGTAATTGTGAGCTCGACGACATCACCATCTTGCAACCATTCTTCCGTACCAAGCTCTAAAATACAGCCCGTACCTACCGTTCCAGAGCCGATGACATCTCCTGGGTATAACGTAACATCTTGCGAAGCACGCTCAATCATTTCAGCAAACGTATAATAAATATCTTGGAAGTTCCCCTTTGATAAAAGTTGGCCATTTACATGCGCAGTCATCTCTAAATTATAACGATCACCATTACGATAAACGTCTAATTCTTCTTTCGTAACGAGATACGCTCCTAATGAAGTTGCAAAGTCTTTCCCTTTCGCCGGACCGAGCCCTACTTTCATCTCTGTAGCCTGTAAATCCCTAGCACTCCAGTCATTCATAATGCAATAACCAAAAATATATTCTTCTGCTCGTTCACGAGAAATATTTCTTCCTTCTTTCCCGATTACGCAAGCTATCTCTAATTCATAATCAAGTTTTTGAGAATGTTTTGGACCAGTAATAGAAGCTTCTGGACCAATAACAGCACGATGATTTGTAAAATAAAAAACTGGGATATTATACCACTCAGACACAACCTCTAAACCACGGCGTCCACGAGCTGTTTTGACGTGCTGCTCAAATGCATAAAAATCCCGAATACTACTCGGATTTGGAATGGCAGCTAAGAGCTCCACATCCTCTAAAGGGTATACGCCATTTTCCGGATTTTGAATATTACGCACTATTTCTACATACTCATCCGCTTTCTCTAAAAATGCGAGCATAGATGAAGGTAACGTGCCATTACTAGCAAGATTCATATCAATTACTTTGTCACCTTGGACCCATCCTGCTCGCATTTCTTGTGAAGGAAGACGAAATGTAACAAATTTCATCAAAATTCCTCCCTATGAAAAATGAAATTTCCACCAGCAAAAAACTTAATTCTTACTGGTGGATATAAATTTTATAAATTACCGCGGCGCTCTTGTTCTCTTTCAATAGATTCAAATAATGCTTTAAAGTTTCCTTCTCCAAATCCACGGGAACCTTTACGCTGAATAATCTCAATGAACAATGTTGGACGATCTACAATTGGTTTCGTAAAGATTTGTAATAAATAACCCTCTTCGTCACGGTCTACTAGAATCTTCAATTCTTTTAATTTATCAATTTCTTCATCAATTTTCCCCACTCGTGCAGTTAACTCATCGTAATACGTATCTGGCGTATCTAAAAATTCAACACCGTTCGCACGAAGTACTTCAATTGTTTTTACAATGTCACTTGTTAATAAAGCGAGATGCTGTACACCCGCTCCGTTATAAAACTCTAGATATTCTTGAATTTGTGACTTTCTTTTTCCGTCTGCTGGTTCATTAATTGGAAACTTAATACGGCTTCCATTCGTCATAACTTTTGACATTAATGCCGAATACTCTGTGCTAATATCGTCATCATCAAAGTGAATCATTTGTTTAAATCCCATGACGTTCTCATAATAACTAACCCATTCTTCCATTTTCTCAACGTTACCAACGACATGGTCTACAGCAATTAAACCGGATTCTTCAAATGGAATATTGAACTCTACCTTTTGAAATCCTGGCATGAATGTCCCTTTATAATTTTTACGCTCTACGAGCGTATGAATTGTATCACCATACGTACCAATAACCGCTTTCTTCAAGGTACCTTCCTCATCTGTTAACTCTTCAGGAGGAGCAATCGCAACAGCGCCACGCTTCACCGCTTCAGAGTAAGCTTTATCAACGTCATCAACAAGTAAAGCCACATCTTTCACTCCATCACCATGAGTCTTTACAAACTCTGCAATACGGCTATCGCTACTTAAAGCTCCAGACACAACAAAACGCATATTCTTTTGCACAAGAACATAAGATACCTTTTCACGGTTTCCTGTTTCTAATCCCGAATAAGCTACAATTTTGAATCCAAACGCTCTCGCAAGATAATAGCTTGATTGCTTTGCATTTCCTACGTAAAATTCGATATGATCTACATCACGTACCGGAAAAAAATCCTCCATTTGTGCAGCTAGCGTATCCATAGATTTTTGTTTCATAATATCTTCATCCCCCTGTAAATAGATTAAATGGTTCATATTTAAACCTAACCGAAAACGCTTCCAACATAGATTAATAGAAATTAGTTAGCAGGCTAACAATTTCTGACCTTTAAAATTTTCTATCTTTTCTGTCAAATTCCTCTTTTTTTCTTATATATAAAATTCGACTTTTTTCTCTTTGAAGTAATGGGGAATATTAATACTTGGGGGGTATATATGAGAGGAAAATAAAAAAGACCCCAACATATTAACTACTTACTAATACGTTAGAGTCTTTATTTTTTTTGAATGATTGTATTTATATTTCTCATACTAATATGTTTGCAAGGAATAGAATAAATGATGTTAATACTATCGCTCCACCTAATGATCCTAATAAATCTGTTTTTGTTACTTGTAATACTTGTTCCTTGTTCATATTCCTCATTCTCCCTTCTTTTGTTTTTGTTACAAAACTTTTATTATACTAATACACTTGAAAGAAATACGATTAATGCTGTTAATACTACTGCTCCGCTTGCTGATCCTAAGAAGTCACCTTTTGTTACTTGTAATACTTGCTCGTTGTTCATAATTTTCATTCTCCCTTCTCTTATTTTTGTTACAAAACTTCTATTATACTAATACACTTGAAAGAAATACGATTAATGCTGTTAATACTACCGCTCCGCTTGCTGATCCTAAGAAGTCACCTTTTGTTACTTGTAATACTTGCTCGTTGTTCATAATTTTCATTCTCCCTTCTCTTATTTTTGTTACAAAACTTCTATTATACTAATACGCTTGAAAGAAATACGATTAATGCTGTTAATACTACCGCTCCGCTTGCTGATCCTAAGAAGTCACCTTTTGTTACGTTTAATACTTGCTCGTTGTTCATATCATTCATTCTCCTTTTTATAAGTTATCTATATGTAATTTCTAAGAAATGATTAATTCATAGTTTTCATGTTAACGTTACATTAAAATTAATTACGTAACGTTTGTAACATTAATGTAACATAACTATTATTACGTTGCAATATAATTACGTAAATTTTATTACACTTTTTTTACGTTTTTTTAAATAAACACTCAAAAACCTTATTTTAATGCGTTTTCTACTACACCCATGTTTGTAACACTAGTGTAATATTACGGTCATAAAGCAAATATAATATTATTCATCTCTATTTTGTTACAAAACAAAGTGAAACTTTAATCAGCAAGGATTCCATTCCCTACTAATTATTCCCCCTCACCAATCGAGCTTTTACTGGCAATTAATGCGGGATAAAATACTATCTTTCCAAGATAAGTTTATATGTTTCCTCTATATAACTATGTATAATGGAAACAAAGAGGTGGTCATTTTGAAATTAATCGCATTAGATATGGATGGTACACTACTATCATCTAATCTTGAAATCTCCAAAGAGAACTTACAAGCTATCCAAACCGCAAAAGAAGCTGGTCATATTGTAATGATTTGTTCTGGCCGCGCGAAAGAGGATGCTTTGAAATTATTGGAAGAATATAAACTATCTCTTCCAGTTGGAGCAAGCAATGGGGCAATTGTTTATGTGGACGGAAAAGTAATTAACTCGCGTTGTTTACAAAATGATAAAGTATACAAGCTTGCAAAATTACTAGAATCTGAAGGTTTCCCATATAAGTTGTACACAAATAAAGGTGTTTATTCTCCTTATACATGGCAAGATCAAGTCATGCAGGCATTCGAAGAAAACAAACATACACTAGATGTTACACTTGAGGAACTTGAAAGAATTACAGAAAAACAAAAAAAATCCAACTTAATTACTGATTTCCAAAAAATCGAAGATGTTGTAAACAATCCAGAACTAGAAGTATCTAAGTTCTTCATTTTAACATTTAATGCAGGGCATCGAGCACAGCTATTAAGCATGTTACAAGAGGATGCTGATATTATGGTTACAGCCTCAGCTCCTACTAATTTAGAAATCATGGACAAGAATGGACATAAGGGAAATGGCCTAAAGCAGATGGCAGCCCACTTTAATATCCCAATTGAAGATACAGTTGCTATTGGTGATAATTTTAATGATGTACCAATGTTAGAAGTTGCTGGCTTATCTATAGCAATGGGAAATGCCGAAGAAGATGTAAAAAAACTATGTGACGTTGTAACATTAACAAACAATGAACATGGTGTTGCTCATGCAATCGAGCAATTTGTACTGAAACAAACTTCATCTAGTAAATAAAATGAAACTTTAATCAGAGGTGGGAGTCTTACTGCCCACAAATAGCGGGATAAAAAAAGGACTCTTTCAATTTGAAAGAGTCCTTTTCTTTTATACATGATGACAAGCAACGAAGTGCTCTTCACCAACATTACGAAATTCTGGTACTGTTTTTTTACAAACATCTGTTGCAAATGGGCAACGTGTATGAAAGCGACAACCTGATGGTGGATTTGCAGGACTTGGAATATCACCCTCTAGTATAATTCGCTCTCGCTTCACTGTTGGATCCGGTATTGGCACAGCCGATAACAAAGCTTTTGTATACGGATGAAGTGGGTTCGCAAATAACTCATCACGCGGTGCAGTCTCCACAATCGTTCCTAAATACATAATCCCAATTTTTGTACATAAATGCTCCACTACACTTAAATCATGTGAAATGAATAAATAAGATAATCCCTTTTTCTCCTGTAACTCACTAAATAAATTAATGATTTGTGCTTGAATAGATACATCTAGTGCTGCCACAGGCTCATCAGCTACAATGAATTCTGGATTTAATACCATCGCTCTTGCGATAACGATACGCTGACGTTGCCCACCAGAAAACTCATGAGGATACCGGTCAATATGATACGGAGCTAAACCACATAACTCCAATATTTCTATCACCTTTGCACGAACATTTTCTTTCGTTGCTAGTCCGTGAGCCAACATCGGCTCACCAAGTGCTTCTCCAATTCTCATTCTTGGATTTAATGAGCTAAATGGATCTTGGAAAACGAGCTGCATATTAGGACGATGTTTTCTCAATTCCTCCTTGGATAAAGAATAAACATCGCGCCCTTTAAACTTCACTTCCCCCTCCGTTTTTTGGACGAGGCGTAAAATTGTTTTTCCTATCGTTGTTTTCCCGCTTCCTGATTCTCCAACGAGGCCAAATACTTCGCCTTTATTAATAGTAAAACTTACTCCATCAACTGCTTTTACATGTCCAATCGTTCTACTAAATACGCCGCCCTTAATCGGAAAATACGTCTTTAAGTTTTTCACTTCTAATAATGGTTCACTCATTGTTCCGCACGCTCCTCGTATAACCAGCAAGCTACTTTATGATTCTCATCATGTACATTCAGATTCGGTGCTTCTTCTTTACATATTTCCATACAATGCTCACAACGACCGCTAAAGTAGCAAAATTCCCCTAAGCCAACTAAATTAGGAACTTGCCCTGGAATAGAATAAAGTTTATCGATTCGTTTCCCCATTACTGGTTTTGATTTTAGCAACCCTTTCGTATACGGATGTTTCGGATTTTGGAATATTTCTAGTACTGGAGCTTCTTCAATAACTTTTCCGCCATACATAACGACAACGTAATCCGCCATTTCTGCTACAACGCCTAGATCATGTGTAATTAATAAGATTGATGTTTTGAATTCCTCTTTTATTTGTCTTAGTAAATCTAATATTTGTGCTTGAATCGTAACATCAAGAGCCGTTGTTGGCTCATCCGCAATTAATAACTTCGGATTACAGCTAAGTGCAACAGCAATCATAATACGCTGTAACATACCACCACTCAGTTCGTGCGGATAAGAATGGACAATTTCATCAGCGCGAGCTATACCAACTTTACGAATTAATTCAATTGCCTTCTTATATGCTTCATTTTTACTAAGTAATTCATGCTCTCTTAACGTTTCTACAATTTGCTCTCCTACAGTGAAGACAGGATTTAGCGATGTCATCGGTTCTTGGAAAATCATCGCAATGTCATTGCCTCTTAAACTACGAAGTTCTTTCTCCTTCATTTCTAAAAGACTTTTTCCTTCATATAAAATATCGCCACCTACTACACTGCCTGATTCAGCAATAAGCCCCATAATAGATAAAGCCGTTACACTCTTCCCGCACCCTGATTCACCTACAACACAAACTGTTTCACCTTCTCGAACTGCAAAACTAACATGATTAACAGCCTTTACTGTCCCTTCCTCTGTCTGAAAGTGTGTTTGTAAATCTTTCAGTTCTACTACCGCTCTACTCATATCTTCTCACCTACCGTCTCATCTTTGGATCTAACGCATCACGAAGTGCATCACCAAGTAAATTAATAGATACAACTGTTATAAAGATTGCAAAGCCAGGCGGAATCCATAACCACGGACGCTTTTGGAAGTCAATTAGTGAGTTAGCTGCGCTAATCATGTTCCCCCATGATGGTGTAGGCGGGACGACGCCGAGGCCTAAGTAGCTTAGTGCGGACTCCCCTAGAATGGAACCAGCAACACCTAATGTAGATACAACAATTAATATCGGTAAAACATTAGGGATTAAGTGATATATAATTTTTCGGTAATCTTTTATTCCTAACACATCAGCAGCTTGCATAAAAGCCTGCTCCCGAAGTGATAAAATTTGACCTCTTACAAGACGTGCAAGCCCTGGCCAACCTACTAAACTTAAAATAATCATAATGACATACAGACGATAATCAGACGGTACTTTCCACTCTGATAAAATCGCCCCCATTATAATAAGTAACGGTAATCCTGGCATCGACATTAAAATATCTGCAAGCCGCATAATAATATTATCAACGATACCACGATAAAAACCTGCAATAGCTCCTAATACAGCTCCTAGTATCACGGATAAAACCATTGAAGCTAAGCCAATTGTTAATGAAATCCGTCCCGCTTGCATGAGTCTTGTTAAAATATCTCTTCCTAATTGATCTGTACCAAGCCAATGAGAAAAACTAGGTGGTTTGTTAATTAACGCAACTTGTATTTTTCCTGATGCATATGGCGAAAAAAACGGTCCAATAAAGCAAAATAAAAACATAAAAATTAATGCATACAACCCTACTAGTGCCATCTTATTTCTCTTTATCTTTTTAAGAGCTTGTCGCCACGGTGATGATTCATTTTTTCTCTTTTTTCTCTTTTTTCCTTTTTTCTCTGTAATCGCTGTAACAGTTTCCATCTCGTTCCCCCCCCTTACTTCAACCGAATACGTGGATCAACAACTGCATATACAATGTCTGCGAAAAAGTTTGAAACGATTGTTAAACAAGAAAGAAACATCGTAAATGCCATTAATACTGTATAATCACGGAAATTAAGTGCTTCTAATTGAATATTACCGATACCTGGCCAGTTAAAAATTTGTTCAATAATAATTGCTCCTGAAAATAAACCGGGTAATTCAAATGCTAATAAAGTAATCGCCGGTAAAATTGCATTTTTTAATGCGTGCTTATAAATAACAGTCTTTTCCTTTAAACCTTTTGCTCGTGCTGTTCGTATGTAGTCTTGCCTTACAACCTCTAACATACTTGTTCTAAAATAACGAGTTAATGAACCCACTCCAAGAAGTGTCAAAATAAATACTGGTAAAACCATATGCTTTGCAACTTCTATCACATACGCAAACCCAGTAGAATTACTACCAACATCAATCATTCCACCTATCGGTAATAACTTAAAGTCAACCGCAAACACTTTAATTAAAAACAAACCGATAAAGAATGAAGGGAATGACATTGCTGCAAAGACACCAATTGTTACAAGCTTGTCAAACAAAGAATGTTGCTTTGTTGCTGAGAATACACCGATAATAAGTGCAATTAGCCAAATAAAAAATAACGCAATAATTGCTACACTAAAGGAATTCCAAATAAATTTATTTAATAATGACGTTACAGGCTCTTGATATTGAAGTGAAAAACCAAAATCCCCTTGCAAAGCATTACCTAACCAATGAAAATAACGCTCAACAATCGGCTTATTTAATCCATACAATTCCCTAAGTTCAGCTGCTCTTTCTGGTGTAATCTTTGGATTCGAATCAATATAATCCCCTGGAAGAAGCGCAAACAAGAAAAAAATAATAATTGATGTACCAAATAGTGTAGGAATCATTTGCAACAACCTACGAACGATATATGTTTTCACCCTTTTTCTCTCCAATCTTATGCTTAAAATAGAAGAACATTTTTTCAAAGCGGCACCTTACTAACCGAATGAAAAAATGTCTTCTACTTATACATTCTTATCGTTATTTTTCAAATGATAATGCTGGTAAGTTTGCGCTAATACTGTTGTATTTTTCAGGGTCAATCCCTTTTATATTCCCGTTGTATCCTGTAATTGTTCTACGATAGTTTAATAGAATTACTGGTGGATCATCACTTAATTCTTTATACAGTTCTTTATAGATTGGTTTACGTTTTTCAATATCTACTGTCTCAATACCTTTTTGAATTAACTCATCTACTTTCGCATTTTTATAACCTAGACTCTTCTCATTGACACCAGACAAATATTCACCAGCTGTTTCACTCGGATCACTTGTAATCGGTGTCGAAACAGAAGCTAAATCATAGTCACCTTTATTTACCTTCGAAAGCATAGTATTAAAGTCCATAAATTCAGGGTTAAATTCTACACCTATCTCTTTATAATTCTCTTTCGCAATTGGAATTAATAAATCACTATCTTTAGCCGAACTTGGGCCGAAATAAGAAAGCTTTAATTTTTGACCATCTTTTTCACGAATTCCGTCCGAACCAACTTTCCATCCTGCTTCATCTAATAATTTTTTCGCTTTTTCTTTGTCGTATTCATATTTATTAACGCCTTCTTCCGTATAAGCCCAAGAAGTTGGATGAATTGGTACATTAGCTACCGTACCGTATCCTTTCAATGCTGTATCAACATATTTTTTACGATCTAACCCGTAAATAAGTGCTTGGCGGACCTTCTTATCCTTTAAATACGGCTTATTATTATTCATATAAATATAACTAAATGACGCCGCTGTTTCGATTTGAATATTTGCAAATTCTAAAGCCTTAGCCTGTTCAAGAACTTCGTCACCAGTACCTAGGCCAGTGTAGTCAACTTCACCTGTTTGGAATAATTGAAGTTTCGTATCACCAGAAGTAATTTTATAAATGAAGTTTGGAATTTTTGGTTTACCCGCATAATAATTTTCATTTGCTACAAAGCGTACTTCTTGGCCTGGAATATATTTATCAAATTTATATGGACCCGCAGCTATCGGTTTTTCATATAACTCTTTTAAGTAATCTAAACTTGTATTTTGTTTATAATCTTTTCCATAATAAGCTTTTGATAACACCTCTCCACCTAAAGCTGTTAGTGCCTGTGAATTAACTTTTTCAGTCGTAATTTTAATTGTTTGTGGATCAACAACTTGAATACCTTCAATAGAAGTTGCCTTTCCTTCTTTATATTCTTTACCACCTTTAACCGCATATTGAGAGATGTCTACCTCACCTTCATATGCCTTATCATGTAAAAGCGTCAACGTGAACGCCACATCATCTGCTGTTAATGGCGACCCGTCACTAAATTTCAAGTCTTTACGTAAATGGAATGTATATGTTAACTGATCAGAAGAAACGTCCCACTTCTCAGCTAATTGCGGAATTGGTTTCCCTTGTTTATCGGTTGATACAAGAGATGCAAAAATAACAGAAGTCACGTTTCCATCCCATCCATTTTGTTGGAAATACGGTAAAAATACGCCGCCTGGTTTACTAATACCAACTACTAACGTATCTTTTCGATTCTTCGCTTTATCTGGCACTTTCGTTTTATCTGTCGCAGCGATTTTTTCAATTTTTATATTTTTTAAATCTTGCTGTTTAACTGGTTCTGTAGAAGCCGTATCTTCCTGTCCCCCGCAAGCAGATAACACAAACGAACTACTCAGTAATACTGAAAATAAACCAGCCCATTTTTTTGTCTTTTTCTTCATTGTCCCCACCCTAACTTTTTTTTAATAATTACACTTTATGAACTGCTTGCCTTATGTATGCCTCCCACAGCAACATTTATAGCCAATCGGAAAAGTCGGTTTTAAACGCAAAAAAAGATGTTTTTGAGGGGTAACAATCTTATCCCGACCTTTCCGGTAGACTTTATGGTTATTAGCTTATATCTTTCAATATATTTTGTCAATTCTTTCTATATAAAAATATTTCAAGAATTTTTTCAAAATTATTTATCAATCTTTAATTTAGGTAAACTTAGTAAAATTCCATTATAATTATCTTCTTGTAATCCTTGAATTCGCGAGTTATGAGCAGATACCACTTTACTATTATTTAAGAAAATCACTGGTGGATCTTCACTTAATTCTTGATACAATTGCTTATAAATCTCTTTCCGCTTCTCAATATCTAACGTTTGTAGCGCCTCTGTTGCTAGTTCATCCACTTTCGGATTATGATACCCATCGTAGTTTCGTTTACTTGTTGAAACAAATTCCTCAATTGTCCCACTCGGATCATCAATCATCGGTGTGGACACCATCGCTAAATCATAATCTCCTTTAATTACCTTGGAAATCATCGTATTAAAGTCCATATATTCTGGGTTAAAGTCTACACCAAGCTTTTTGTAATCCTCTTTCATAACAGGAATCATCACATCATTAATCTTACTTGCAGAAGAAGCAAAATAACTTACCTTCAATTTCTGCCCCTCTTTTTCACGAATCCCATCTGATCCAGCCTTCCATCCCGCTTCATCAAGTAGTTTCTTTGCTTTTTCTAAATTATATTCGTATTTATTAATCCCTTCTTCTGTATACGCCCAAGAAACTGGTGTAATTGGTACATTGACGAGTGAAGCATAACCTTGGAAATACGTATCAATTACCTTTTGGCGTTCTAATCCGTAAATAAATGCTTGGCGAACACGTTTATCTTTAAAGTATGGTTTCTTATAATTCATTTTAATGTAGCCGTAAGAACTTCCTGTATACACATTAATATTAGCGAAACCTAACTCTTTTAATTGCTCGATTGTCTCCGCATTTGTCGTAAATCCATCATAATCTACTTCTCCCGCTTGAAACTGTTGCAAATTCGTATCACCTTTTGTAATTTTATAAATAAAGTGCTCAATCTTCGGTTTACCCTCAAAATAATTTTCATTCGCTACAAATCGTACTTCTTGGCCTGGAATGTATTTATCTAGTTTATAAGCTCCAGATCCCATCGGCTTGCCATATAACTCTTTTAAATACGCTAAATTCCCTTGCTTATACTCTTTACCGTAATAAGCTTTTGATATAACTTCTCCACCAATTAACGATAATGTTTGGGCATTTACCTTCTCAGTTGTAATCGTAATTGTTTTCGGATTAACGACTTGAATGCCTTCAATAGCTGTTGCTTTTCCTTCTTTATATGCTTGGCCTCCTTTTATTGCTGTTTGGCTTATGTCCGTTGCACCACTATAAGTTGGATCATGTAGTAACGTTAATGTAAATGCTACGTCATCTGCTGTTAACGGTGAACCATCACTAAACTTTAAATCATCTTTCAAATGAAACGTATATGTAAGCTGATCCCCCGAAATATCCCACTTCTTCGCTAGAATTGGGATTGGTTTCCCTTCCTTATCCAATCCAACGAGAGGAGCAAAGATAGCTTGCGTTATATTACCATCCCACCCATTTTCCATAAAATGCGGAAGGAATATCCCGCCAGGGCTCGGCATTCCCGCTACAAAGGTATCTTTTCTTTCTTTTGCCTTTGCTGGACTTTTTGCTTTGTCACTTGCTTTAATAAATTCATCTTTCACTCTTGGTAATTTTGCAACTTCATTTGTACCTGCTTCTTCTTGACCACATCCGGCTAACAATACTGACACACTAAGACATGTAGCAAGTACTCCTTTAAAAGTCTTTCGCATCACTCTCACCTTTACTTTCTTTTTAAGTATGTAACAACATAACGCCCCTTTCTGTAACTATCTTTATTTTTCCTATAAAAATAGTATGAATTAATTTCAAGATTATTCCTTTTCAATAGTTATGTCAATCCTTGCTAATTGTTTTCTCTCAAAAAAACAAAAAGCACCTTCTATTACCTAATAGCCACGCATAGAATAATAACAATCCACTACCAAAAAGGGGGCGAAAGTATGGACAACCTATTCCAATATGTCCTGCACTATGTGCTATTAACAATCATAATAGTCGGGGCACTATTACTATTCCCGTTCTTCCCAAAGTTCGTCCTCTTTTTAGCTTTTTTTATTATGCTCGGGATCGCTATTATAATTTCAACGAGGGAAGATACCACACAAAAAGAAAGCAGAGTTCAGCGCGTAAAGCTGTAAATCTGCTTTCTTTTTTTCAGTCGTAACGTATTCTTGTTAAACCAATTACGAAAAATACTCCTGCAAATAAAATGAGTATACCAATATATCCTCCTATATCTGCTAATGTACCTCCCCTTACAATTAACTCCGTAAAGCCACGCATCGCCCAAGTTTGTGGAACAAAGTTTGCTGCCGTTTGCATCCATGCCGGTTCAATTTCAATCGGCCAATAAAGACCACTAATCATACATGTTGAAATTACAACGATATTACCTAATGCTGACTGCTGTTCTGTTGTTTTTACTATACTTGCCAATAATAAAGCTAGACCAATGACGGCTAATAACAATACTGAAACGAGTGTAATAACCCCTAATAAATTTCCCCACTGCACATCAAATAATGAATGCGTTAATATCATTAAAACACCAAATTGAATCCACCCTATTAAAAAGAAGGAAAGGATATAACCTGCTAGTATTTGAACTTTTGAAACTGGTGCCTCTAATAAACGAGACCAAACCCCAAGTTGTCTAGCTTTCAAAATAGTTCCTGTCGCACTTAACATGACAATCATGACGAATAAAATTGAAAAACCTGCCGCTCGACCTGTAACGTTATTTAACTTTTGATCATCATGTAAAATCGATTCTTTTTGAATCGAAACAGGTTCTACTTTTGTATAAATTGTTTCATACATCGTTTCCCACGAAGTGTTACTTTTCTTCTCAAAATCTCTTGCTGCACTAACTTCTATCTCCATCTTTTTTAATGCACTTGCTAATACTTGCTCTACAGAAGTTCCACCAGTGAAATCAGCACTGGCTTGAAATTGAATATTTTCTATCTTTCTATCTAGCATACTCTTTTGAAAATTTTTTGGAATGATGATTATACCAGATGATTTCTTGTTTTCGATCCTCTGTTTCCCTTCCTCATACGTTACCTTCTCTATAGAAATTAAATCACTTTTCTTTATTTCCTCATAATACTTGCTAGATAATACAGAACCATCTTTATCTACTAAACTAACATTTACTTTCTCATTCCCACTTCCACCTAAAAGCCCACCGAAAATAAGTGTGAAAATAATAGGCATTCCAAACATGAGTATATAACTTTGTGGCTTAATTAAGATTTGTTTTAATTCTAGCCAACAAAGTGCCCAAACCTTCTTCATCATTTCCCCTCCTATCTCGTACGTAAACGTAACGTTCCAATCATAACGGAGATAATTCCTGCACTACATAAACTTAAAATAATAGGGAGTAGCACATCCCAAGATGTTCCCGACATAATATTTAAGAAGCTTGTAAGTGCCCATTTATTTGGAACAATATTCGCAACTGTTTGAAGCGTATCGGGAAATACGTAAATCGGTAACATTGATCCACCTAATATAGCTAATATTTGAATGCCGATTCCCCCCATTAAATCTGCTGTTTTTTCCTCACGAATAAAGGCTGCAATTAGCATGGATAAACCAGAAACACAAATTGCATACGAAACCCCCAACACTACTATTTGAGACACGTCTTCGCCCCATTCCACATGAAACATAAAGTGTGAAGCAACTATAAACATTCCAAATTGTATACAAGCAAATAGTAATGTACCTAAAAATTTCCCGAATAAAATCGAAAATGAACTCGTCGGTGTACTGAACAACCGCGCCAACGTTTCGGTTCGTTGCTCTGTTACAACTGACTTCGCACCTACTGTTATGTTATATAGTAAAAACATGACTAACATCGCTGCTGCATAATATTGCATCGCTGCAACTGTTTTTTTACCAACTGTTCCTTTTTCGATATGATTCGCACTTGCAGTTGCTACCGTCTGTAGATTTCCACTTACATCTTTTGCAACTTGTGCCACATCACCCTGCTGGGATTTTACTAATTCTGTTACAACACTTTTAGTAGATACTGCGACTGTTTGAACACGTTCTGAAAAAGAACGAATCATTGATTCAGCAATTTTCGCTTGTATATCTTTTGATGGATCTATAAGCACCTTTGGTTCTT
This sequence comes from Bacillus hominis, assembly GCF_018332515.1. GTDB lineage: Bacteria > Bacillota > Bacilli > Bacillales > Bacillaceae_G > Bacillus_A > Bacillus_A hominis. The sequence goes on along the minus strand of NZ_BOQD01000120.1, from coordinate 28,270 downwards.
TTAACTTTCCATCTTGTACTTGTTCGCTCCATTTATTTGGGATGACAATTCCTACATCGATTTTCTTTTCCTTTAACATATCTTCAAGCTCTTCCTGAGAGTTAACTACCTTTACTTTCACGTCATCTTTTATTTCTTTAGATTGCAATACTTCTTTTCGAAAGACATCTGCGAACTCATCCGTCCCCCCTTGATAATAGCCAATTACTGTTTTAGGTAGTCCACCACTATCAAATACATTACTTAACGCTGAACCTAAAATCGCTGTTAATAAAAGCGGCATAATTAACATCATCATAAATCCGCGGCGATCAATTAAACGGATTTTTAAATCTTTCCATGCAATAATGAAACTTTTCATCTCGCACTAACCTCCTTAATCACGCAGTGAACGTCCTGTTAATTGTAAAAAGAGTGCTTCTAAATTCGGTTCTTGTACTTCCAGCTTTAAAATTTGCGCGTTGTTCTCAACAACTACTGAAACAACTGTACCAATTGCCTCGCCACCATTTAATCCAATGTCAATCGTGCTATTATCTTCGTCAAAAATAATACGCTCAACAACAGGTAGTGCTTTCAACTTTTGTAGCAGTTCCGTACTATAGCGATTTAATTGCAATTTCACTATAAATCCATCGGTCAGACGATTACATAACTCTCTTTTCGTTCCTAGTGCAATTACCTTTCCGTGATCAACGATAGCAATTCGCTCACATAAATACTCAACTTCTTCCATGTAATGACTCGTATAAATGACCGTCATGCCTTTTTCATTTAATTTTTTAACAGTCTCTAAAATATGGTTTCTCGATTGCGGATCAATCCCGACTGTCGGTTCATCCATAATTAATAACTCTGGTTCGTGCATAAGTGCTGCACCAATATTAATACGCCGTTTCATTCCACCTGAAAATGTTTCAATTTTATCCTTCCCTCGGTCCTGTAAACCGACGTAAGCCAACACTTTCTCTGCCCGCTCTTTTGCAACCTTTCCATTTAAACCATACATCTTTCCCCAGAAGATTAAATTTTCCTTTGCTGAAAGTGTCGGATACAGCGCAATGTCTTGAGGGACAATACCGATTTTCTTTTTCGCTTCTAGTGGATACTCTTTTACAGATTTTCCGCCTACTTTTATATCACCACTATCGTATGGAATTAGCCCGCAAATCATTGATATCGTCGTTGATTTCCCCGCCCCATTTGGACCAAGCAACCCAAATGTTTCACCTTTTTTCACTTCAAAAGAAACACTCTTTACAATTTCCTTCTTGCCAAATGATTTTGTAATATGATCTATGACTAACATATTGATTCAGCCCCTTTGTATTCATCTACACTTTCATTGTAGAAAATTTCCTTCTTCTCTCCATCGCTCTTGAGATAGAAATACAAAATAAAAAAGCAGCAAATTTTGCTGCTTTTTTACACTTATGTATGCCAAAAGTCATGTGTACATCGTGACGCCATACCTTACTGCATATATCGCTGCTTGCGTTCGATCTCTCAGTTCTAGCTTACTAATTAAATTAGAAACGTGATTCTTTACAGTTCCCTCTGTAATGAATAGCTTTTTGGCAATCTCTTTATTATTTAAACCAAGTCCAACTTCCCTTAAAACCTCTACTTCACGCTCAGTTAATTGTTCTAGTTGTCCTGGTGGGGTACGCTCTACTACTGTTTTTGTTTTTTTTAATTCCTTTACAATTTGCGCTGTTATATCTTGAGGAAGCACAGCCCCTCCACCATGTACCGTTAAAATTGCTTGAACAATGGCATCTGTCTCCATGTCTTTTAATAAATAACCACTCGCTCCTTGCTCTAATGCCTCAAAAATAAGCTCACTATCACTAAAAGTTGTTAACATAAGAACCTTTATATAAGGAAACTTTTCTCTAACTAAACGAGTTCCTTCAACACCATTCATACGAGGCATCCGAATATCCATCAAAATAATTTCAGGCTGTAATTGTTTCACCTTTTGTACGACTTCATCCCCATCACTAGCCGTCCCTACCACTTCCAGTTCCGGACGTAAATTTAATATCATTGCCAATCCATCACGAATCAGTGATTGATCATCAACAATCATAATTCGAATCATAACGCTCCCCCTATTACCCATGTTTTTTCTCTGAGTGGAAATTCGATTTTTAGGCGAAAACCTTTTTCTATTTCACTCTCAAATTGAATGATTCCACCATGCTCCTCTACACGTTCTTTCATATTAAGTAAGCCAAATCCAGGGCTTACTTCATTGACCCCCATACCATTATCCAAAATACATAACTTAACTTGTTCCACTGAACAAACTAAACTTACTTCACATAAACTAGCTTTTCCGTGACGTTTTGCATTCGTTAAAGACTCTTGCATAATACGAAGCAACGTAGGCTGTAGTGACAACGGAATCAAAACTGGATCTCCTTGTAATTGAAAAGATACTTGCACTTTCGTCACTTTAGAATATCCATGTAACATTTCACGCATATTCTCTATTATGTTCCCTAGTTTACTTTCCTCTTTTAAGGCATGCACAGAAGCTCTCACTTCTTGAAGTGATTTTCTAGCTAACCCATGGCATGTATGTAAAACCTCTTCTGTAGCATCCGATTTTTGTTTCCATAAAACCTCTGCCAGTTGTAACTGAACAAGTAATGCCGTCATATTATGACCAACAGTATCATGAATTTCTCGGGCAATATCATTTCGCTCCCGAACAGCTGTCAATTCTTCTACCTCTTTTGCATATAGCCTTAATTGTTCATGTGCTTCTTTTAAAGCTGTATGAGATAATGCTAATTCCCCATATTGCTCATCTACCATTTGCCGAGCAGCTGTAAGTTTTTTTATTAAGTTTCCAGCTAAAGCACTGAAAATGATAAACATAAAGTTAATTGCATTACTCTCCAATTCCAGACTCTCTGTATGTTGATACGTATGTAGTATATTTATAAACCAACAAAGAAAGAAAAAAGCGATAAAAAAATAAGTCATCCTTTTACGCCAATCATGAATAAATAATCCTACCGCATCAATTCCAAATATAATTAAATACAAACATGTCTCGGGAAATAAAAACCCTAATAACGCTGTGACAATACCGTTTGTGAGCAAGGTATAAAAAACAAGTTTCCTACTCCCTTTTGCTTTTACAAGCAAAATATGATTCACAATATAAATAAAAAGTGCAATACCGACAAAAATTTGTAAATTTTCTGTTTCACGTGAAACATGATTTGCGTAAACTAAACAAATCATGACGATTGTAGCAATCCGCGCATATCCTAACATAAAATTCTCCTCACGTTTTAGTAACATAAAGTTCATTCTCTTATCACAGTAACAAGAAAATTATACCAATTTTTCTACTTTCATTATACTAAAAAGAGCAAGCCCTCCCTCAAAATATGAGAAAACAACTTGCTCTTTTTCATTCTATTTTCTTTACTCCACAATATTCTCTAACTCATTATATAGCTCCGCTCGTAACAACTCTTTCTTCTTTTTTTCTTCATACAATTGTTCAAGCATTTCAACATCAACTACATGTTCCATTTTACATTCGAGTGCATATATATCTTCTTCTATATGCATTAACTCGTTTTCAACTTCCTCTAAATTCCTAGCTTCTTTCTTTTTAAGAGGGGCTGTTTCAATACTTGTTCTTCCTTGGCGTTTCTGTTTTATTACTTGCTTCTCAACCTTTTCTTCCCACTTTTGACGAGCCCATGCATAGTTCCCTGCAAACTCAAATAATTTGTGCTCATCAATCCAATATGTTTTTTCAAATAACTTATTTAAGAAATAACGATCATGTGAAACAGCTAAAATCGTCCCGTTATATTGTTCAAGGGCTTCCTCTAAAACTTCCCTTGATTCAATATCAAGATGATTCGTCGGTTCATCTAAAATAAGAAAGTTAACATCTTGATACATAAGTTGCGCGAGTCTTAACCTCATTTTTTCTCCACCGCTAAGTTGCGTTACTTTCTTAAAAACAGCTGGACCATAAAATAAAAATCGCGCTAATATATGTCTTGCTTCTCCCTCTGTTACAGCTACACAATCTCTGAAAGCTTCCAATACATTGTTCTTCATATTTGCGTACGCATGTTGCGATAAATAACCGATTTTTACACTACTACCAATCCGAATTTCACCAGTATCTTGCTTCATTTCTTCTAGTAGTAATTTTAATAACGTAGTCTTTCCTGTACCATTACGTCCAACGATAGCTGCACGCTCCTGAAAACGAATATGCAAATTTACTTTCTCGAATAAAGATCGGTCAGCAAACCCTTTACTCACTTCTTTCATTACAACAACATCTTTTCCGCTTCTCTCTTGCCCCTCAAACTGAAGTCCCATCTGTTTCCGTTCTAAAATTGGTCTCTTTAACTTCTCTATACGTTCTAACGCACGTTCCATATTTCTCGCTCTTTTATGCAATCCTTCATTCGGAGGATTCGCTTGATTTGCCCATTCACGTAGACGCTTAATTGCTTCTTTCATTTTTTTTATTTTCTTCTGCTGTTCTTGATAAGCCTGAAACTCCTGAAGCAGCCTTTCTTCCTTTTCCTCAACGAACTGAGAATAGTTCGTATGATACACGTGAATTTCTCCATCTTCTAAATCAAAAATTTTCGTTACAACTTCATCAAGGAAATAGCGATCATGCGAGATGACCATAACTGTTCCTGTATATTCTTTTAGAAATTGCTCTAACCACTCGACTGCAAATAAGTCCAAATGATTTGTTGGTTCATCTAGTAGAAGTAAATCCGGTTTCTGTAATAGCATGTACGCAAGGCTTACTTTTGTTTGTTCTCCGCCACTTAACTCCATAAATGATCGGGGAAATAGTTCCGTCACCTGTAGACCATTTGCTACCTTCATAATATTCGCTTCTATTTCATAACCACCGAGAAACGCGTACCTTTCTTGAATTACTCCGTATCTCTCCATCAATTTTTGTAAAGCAGATGATTCCTGTTCTTCCGCCATATTTTTTTCTAAAGCATGCATTTCTATCTCCAACTCTTTTTCCTTTTTAAAAGCGGAGCTTAATACATCATATACATTCATTTCATTATTGAATTTTGGAATTTGTGCTACATGACCGATTCGTGTACCTTTCTTCATATGAATGGCTCCTGCATCCAAACTCTCCATTCCTGTTAGAAGCTGAAAGATAGTTGTCTTCCCACTACCGTTACGACCAACTAATCCAATACGTTCTCCATTCTTTATTTCAAGCGATATATTTTCAAATATGATGTTTCCACCAAAAGATTTCTTTACATTATTTACACTACAAATTGTCATTTTCCGTACTCCTTTCAATATAAAAAACCATGGGAAAGAAACATTCCCCATGGTTTTTGGCATAGAAAAAGGAAGCCAAATAGCTCCCTTTTCACACGTTTATCAAAAATGGGTGAAGAGACTTCTATCGTTCAATAGCTACTATGCAATTGTTAAAAAAGGGCATACGTATCCCGTTAACAACTACATCATGAAAAATCGCACGACAAAAATAGATATAATCTAAAAATTTGGCACGCGCAGCTAAAGAACGTTTCATCTCATTCACCCCTTTCGTACGGAATTTAATACTTACTTCTTTATTATACTTTCCCATTTCATGTTTGAATAGTCATTTTTCTGAAAATAATGAAGATAGACTAAACATTTCAATAAGTGACATCCAATCTTACAAAACTGTTATGTTCACGTAATGGAAAGCGATAGTACGAAAAGATGCCTCCCTATACAATAAAGATATAAACAAGAGAGACAAAAACAAGGAGGAAACAATCATGATGAAAGAAATCGTAAAAGCAATCTTCGAGGTATTAGTGAACGGACAAGCAGTTGTAAAAGAACTAAACGAATTATAAAAAGGAGTGAAGGAATAATGATGAACATGGTAAAAATGGTTTTACACGCTTTAATCGATGCAAAAGCAGTTAGCCAAGAATTAAACCAACAATAAAAAGGGGTATATGAATATGAAGAAAGCCATTATTGTAATCGCAAGTACAGCAATTGCCTTATACACAATGAAAAATAGAAAAAAGAAACAAAATGAAAATACTCTATATTATCCATACACATTATTAAAGAAAAAATAAAAGACAAGGTACCCTATTGTAATGAGGATATCTTGTCTTTTATTTTTTGCTCTGTTTCCTTTAAAGGATTTCCTCTTCCCTTTCCCGAATGTATTAGACGGCAGTTTTACACACATTTTAAAGGGGTATAGAGAAATGGATACACAACAACTTTATTTTTTGAATGATATTGGCAAACAAAAACCAGAGAGTATTCGTAACCGAAGCGCTACTTGTCCTTTTTGCGACAGAGAAAATTTAACTGATATTTTAGCAACCGAAGGCTCAATTATTTGGTTGAAAAATAAATTCCCTACATTAAAAGATACATTTCAGACTGTGCTAATCGAAACCGATAATTGTGATGATCATATCGCAACATACACAGAAGAACATATGAGATTACTAATTCGTTTCTCCATTAAACATTGGTTAGACTTACAGAAAAGTGATGAATTTACATCTGTTATCTTATATAAAAATCACGGCCCATTTTCAGGCGGAAGTTTGCATCATGCACATATGCAAATTATCGGAATGAAATATGTAGACTATCTCGAAAACGTAGAAAAGGAAAATTTCCAAGGAGTAATTGTACAAAAAAACGAACGCATTGAACTCAATATTTCAGATCGCCCGATTATCGGCTTTACTGAATTTAATATCATCATTGAAGATATTTCATTTATAGATGAAATGGCAAATTACATTCAGCAAACTGTACGTTACATACTGACAGATTTCCATAAGGGATGTAGTAGTTATAACTTATTCTTCTATCACCTAAATGGAAAAATCATTTGTAAAGTTGTTCCTAGGTTTGTAGTTTCACCGTTGTATGTAGGATATAAAATACCGCAAGTTTCTACAAAACTAGAAGATGTGAAAATACAACTAGCGCAGTATTTCACGAGAGAAAAGGATGAAATTATTCATAAAAAAACAGAGTAGGTATAGAAAACCTACTCTTTAATCCCGCATTAACGGGCAGTAAAACTCCCACCTCAAAACTCGATGAATCCGAGAAAGTTAGGTGGAAGATCAACTGCCCGTAAAAGCCCGATTGGTGAAGGCTAATAATCAGCGGGGGATGAACAAACTCCCCCGCTGATTAAAGTTTCACTTTATCACACCTTTATTTCGATAGTATACATCCTCTAATCCGATGTTATACTTCATATTGTTATCCGTCCACTCTGGTCCTAAATTCCCGGGCCATCCAGATGTATTCGCTATATATTTCAGTAATGCAAAATCAGTCAAACCTTTTTGCACCCCACGCTTATATCCTTTCATTAAATGCGGCATTGCAATTTGCGCATTTGTACGCGGATCTTTCAACTCTTCATCAGTTAAATGATCTGGTGCAAGCCCACCACCGCGGTGCAATTGAAACAATCCGAATGAAGTTCCGTTATCTCCAACACTTCTTGGATTTAACCTACTTTCATGTTCAGCAATTGTAAGAGGTATCCATTCCGGAAGGTTTACTTTCTTTGCTTCCTCTATAATAATTTGTTTCATTTGTTTTGCTTCCTCTGAATCAACATAGCTTGTCTCATTCATTAGTTTATCCATTCCTTCAGACTTATCTTGGAAATATAAATAGACTCCAAGAACAACTAAAAATCCTACAAAGAATTTCTTCACTACCTCTACCTCTTTCTCCGCTGAAATTTGTCCCCTTTCAGCCTTCCCTTTACAATTACCTGCACTCTATCATTCTCTTACCCTTCAATCATAGCAAATAACTATACATATTATCATCATGCTTTAGACCGATTTTGCGAAAAAACAGTTGGTAAATACGTGCAAAAATGTAACTTCCATAGACTATAATTTATTTTTTGTATATAATTGTAAATTGAATTATATACATATAGAATAGGAGCATAAATAAATGAAAAGAACTCTACTAATCTTTTTCAGCATTTTACTACTCATTCCTATACATACCTCTGCGCAAACATCATCAAAACCAAAAGTACTTATTTTGTATAGTACCGAAGACAACAAAATTACAAACAATGTACAAATCCTGAATACTCAGTTAGGACACTTTACAAATGATATAACAGTAAAAAGTTTGAACGAAGTAAAGGAAAGTACTGAATCATCCCCTTATACACATATTGTTTATATCGGAGAGAAAAAAGAAGATTTTTCTATTGCAGCAAAACAATTTCTAGAAAACTTCTCAGGTCCAGTATTAGTTTTAGGGCAAAATGTTGAACAATTATCTAATCGTTTTTCTTTCATTACCTCGGATGAAACTGATATACGAACTCATACTATAGAATATCCGACACACAAATTAAAAAATGAATTACAAGAAGAACGCTTAATGAAGAAAATTGAAGCAAAAGGAACAACTCTTGCTTACGCCTTGAGTGCCGATGGAAACCATCCGTTAATCGTTCACCAAGGAACATCCTACTATGTTGCAACTCCAAATCTTTTTGATTGGATGTCTCATTACGTCGGTGAGATGCTATTTTCTTATTTCGGGCAACAACCTGAAACAACTAAAACTTCAGCTTATTTACGTCTTGAAGACGTTCATCCAGCTGTAGATGTGAAGCAATTAAAGGAAATCGCTGAATTACTAAAAGAGAAAAAGCTTCCTTATATGATTACCGTTATCCCTGTTTACAAAGATCCAAACACAGGGAAAACAGTACATTTAAAGGATAACTCTGAATTAATTGATGTTTTACGCTTTATGCAAGATAATGGTGGCTCTATCGTTATGCATGGTTACACCCATCAATTTTATGATAGTGAAACTGGCGAAGGTTTTGAATTTTGGGATGTAAAAACTGATCAACCAATTCGTCAACCGAACCATGAAAAACCAAAAACAAAAGACGATTTCCAATCTACAGAAGACTATAATAAATACGTAGAAAACGGAAAAGCCTTCGAAGAAAAATATACTAAAGATCATATTGAAAAAGGGATTGCAGAGCTTGTAGGAGCAAAATTATATCCAGTTGCCTTTGAAGCTCCGCACTATACAATGTCTCAAAAAGGATATGAAATACTATCACAATATTTTTCAACTTATGTAGGACAACTACAACTAAACGATACAACTTGGAAATCAATGCACTCACCGGCTTATATAAGTACACCGTCATTTTTACATGGGATGAAATTAATTCCTGAAACTGTTGGCTTTATTGAAGAAGATAAGCCACAAGCTATAGCAAAAATGAAAGAACGTGCTTTATCTGTCGAAAAATTATCCGATGGAATTATCGGTGCATTTTATCATCCTTACTTGGGCGTTAAACCATTAAAAGAAGTATTAAAGGAACTAGAAAGTATTCCAAACATAGAGTGGATTGATTTACAAAAAGAAACGAATGAAGTAAAAATGAAAGATATTCATATTACTACTAATAAAGACGGCATTCACGTTGAAAAACCAACAAGTGCGAATGACATAATTGATTATATAAAACAATATGGGTTCTTCCTTATAATTGGGTTCATTATAATTGTCTTTCTTTTATTATTAAAACGTGCGAAAAAATTAGAATCATAATAAAAACACCAAGCGAGATGCTTGGTGTTTTTTATTATGATTCACTAACTTTATAAAATCGCACCGTATTCTCATATATTTGCTCAGTAACTTTCTCTACTGATATTTTTTTTAGTATACTAATTTCTTGTAACACATCTTTTATCATATAAGGATGTGTCATCGTATCCTTCTGAAATTCCCATGGCCCATCTGTTTCTACCATCATATATTCAAGTGGATAATACGAAACGATTTTTCTAATTTTCTCCTTATGTAAAACATCCGGCGTGATAGAAATATAATAACCGTTTCTCATCATCCGTTTCATTGTCTCTTCACTTCCTTTAAACCAGTGGAAGTGTGCACGTGACACTTTATATTCCTCAAGTAAATCACATACGATGTCAGCATCTTCATACACTGCGTGTAATACAATCGGCAAATCATACTCACTAGCTAGTTCTATAAATCTTTTCAATACCGCTATGTATGAATGTACAGTAATACCTTCATCTTCTGTCCTTAAATAATATGGGAGTCCCACTTCACCAATCGCAACGATTTCCTCTACATGATCTTCAATTAATTTATAAATTTGCTCACATTCTTCTTTATGAATCGGTTGCTCCGGATGAAAACCTATTGCTGGATGTATAAAAGGATATCGCTTTGCTAAAGATAAAGTTTCTAGGCATGATTGATAATTCATAGATACTGCAATAAGCCCTTGTATCTCTTTACTGTTTTCCATATCTATAAGTAATCTACTTTTCTCTTCATCCTCATATTGATCAACATGTATATGGCTATCAATCCATTTCATCTTTATGCCCCCATAAAAAAAACAAGAAAGGATCTCCCTTCTTGTTTTATCATCTATATTATTTAACAATTAAATTTGTTATTATATCAAATAATCCAATACATACTACGGCAACAGTAAAGTAGCTACAGAAATCTTTAATTGGAAACTTCACTACTTCTTCTTTACGCATCCCAGTTTTCTCCCTTCTTACTATATCCCTAATTAATTTTTCTATTTGTATCTATTATGCAAAAAATATGACAAAATTACTATCGAATTAACTTACGTAAACCTTACAATATTGTAAGGTTTATAAAAAGAGCCCCATCTAAATAGAGATGAGGGCTATTAAAAAGTAGTTGGTTTTTCATTCTTCATTAACATTACAAACAGAAAGTAATACAGTGAGACTTTCTAATTACACTATATGAAATTCACTATCTTTTAACCATCGAATTACATTACAGAAGGCTTACATGTTTGTAAGCTATGTGTAATGTAATTCGATAGTTTCCCTTACCTACATCTCGTACAATAAAGTTAGAAAGTAAGCCAAATAAGAAGAACACTCACATAACCAAATTACATTGCTAGTAGCTACTCTTCTTATACCTTTCACTCATGCTACTACAATGTACCCCCTTCCCCTTTATATAATAAAAAGAGCCTTAGTCCATATGGACTAAGGCTTTTGTATGCACTTCAAAATACCCATACCTAGTATTTTTATTTTCGACAAAAAATAGGTGGGGGTATAATTCACTATCTCATCGTTAAAAGTTTACTCTTCGCATTAATAGGAATATTTACAGCTTCAATTTCTTCAATTGCCTCGCCGTAGCGTCCTTTTGCGTACACCTTTAATGCTTCATCTCTCTTTAACATATACTTAACAGTCTTCTTTATTTTTTGCTCTCTTCCACGTTCGTCAAATGCAATAAATTCATATTCATACCACTCATCACCAATATGCTGACCAATTGTATTCACAACCGTATAATATTCTTTCGTCTTATAAAGTGGATTATATTTATCGATAACTGGTCCAAGTTTCGTAGGCAGTAACATTACTACTATCACTATCATCGCTATTATAGTAGTGATCATTTTTTTCTTCATAATAAACATTCCTCCTCTGCAGGATATATATACATCCATTTTAAGAAGAAGGAATAAAATCTACTATTGAATCTCATTACATTACACTTACATTTTTGTAAGAATTAAAAAAGGCGAACGAATTTACTCGTTCACCTTTTAGCTCGCTTTAAAGCCACCACCAAGTACATCACGTACATCATGAATAACAACGAAAGCATCTTCATCTACTCGGCTAATAACTTGCTTTAACTTAACAAGCTCTTGTTTATTAATAACAACATATAACACTTCTTTATTTTTACCAGTATATCCGCCGCGTCCTTCTAATACAGTGACACCGCGTGTCATGTTTTTCGTAATAGTTTCACGTATTAAATCCGGTTGATTTGAAATGATTGTAACAGCTGTTTTTGTATCCATTCCTTCTACAATGAAATCAATCACTTTCGCTCCGATGAATACTGCAACAAGTGTGTACATTGCTTTTTCTTGTCCTATTATAAATACAGAACCAGCAATTACAACGATATCAATAATAAGTACGCCTTTTCCGACGCTCCAACCTAAATATTGATTTGCTAACTGTGCTAAAATGGCTGATCCTCCTGATGTACCTCCAGCTTTGAACATACACCCTAATCCGATACCTACAAATACACCCGCGAATAAAGCAGCTAATAGCGTATCACTGTTTACTTGATACTGAATATGTTCTGTAACATATAAAAACAAAGATGTTTCTACAATCCCTAAAATTGTATAAACCATCGTTTTCTTGTCAAAAAATTTATAACCAATAGCTAATAAAATTGCATTCAAAACAAGGTTCGTAATTCCTGGTGACCATCCAAATAAATAATAAGTAACAACCGTTAGACCGATGATTCCACCTTCTGATAAACGGTTTGGAATTGCGAAGTAATTAATACCAATTGCAAATAGTAATGAACCGATTGTAATTAATGCGATTTCCTTCATACGTTGATTAACCATAGTTCATACCTCCCCCCATTTGACATTGTATCACTATCTCCTAGAGGTTTAGAAGTTGTTTTTATTCCGCATTTCCCCTCACAAAGACCAAGATATTATGTTTAAACAAAGGGGTGATTAATTATTCATATTCGCTCTAACTATACGGACAAATCGCTCCACATTTCCTTTCTGAATATACTTAGCTGTTACCGTTTCCTGATTACAAGTAAACACTAATTGCGGATGAAAATTTATGTCATCTATATGCAAATACGAATACGCTTCAAATGTTGATGGATAGTACGGAAATTCTCCATAAAAGAGGAGACGTCTAGTAGTAGCAACGAAAATCCCATGCCGATATGATAAGGTAAAATCATCTTTCTCAAATATCCCTATCACAAACGCTAAAATTTGTTCATCATTTTCTACATATTTTTTCATACTTAATAAAAGTTCATTCATACATATCCCCCCAAATTCTATTCATTGCTTTAACACTTGAAAAGAATCCATGGATTATCACAGACCGGTGTAACTCTTTTATAAAGTATGAAACGCGTTTCCTGTCAAAGACATTTCAAAAAAATAATCCGTTATGCGACTATACACATAACGGATTAAGGCTAAACTGTAGAACGCTCCACAAGTTCATACGGAATTTCCACCTTTTCTTGTTTAGAACCCTCATCACTTACTTGCCTGTAAAACATTTCAAAAGCTTTTTTACCTATCTCCTTTAAATTTTGATCAATAGTTGTCAACTGTAACACTTGTGAAATGGGTTGATTATCAAAACCAATAATCGCCAAATCCTCAGGAACTTGAATGCCTAATTTTTCAACTTCTGTCATAATCCCAATCGCAACTTCATCTCCTGCTACTATTAACGCTTCAGGGATATCTTGCATCCCCTTTAACTTATGAGCCACACTCACACCATCTTCTAATGTAAAACATTCTGTAAAAATCCATTCTTCATTAACTTCTTCATCTATAGATTGCAATTGCTGTTTATAAACATCAAAACGCTTTTGACTACTTGGCCCTAACTTTCTTCCCGTACAATAACCGATTTTTTTATAACTTTTTTCAATAAGATAATTCATTCCTAATTGAAAAGCTGCTGAATGATTTGTATATACACTTGAGATATTTGAAATATCATTATCTTCACAAGCAACAATTGTCCCATAGGAAGCATAGGGCTCGATCGTTTCCCAATCATTCGCACGAGAACAAATAATAAGACCGTCCAGTTGTTTTGTTTTTAGCATATGTAAACTTTTCATTTCTTCTTTTTTATTGTAATTCGTTTGACAAAGTAGCACCCTGTAATTATGAGCTAATGCGACCTCCATCATTCCACCTACCATTGCATCAAAACACGGATGATTAATATACGGTAAAATCACACCAACAATATTCGTTTTCCCTTTTGATAAATGAACAGCATTTGCATTTTGTGAGTAATTCAATTTCTCAACTATTTCTAAAACAACTTTCCTTTTTTCTTCACTTACATATGGGTGATCATTTAATACCCTCGAAACAGTCGTAACTGAAACCCCAGCCATCTTTGCAATATCTTTAATATTAGCCATACACTCACCTCTACTTTTAACTTAATAAATCACATGAACATATGTCAAATCTTCTTATCATGACACTTTCACTCGTTTTTCTTACAAAAGTGTAATTTTCCTGTAAGCTAATTCGATAGTGACTCTACGCAACATTTCATATAATTAAGTCAGAAACAAGGCAACAACCATTTGAAAAGGAGCGGATCTATATGATGAACAAAATGAAAACGAACAATTTCTTAAATACAATGGGCATGGTATTATCCGCTCTTATCGATGCAAAATCTGTTGCTTATACATTAAACAAGTAAGGAGAATGTATTATGAATAACATCACTTTTAACAAATTAGATTTTTTAGGACTAGCTAGCGGCTCGGTTCTTCTTACTGCTTTTATTTACGCTGCTACGCTTATATAAACTTTGTGTCCCCTTTCCCCTTTATATAGAAAAAGACGACCGTCTATGCCTGGTCGTCTTTTCTTATTTTAGATTTGGTTGTAAAGCTTCCTTTAGCTCTTCAAATTTTTCATTTAATTCATCTGTCATCATTTTCATAGCCGTTTTTCGGTCTACTTGTTCTCCAGCGTCAATTTGAATCGGATCTCCAAAAATCAATCGTGCCTTTTTCCCTTTTATTAATTCTTTTACACTTGATGGCCCAACATAAGCTGCCGGTATTAAGGGAACGTTAGAACGCATTGCAATTGTAACAGCACCAGCTTTTAATGAAACGTCTTCTGATGATCTCGTTCCACTTGGAAAAATCCCTACTACTTTTCCTTGTTTTAATAAGCGTGATGGAATTTTCAACGTACTTGGCCCCGGATTTTCACGGTCTACAGGGAACGCATTTACATTTTTAAAAAACCAATTTTTAAATTTCCCTTCAAACAATTCTTTTTTTGCCATGTAATGAATTTGGGTTGGATACATTCCTGTTGCTAACATTAAAACATCCATAAAACTTGTATGTGTGCACGCAACAACGTAAGGGCCACCTTCCGGTAATTTTTCTCTCCCTTGTACTTCTACCTTCCCAGCCATTTTAAACATATATTTCAACGAAAATGTAATTGGTTTATACATTTGTTTCGTTCCTTTCTGAATATCCGAAGTATAATTATTTTCTTACAACGATTATAACACTAAGTTTTAGGAGTTGGTAATAAAAATAAGTATTTATTGTTAAATTTCAATTCTTACAAAAGTGTAATTTTCTTGTAAGCTAATTCGATAGTGACTCTACGCAACATTTCATATAATTAAGTCAGAAACAGGGCAACAACCATTTGAAAAGGAGCGGATCTATATGATGAACAAAATGAAATCAAACAATTTCTTAAATACAATGGGCATGGTATTATCCGCTCTTATCGATGCAAAATCTGTTGCTTCTACATTAAACAAGTAAGGAGAATGTATTATGAATAACATCACTTTTAACAAATTAGATTTTTTAGGACTAGCTAGCGGCTCGGTTCTTCTTACTGCTTTTATTTACGCTGCTACGCTTATATAACTTTGTGTCCCCTTTCCCCTTTATATAGAAAAAGACGACCGTCTATGCCCGGTCGTCTTTTTAAATTCCTCTTTCCTTTAACTCTTTTAAAAGCTGTATCAGTTCCGCTTGTTGTTTTATATTCTTACGACCGTTTCGATTAATTGCTGCAAGCTCGCAAGCAACTCCGACGGCGAAGAAAAACAATAAACTTTCTAACATATCAAATCCTCCAGTTGCCTATTAAACAGCTTGACGCAATTGCTTTTCTTGCAACATTTGTTTATTTATACTGTCTTCTTTTCTCTGACAAACGTTATTACGAATAAGCGCTGCAATAACAAATAATGTTCCTACAATATCAAAAGTTGTTATTTTATACCCTTGCATCATCATAATAACTAAAGTAGTAATTGGCACAAAGTTAATAAATAAAATGCCATTAATTGATGATAAGATTTTCACACCGTAGTTCCAAGCAAGTAGTGCTACGATACCTGGTAATGTCATCATAAATAACAAGTCATACTTCACAATAGAGATCGTTTCCATACTTGGAGTTGATACATATCCAAGCGCCGTAATGATTACCGTTATAATCCCTGTGACAGTTGTACCAAATACACACGTCAACGTAGAATAACGTAATGTTGACCAATCGCTACACGTTTGACCACCCATCGTATAAATAGCCCATCCTACAACACCAACAAATATAAATGCTAGTGAAAACATGTTATCTTTCAATGTTAAAAAGAAACTCATATCACCTTTCGTAATAACAAATACAGCTCCTACAAATGCGATAATCATGCTCGTTATCATATACTTCTTCGGCTTTATATGTTTATATCCCCATAAAATACAAATTGAAATCATCGGCATAAGCGCCTCCATAATAGAAGCTACCATTACACCTGATTTTCCCATTAACATTTGTCCTAGAAAAATTAATACATTATATACGGTAAACGCCATCGTTCCAAAAAAGACGAGTAACTTTCCTCTTCCTTCTAAGCGAAATGCTTTCTTTCCTTCTTTCATTAACAATAATACAATCAGTACAATTGCTACCGCCCCATAACGAATAAACGAAAAATAAAACGGATCTATGTATTCTAGCGCATGATCAGCAACCGGAAACATCGCTCCCCATGACATACTTGCAATTAAACAAGCTAAAGCACCTATTATCATTTGACCTTTTCTCACCACAATCCCTCGCTTCTTTCTATTTGCACAAAGAGAATTGTAAAAGAAAAAATATATCACGTAAAATGATTCAAAATGATGTTAACTATCATTTATAATGATAGTTAACATCAAGGGGGAGCATAAAATGGAATTAAGAGACTTACAAATCTTCCAAAGCGTTGCCGACCGCGGTAGTGTAAGTGGCGCAGCAAAAGAATTAAATTACGTACAATCAAATGTAACCGCACGTATTAAACAGTTAGAAAACGAGCTAAAAACACCACTCTTTTACCGTCATAAACGAGGTATGACTTTAACAGCTGAAGGAAGAAAAATGCTCGTTTATGTTAATAAAATTTTGCAAGACGTTGAAGAATTAAAACAAGTATTTTTAGATAGTGAAACACCATCTGGCATATTAAAAATCGGTACAGTCGAAACAGTCAGTACATTACCTACCATCTTGTCTTCTTACTATAAAAGCTATCCAAATGTCGATTTATCACTACAAGCTGGTCTAACGGAAGGACTTATTAGAGAAGTGCTTGATCATCAATTAGATGGTGCCTTTATATCAGGTCCTATTAAACATCCACTTATTGAACAGTACAATGTTAGTACAGAAAAATTAATGCTTGTAACACAAAATAAAGCTTTTCATATAGAAGAATTCACAACGACGCCCCTACTCGTTTTTAATCAAGGATGCGGATACCGTTCCAAACTAGAACGATGGCTTAAAGATGAAGGTTTACTACCAAAAAGAATTATGGAATTTAACATATTAGAAACAATATTAAACAGTGTTGCACTCGGCCTTGGAATTACACTCGTACCACAGTCTGCGGTGCAGCATCTTTCTACAGCAGGTAAAGTGCACTGTCATCCGATTCCCGAAAAATACGGCAGTATTTCAACTGTTTTCATACGCCGGAAAGATAGCTATATGACCAATTCAATGCGTAGCTTTTTAAAAACAATTGAAGAGCATCATCATATCAATATGCTTTAAAAGACATTCTTACACGAGTGTCTTTTTTTCTTACAAAAGTGTAAGTCTTCCGTAAGCTAATTCGATAGTTGTAACTGATTATATTTCCTATAATTAAGACATAAAGCAGGGCAACAACAACTCGAAAAGGAGCGGATACGCATGATGAACAAAATGAAATCAAATAAATTTTTAAATACAATGGGCATGGTGCTATCCGCACTTGTCGATGCAAAAGCAGTTGCAACTACATTAAACAAATAAGGAGAGATTATAATGAACAACATTACTTTCAACAAATCAGACTTTATCGGACTTGCAAGTGGAGCGACTCTTCTTACAGCTTTCATTTACACACTTGCTCAAAGTCTCATTTAACACTTTGTTTCCCCAAACCCCTTTATATATAGAGAAAGCTGCTCGTCTTATAGACAAGCAGCTTTTTCTATATAACAGTTAAAATTTTTGATTTAAATTATTACTAATTACATTATCAGGATTAGAACGAGCGTATCCCCCACCCATTTCAACAGTCCTATCTACTTGTGCATTCCCATCACCATCTCGCCAATATCCTTCTACATATGTCCCATCCTGCCTCATGTAACCATCAACATGATGAGGTTTAACGAAATGTAACGGTTGCATTTGAAATTGATTTACATGCTGTAACGGATCTGCATATTGAAAAATATCGATTGAATCCGATGCAGGATTATCATGCACACTAAAGGACCCTGTATCTATTTGGTGTGATAGCACACTGTGTGTCCCATCAATTGCGTCATTAGAATGTGAAAACTGTTTATCAAATGCATCTGATATATTTAAATCATGATTGTGAGAAAAGTCGTTCATTTCTTTCCACCTCTTTTATAAAATAATTATATTGTGCCACTATCGCTTTCTGTACTTTTTCAACTTTCTCTTGCTCATTGAACTTATTGTGATAAACTAATTTTTTCTGTTTTATTTCTTCCCCTAGTAAATGACGTCCCGCATCTACTTTATCTTGAAATACACACATTGTGTGTCTCTTAATTTCTAAAATTCCTTCAGAGACATATTGCGCAATATGCTTCATAAAGTCTTCCATAACTTGTGAAACAACATGATCGACTTCCACTAATAACTTCGGCTTAATCTCATCTAATTGTTTCTGAATCATTTTCTTTTGTATATACGGTAATCCTGCTAAACCAATAATTGGAATAAACATTGGTCCTCCAAATACCATCGCTATCGTACTAGCCCCTCCTACAATTGCTCCTGAAGCAATCAAAGGATTCATTTTATTAGGGGCATGCATTTCTACATCAACATCGTATGTTAAACGATCTGCAACCTGTTTTTGCATTAGAATTTTCATATCAAATATTTGACTTAACCCTTTTGAAAGCTCTATTTCAAGTTTTCTTAATAATTCTTGTATATACCCTGAATACTGATCAATCCATCGTTTTAATCTATTTTTTATAATTAGTGGTATTTGAGTTTCGATGAAATTTCCCATGTCGTGTCCGTTATATAATTGGATACGGTCTTTTACTTCATCCCTTATGCTTTCACCTAAAAAATCAACTGATTTATAGATGATAAGCTGTATTTCATTTTCACGTGCTTGCACATACTCATTAATTTTCTGTTCCCTCGACAATCTCTCCGTATCCCATTGATTCAATGAATCATAGGATTTCTCTAACTCTTCAAGAGACTGCGTATTAACAGATGATAGAACTTGAATTTCTTCTAATGCATCATACAAAATATGTGTAACTCGATTATAATAGCGCATTAATTTTTCTTCGCTGCAAGAACCATTTTGAATTATATCCCATATATTCTTCTCTACGTCCCCTAGACCAGAATACTCCCAAAGTTCCTCGTCTTTCGTTTGCTTTGCCTCCAGTCCTTCTCGAGCTGAAATTGGAAATACCCTCGGACACTCAATTTCAGTCACACGTTGAATACGATGTGAAATAAATTCACTAAGTTCTTCTACTTCTTCCTCATCGACACGATCAGCAAAGTTTGCCACAAATATAAGGCGATCTAACCCTTTTCCTAGTAAACTATTATTAATAAATTGTTCCTCTGTTCTCTTTAATGGCGCTGTCATATCTAGCATGAACAATACTACGTCTGCACGCGGAATAAATTCATATGTAATATTTGAACGATGTTTATTTAAATCATTAACACCTGGTGTATCAACAAGAACTACTTTATTCTTCAAAAGTGGCGCTGGCATACATAATTTTAAATAGTTTACTTCATCTGGGTTAAAATCTGCTGTCGCTACATATTTCTGCAATGTTTCAGCTTGCAAGCCACTTCTTTCTACCGTTCCATCACTTTTATGCACCTCAAAACTTCTTTCACTTCCCCATACTAAAGCATGGATAGCCGCCGTCGTAGGTGTTACATCTACAGGCAACAATGGTTCTCCTAACAATGCATTTACAAAAGTAGATTTTCCATTCTTGAACTCACCAACGACAACAACTGTGTATAAATCTTCTTTTAAATCCAAGAGCACTCCATCAAATTTACGAATTTGAGGGCTTTGAGGTAATATGTCACAAACTTGATTTCGCAGTACTTGAATTTTATTAAATAAATCTGTTTTTCTTTCTTCGTAATTCATTATTTCACACCCACTTTATTCGAAATGATTTTATCCATTTCTTGAATTACACGCTCTACTTGTTGCTCTTGGCGATTTAATACTTGCAATCTTTCTTCTGCTACATACTGTTCCATTTGACGGTTTTGTAGTAATGTTTCCATTTTCATATTTAATATATTTACTTGTTCCTGCACTTTTTGATTATACAGATCCATAACAACCTTAATTTTCCCGCGCCATCCTTCTTTAAATCTATTCAATTTCGTTGGGATGTTCTTATCAAATCTCTCATCTATCCCTTTCATTAACTGTTCGTATTCTTGATCTCTCCCACTGAAAAAGTGAAATATAGATTGTATTCCCTTTCCAATTACTCCAGTAAACAAAGTTAGTCCCTTTAAAACTCCAGAATACCAGCGGCCTCGAGGGATTTGTTCCCATATACTACCTACAATGTCATCTACTATATCAATAGGGGCATAATTGCTATACTTTTCATCTGATTTAACAGGTATAATATTATGCTCTATCTCACCCTGCACTAAATGTTCTAACTGCCCTTGGATTGATTGGATATGCTTTTCTACCTTTTGACTGGCAGTTGTTAATATTTCCTTCAACGTCTTCTCTTGTATTTTTTTCATTTTCTCATGTAAAGCCCTCTCTAATGGAGCAACTTTGGTTTCTACATTTGTTACCACTTCTTCTGTAGACATCCTCTTATATAAAGAATCTGCTGTCTCCTTTGCTTGTGTTGCAATCTCATTCAACCCTTTGCCATACTCTCCTTGGATTACTTTCTCTTTCTTCTTCAAAGTTATTTCAATATAATTAGCTGCTTCTTTTCCGATTCGCTTTAGCTCGCTAATTTGTTCACGTAACTTTTCTAATTTCTTATCTAAATCTTTAATATCATTATTTAAACTTTTTTTATCGAATGTAATTTGCTCTTGTAGTGTTTTATTCGCCAATCGTTTTGCTGTTTGAATTGGTTTTTGTAGTTTAATCATCCCACGTTCATATTGTAAGAAATGTGCCAATTCCTGCTCCAATTGAGGTATTCCAGTCTCTTCAATATCCATAATTGGACCACGCATACGTATAGTTTCTCCATTTTGTTTTCGTCGATATGCCAAAGCATGCTTTGCTGAAACAAAAAAGATTCTAGGATTTTCTACTACCTTACTTAATTTCTCTTGCGCATAAGAGTATACTTTTTTAATTCCCTCTTCATCTAGAGCATCCTTAAAATTAATGACAAAGAAAACTTTCTGAATATCTTGTGATAAAATACGATCACGTAAAAAGCTCATCTCAGATTCAGATAAGATTTTCACACCAGATAATAGTAATATAGCTGCATCAGATGTTGGAATAAATGTATTTGTAATTTCCTCACGTGCTTCATCTAAGTCGTTTGTTCCTGGCGTGTCAATAATTTCTACTCCATCCGAGCAAAATGAAAGTGGATAGCCAACTTCAGCATAAGCAACTTCTGAGATCTTCTTTAACGCTTCTTCATATTCTTTTTCTGATTGCTCATCCCCTACAATTGGTTCTCTAGGTGCAACAATTTTTTTAAATTCCTCTTCCGAAATTGCACGGGATTTTTCCTTTTCATCACGATAATGCAATGTAATATTTGGATGTTCTTTGTACGTAATTTTATTTAAAATAGTTGTAGTTGGCTTTACTGAGGATGGAAGTATGCGCTTTCCAAGAAAACTATTAATAAATGTCGACTTTCCTCGCGAGAATTCACCTACTACTACAATAACAAACTCTTCATTCATTACATTTTGAATTAATTTTTCTATAGTTTTCACGTAATCTACTTGCTTACGCTCCACAAATATATTCCGCAAATTTTGAAGTTGTTCCAATGTATCTAATTTCTTTTCTTTAAATTGTGATAATGAAAATGTCATATAGCTCTCCTTCACCTAATATTAAAATTTATCTCTTTACTAACAAGTGAATCTATGTGATCAATGGAATAAAAATACCATTGACCACAGTTTCACCCTACTTATCAATTTTTATGATTTGGTAATGTTCGTACCCGTTTTCCTTCAGAGTATAATAGAATGTCATTTTTTTATGGTCATCTCTTCCATCTGGATAATGGAATGTATATTCCTCTTGTACCTCTACCTTATATTGCTGTCCCCCTATTTTTTGAATGTTTTTAATGACCGGAGGATACGTTCTTTGCTGTATACGCTTCTCTTCCATCGTTTTGAAATACTTCTGTACATCTTGATATTCACTACCACTTGGATCGTAGAAAGATGCAATTCGACTAAAATTATATTGATTAAATGCTGTTTCAAACTCACGGTAGAATCGATTCATAAATTGCTGAATATTTTGCTCTTCTTTCACCACACCAACCGTTTGCGACTTACCTTGTTCAAGGGTTTTCTTATCTAATTGAATAGTGGATATATCATATACCTTCCATTCATCACCACTATAATTTCGCTTCATAACATACGTAGTTTTCACTTTCAAATACTCTTTTTTGCCGTTTTCATATGTAGTGATAATTTCATTCGCTGCAATAACTTGATACATGTTATCCGCTTCCAATGTTGCATCCTCTATATAAAACGATTTTGAATCAAGAGAAAAACGTTCTGTTCTAGCATTATTTACATCCCTTTTTACATCCTCGTAAGCTTTACCGCTCATATCTATATACGGGGATACAATTGAAAAGTTCTTCTCTTTTATTGCTCTCTGATACGCGCGATTATAGTCCTGAACCTGATTCGAAACTGTTATAACTTCTGTATTTTGAGATTCTCGATTTACTTCTACACTTTCTTCTTCTACTTCTTTTTGTTTCTCTGAATCACTTATATAACTTGGTTCCTCCTCTTCTACGTTTTGATTCATAGAATCCCCAGATTGCTTAGCCGCTGCTAATATTGCAGTCAATCCAAAGACAAAAACTGCGACTATTATTAACGCCCGGCATGCATTGAGAAATTGTCTTTCCTCTTTCAAATTAATAGATAAATCTATTTCCTGCAGACTCCCTAAACTTTTACTTCCTTTTGCAATGGTAACCTGATGCCTATATTCTTTCTGATATAAAGAATACATTGGTAACATATTATTTAGGGTTCTCTGTGCCTCTATATATCTCTCGTATTCAAAATTCCCTCCTTCACGCTCCAATAATATAAATGCTGTACTCAATTGTTTCGCTTCTTCATATAAGTCTTTATGAAAAATGTATTCCCGCTTTAATAAATCTGTATCTGATAAAATTCTGACTATACTTTCCTTTTTCAGCTGTAAGGTATTTAATTTTGAAACACTACTATAATCTATTTTTTCAAAGTGCGACTTTACAGCATTATATTCTTTTTTATACGATTCCCATTCTTTCTTTGCGTAATTGTTCACCGCTGTTTCTAACTTATTAAGGAAAGATTTAATATTATGAAGTATATGTTCCCCTACTTGTTGAAATAAATTTTTGTATTCCTTAAACGTCTGGGCTTCATTATTAAAATTAACTATATTTCTATTTAACTCATCCTGCCTCTTTAAAAATCCTTTGAGATTTTCCAAACGTCCCCAAAAAGGAGTCTTACCAAATATATTTGATTTCCCATATTCCTTATAATCATCTAACAACTGATTTCTTTCGTTGCTTAATCCCACTTTCAACTGTTTTAATTCTTCTTCACCTATATTATTAATCAGATAAAATAATTCTTTACCTACATTTATTTTTTCTTCATTAAACCTATTAAACTTATTTACCTCTTCAACGAGATTCAGTTCTGAAATAAGTTCCGATTGTTGATTTAATAGAGCACTAATTTTTTGTGAACTCTCCACTATCTCCCCAACAGAATATTTTTTATTATTAAGTATATTAATAGTATGAGCAAAATCTTTTACTTTATTTAGGGACTGTATCCCATTATCATATTTCCTATCTAGGTTAGGAATCATTTCAAAAATTAATTGATTTATCTTCCCTTGCGATTCTACAAAGTCTAGTTTTTGCTTTTCATTTTCTATACAATGTTGTATTTCTTTTAAAGTATTGGCTAGCCCTACATAAGCCTTCTTCTCCTTCAAATAAGGATCAAATTGTAAATTGTCCAACCAATTCTCTAATTCCCTCCAATTGCTCCAATTCATCTGCTCAGCATCATTTTCTACTTTTCCTTTTAATGCGTTACGCGCTGAAACTCCTATTAAATTTTGAAGCATCGGTAACCGTCTCTTTGTATCCATGATAAAGTCTTCTAATGGTTCCTCTTCATCATCATGATGATCAATTTGATTAATAATCCCTGTCGTTTGTAGTCCGTAGTCTTTTAATTTATTTATTTGATTAATCTCTGTAGAAGATCCAACATTTAAATATGAGAATAACCAAATTACTAAATCAGCCCGTCGCATAAACATCTCTGTAGCTTCTGTATGTAATAAATTTGACGAGTTTAATCCCGGAGTATCAACTAACGTAACCTGTTTTAGAATCTCACTTGGCAGTGTTATCTCCAAAAAGTTTAGACTCTTACGGATAAATGTACCATTTTCTTCCCCTTCAGATGAAATAGTAGCTAATTTCTCAATACTATATGTTTTACAATCTCCATTTTTAAAATACGCAGTTATTCCTTTAACTTCTCCGTATTTTAAAACTGTTACAACTGCTGTTGCTGGTGTTATCTCCGAAGTTAAAATCTCCTCACCTAATAAAGCATTAATAAAGGTGGATTTTCCCGCATTAAACTCCCCAGCAATCATAATGATAGGATTACTATTTATGTCGCTTTTTAATTCTCTAATTTGTCGAAGGTTTTTCTGAAATGTCTTGTCATCTACTAATTCATTTTCTATTTGATCTAATTCATCATTTAGTTTTGACAACCATTGTGGTAACTCACTTTCCATTACTTATCCCCTTTTAACATTTATTTTTCCAAATTATTCTTACCAATCTATTATAAACAAGAATCAACTTATGTAGTAATGTTACTAACAATTTTTTCTAAATCCACTACTGATTTTTGTAATCACACAAAAGCATGATCCTTCTGTAAGCTGCTTCAATAGCTGCAATTAATATTTATTATCCTCGGACTTGCAAGTGGAGCGACTCTTCTTACGACTTTCATTTACACACTTGCTCAAAGTTTCGTTTAACAATTTGTTTCCCCAAACCCCTTTCTATATAGAGAAAGCTGCTCGTCTTATAGACAAGCAGCTTTTTAGTTTGTTTCATATATAATTTGGCCTGTTTTACTTATATCATATCCACCAATTGCTTTTAATTCATTGCGAAACTCTTCAGATTGCAAAATCCCTTTTATAACCTCAATAAGTTCCTCATTTTCTTTATTCTTCAGAAGTACTAAATCATACTGCTCTTTCATGATTGGAATAAAGTCTACATTTACAATTTGTGAAAACTTTTCTGATCCTACTCCCACATCAGCTTTCCCATTCGCAACTTGCGTAGCAACGCCAAGATGATTTGATTCTTCCCGTTCATATCCGCTAATATGTTCTTTATTTAATTTTTGAATTCGCAATTGCTCATCCACTAACACCCTAATACCAGAACCTTTTTCTCGATTTATAAATCGTATAGATGACTGAGATAAATCAGCCCACGTTTTTATTCCTTTCGGATTCCCTTTTTGCACATAAAACCCAACATTTCTTGCCAATAAATTAATCATAATACATGGTTGTCCAACTAAAATACGCTTTACGTAAGGAACATTGTATGTACCCGTTTCACCATCAAACAAATGCAGACTAACGATACTTCCTTCTCCCTGGTACATCTTCACTAAACTCGTTAAACTCCCTTGATATGCTCTTAATATATTAGAATTGTGCAAACGATTTTCTATATGTTTTGCCAACATATCTAACGTGAGTTCTTGACCACTAATGATGCGTGTATTCGAGGTACTATTTTCGTCCTTCTTTACAGGAGTAACTTGCATCTTCCCTGTTTTCATTTGCTTTATATATTGTTCTAGATCCGTTGCATCAATGCGCATTTGTCTACCAACCCTATAAGAAGGAAGTTCTCCCTTTTTAATTAAGTCGTATACAGTTAATTTTGATACTTTTAATCGCTTTGCTACTTCTTCCGTTGTGTAGGAATGATGATCCATAGACGATTCCTCACTTTCTTCCTTCATTGTAACAAAGAAAAGAATATTTCTCCTATTTTTTAAAAACAACCATATCGTTCAAATTATATTCAATTATAACTAGTTATATTTAGTTATATTTAGTTATAATTAAATATGTCAAAACGAAAGGGGATTTTTTTATGAACAAATTCACATTACGATCTATTGGGGCACTTATACTTTCTTTCCTTCTTATATTTAGTGCTGCTTGTTCAAGCGGAGAAAAGAAAGAAAAATCAGCTGCTAAAGAGGGAACAACAGTCGAACTGACTATATCAGCTGCTGCTAGCTTGCAAGATGCATTAAAAGAAATTGAAAAACAATATAAAAAGACAGAGCCCAATATTAAACTTTCTTTTAATTTTGGTGCTTCTGGTGCACTTCAACAACAAATTGAGCAAGGTGCACCTGCTGATTTATTCTTCTCTGCAGCAGAGGATAAATTCCAAACTCTTGTTAAAAAAGGATTCATTAATGAAAAAGAAGGGAAAAATCTTCTTGGAAATGAGCTAGTTCTAGTCGTTCCAAAAGATAGTTCTCTTACAAAATTTCAAGATTTAAAAGATGAGAAAATCAAAAAAATTGCGCTTGGTACACCCGAATCTGTACCTGCAGGAAAATATGCAAAAGCTTCTCTCACACATGAAAATCTTTGGAATGACGTTCAAAATAAAATCGTATTTACAAAAGATGTTCGCCAAGTGTTAACATATGTAGAAACAGGTAATGTCGATGCTGGTATTGTATACAAAACAGATGCTCTCATTTCTGACAAAGTAAAGATTGGTGAGACAGCAGCAGCTACTTCTCATGAGCCAATCCACTATCCTTTAGGTGTTATAAAAGAATCAAAGCATAAGAAAGAGGCGACTTCATTCTATGAGTATTTGCAATCAAAAGATGCACAATCTATCTTTAAGAAATATGGATTTACAATCCTGCCATAATTACTATGAGCTTTGATACAATTTTGTCACCTGTCTTTCTATCTTTGCGAGTAGCTGCGTGCGCCACCATTATCGTTACGATTTTAGGAACGATTATTGGACGAGCATTAGCGCGCTCCTCGTGGCGATATAAAGTACTACTAGAAACTATTTTCTTATTACCAATGGTGCTTCCACCAACTGTTATCGGCTTTTTTCTAATTATCATTTTCGGAAATAACAGTCCCATTGGAAAGTGGATTGAATCATTATTTCAGCAGTCCATTATGTTTACATCTACTGCTGCTATCATTGCTTCTACAGTCGTTGCATTTCCGCTCATGTATCAATCAGCAAAAACAGGATTTTCTATCGCAAATGTACAAATTGAAGATGGCGCGCGCGATCTTGGTGCAAGTGAATATCAAGTGTTTCTACATGTTACACTCCCGCTTGCATTTCCTGCGTTACTAAGTGGTATGATTTTAAGCTTCGTTCGCGCACTCGGTGAATTTGGTGCAACTTTAATGTTTGCAGGAAATATACCTGGCAAAACTCAGACGATTCCAACGGCGATTTATATGGCTATTGATGCAAGTAATATGCAACTAGCTTGGACACTTGTAATCATAACGATTAGTATGTCCCTTCTATTCTTACTATGTATTCAACTCATTAATAAAAGAATTACTACTTCTTAAAGCAACTTTCGACAAAAGTTGCTTTT
>NZ_BOQD01000119.1 GCF_018332515.1 Bacillus hominis | reverse complement strand
CTGTAAATTAAAGGATAATCGACTTCTTTACTATACATTTAATTGTAGTATTTGAAGAAACTTTAAAATATAATCACCTTAATTAATATCTATAAAACAATCCGTTTCTCAGTTTCTGAATCGAAATAATGAACTTTGTCCATGTTTAAACCTAACTCTATATTTGATTGACTTTGCACATCTAAAGAAGTGTCCACACGAGCTACAAAGGATTGGCCATTAATGTTAGAATATAGATATGTTTCTGCCCCCATTAATTCTGCTACATCAATCGGTACTGTTACTTTTGCGTTATATGATAAAGCCTCGATTGCTTTTCCATAATAAAAGTCTTCTGGACGTATTCCTATTATGATTTCTTTATTCGTATAGCCGTTATTTCGCAAGCCTTTCACCTTCTCTTCCGGCACTTCAATTTTCCACTTATCAATCATAACTGCATTATCTGTTAATACTCCTTTGAAAAAATTCATTCCAGGAGAACCAATGAATCCGCCAACAAATACATTATCTGGATTATCATACACTTCTTTTGGTGTACCGACTTGTTGTACAATACCATCTTTTAGGACAACTAGGCGCGTTGCCATCGTCATAGCTTCTATTTGATCGTGTGTAACATACACAGTTGTTGTTTGCAGGTGCTTGTGTAATTTTGTAATCTCAGCACGCATTTGAACACGCAACTTCGCATCTAAGTTTGATAAAGGCTCGTCCATTAAAAATACTTTTGCATTTCGAACAATCGCTCGGCCTAAGGCAACACGCTGACGCTGCCCACCTGAAAGTGCTTTTGGCTTTCGGCTTAAATACTGCTCAAGCCCAAGAATTTTTGCTGCATGTTGCACACGCTTATCAATTTCTTCTTTACTATACTTTCGTAGTTTTAATCCAAATGCCATGTTTTCATACACACTCATATGTGGATAAAGTGCATAGTTTTGAAATACCATTGCAATATCTCTATCTTTCGGCGAAATATCATTTACACGTTTTCCGTCAATATAAAAGTCGCCCTCTGAAATCTCCTCAAGTCCTGCAATCATACGTAATGTTGTAGATTTCCCACACCCTGAAGGGCCAACCAAAACGATAAATTCTCCATCATTTACTTCTAGGTTAAAATCTTTTACGATTGTCACATCATGATCATATTTTTTGTAAATGTTTTTGAATGATAGTTGAGCCATAATATCCTCCTAGAATTCGAGCTGTTTTTATACATACTGTTTTTGAAAATACTCAGGGCACTTTTTATAAAATCTTCGAAATATCCTTCATACTGTCTAAAATATAATCCGCTTTCCCTTCTAAATCTTCCTTCCTGCTCGCACCCGATAAGACGCCCACTACTTTAATGTTACTATTTCTCGCAAATGTAACGTCTGTTAATGTATCACCTACCATTAGCACATCTTCTTCAGTTAATGAAAATTTTTCTTTAAACATATGATAAAAGTCACTTTCAGGTTTTGTTCTATTCACACCGTCATCTGCACCTAAAAAATCTACATAATCATATAACTCAGTCATTTTTAGAGAATGAATCGCTGCATCAACATCGTCTGCCGTAACAACCCCAATAATATATTCATTGTCTTTTAAATATCGTAACGTTTCCTTTGCACCTTCCACTTCTGTAAATACAAGATCATCTGCTGTAGAGTACTTTTTGAATAGAAGACATACATTTTGAATAAAATCCCCTTTATTCACATGTTGATTTTCTAATAACGAATACCATGCAGCCGCAATAAAGTAATTTGTGCGACAAGCTAGTAAACTCGTACTCTCAAAATTGTTATCATTCATACCAATAATCGTTAAGTAGTCATCTCGTTTACTTTTTTCATTTGGATACGTTTGAAATATATCATCTAACACACGATGCACAATTTTGTACCAAACTGAATCTAACTGTATTAATGTTCCATCTTTATCAAAAATAATTGCTTTATTCACCTTTTATTCCCCCTATAACTTCATTCCATGTTTTTATATTTTTATACTGAACTTTATTATGAATAGGATTAATAAACGCTACTAATTCGTCCTCTTCCCATCCCTCAACTCTAGCGTACGCCCCTTCATTTAAAGAGAATGCAAAGGTTACATCGCTGCCAGATTTTTGTTCAATTATTTGCCCATTTATTACTAGTCTCCACTCACACGGTTTGTCAGTAGAAATGTTGTAAATAATATTTCCTTTAGCCTCATCACCGACATAAATCGTTTCACCTTCGTTTTGAATATCTATCGCTAGTTTTCTAAATCGAGAGAAATAAATCCGTCCCTTTTTGATCGCAAATTTTAAGTTTTTAATTGATAAACCGTTACATAATACATATGTTCCTGGATCACCGTAAATGGATGGGTCTTTTGATCCTGGGAATGTTTTAGACGGATGTAAATGAGAATCACTTCCTCCTATTCCCCAGATTTTAAGACCATTTGACCACATTTGATCGAAACAACGTAAAGCTTCTAAAGTAGATGATTTACTTTTTTTATAAGTTGGATCACACATAATTTCCATCGTATGAACATTTTCTAGATTTATATTCACTTGGTTCGCCCAAGGCTTCATAAACGGATGATTCACACTCAATAAATAGCCTTTTTCTTTCATGAGTGAAAATAGTGCATTCATTTTTTCAGCGCTAAATGATTCATCTACATACTCTGTAAAATCAATGAATTCTCTTATACCAAATATGTTGTAATGACCGAAAGGAGTTGTAAGTTCCATAGATGGTATAATTAATGTGTTTCCTTTTTGATACGATGGCATAACAATATTGTGCTCCGTCGCATATAAAAAATCTAATTCTTGTTTTTCACATACTTGCATTCCAAGTTCATCATCTATCTCGCCATCTGTTAAATCTGTATGTTCATGAAAATCCCCTTTGTACCAGCGATGTTCTTCATTTACTACCTTATTAAAACTGTCTTCATCGATAAAAACATTTCCCTTACAAAAATGCTCTCTATTATACTTACGTTCCAACTGATCATTCACTACTATATTTATTGTATAGTCAACTTTTTCTCCAGTAAACTTTACTACTTTCTTTGCACAATGAGGAATATAGACGACTTCTAACTCCCAATTACCTGACTGGATTTCTCCTCCAATACAACCAGCGGAACAAAACATTGAATCTTTTGAAACGACTAGTTTTTCATTTACAATTGGAGTTTGGTATTGTATACGTACATAACCGTTAGGGTCTCGCAAGATTAATAAAAGCGGAATTTTCCGGCTGTCCCCTTGATCAATCGTTAATGTAAAGTTTGTAATATCAGTTTCATCCATTTGGAAACAATGTTTATTTTTTACGAATGGAGAGAGTGTTATCATACTTGTTATTTCGATCATCATTCTCACACCTTTTACGTTTTAATGAAGGAATTTCAGAGGCACTTCCTTCGTTAACAAGTACCTCATGTTGGTAATATTACTTCTTCTTCTTCAGAGCTTTATCTAACTCTTCTTGCGCAACTTTAGCTGCTTCATCTAATGCTTTTTTCGCTGGAACTCCTTCAATCTCTACTTTATCTTTAGCTACATTTAAAGCGTCATTAATTTTACCGCCCGTTGGATCTACAAATGGTCCCACTCCAAAATTGTTAGCTTGTTCTAATGGAACTAATGCTTGTGGTTGTTTTTTAACAAATTCAGCATATGGACCATAATCTGTTACATTGTTACGAACAGGGATATAGCCCGTTGCCATTGACCATTCAGCCGTTTTCTCAGTACTTGTCGCAAATTTCATAAAGTCATATGCACCTTTTGCTACTTCTGGGTCAATATTTCTCGTTAATGTGAATAAGTATGTTTCTAATTTTGGCGCTGGTTTATTATTCCCCCAAGCTGGTTGAGGTAATGCTTCAAAAGTGTTAAGACGTTCTTCTTCTGTCATTCCTTTACCTAATGATTTAAAAACAAATGCTTGGTCACCAGATGATCCTGTGAACCCTAATGTTCTACCTTCGACTAAATCAATTACTGTTTTATCCCAATATTCCCATCCAGTTCCACCTGAATGTATTTTCATAATTTTATCCTCATGAAGCCATGTGCGGAATTTCTCCCATACCGTAACCCAAGTATCATCATTAATTAATACTTTTTTTCCATCTTCACTTAATACATTGCCGCCAGCACTGCGGACCGCATCAATTAAGTTTGACGTCCCCCACATTGGCATCCAGCCAGCATATGAAACATTTCCGTTTTCACCACGTTTTGCGACTGTTTTTGCTACCTTTTCTACACCTTCCCACGTCTTTAAATCATCTTTTGTAAAGCCATTTTCCGCTAATGCTTTTTTATTGTAATAAAAGATTTGTGTTGTACCGTAAAACGGAATTCCATATAACTTCCCGTCAATTGTCGCTTGCTCCATAAAACCTTTTCCGTAATCTTCTTTTTTAAATTCAGTATCATTTTTAACAGATTCATCTAACGGTACAATTAACTGTTTTTTAACATATTCTTGAATGACGTCTGAACCTAGTAATGCGATTGCTTCTTGGTTATTCGCTGCAAATCCACTTTGTAGCTTTTGATAAGACTCATCGTAGTTACCCGCTTTCGTCGTTTTCACTACATATTTGTCCTGACTTTTATTGTATTCTTCCACAATCTTGTCTACACCATCTGCAAGAGAACCTCCCACTCCATTTATGAATGGAACAACAACCTTCTCGCCTTCTTTACTCGCTTTAACCGTACTTCCCTTTCCTCCTGAACAACCCGCAAGTGCACTAACAAACAATGTTAAAACTGTTAGAAGCATGAATATTTTTTTCATCCCACATATCCCCTTTAATATTTAATTACCCCTTTATTCCTGAGTCAGTAACACCAGATAAGAACCATTTTTGTAGAATTAAAAATACGATTAAGAGCGGCACCGTTGCGATTGTACTTGCAACCATAATGTGTGACCAATCTCGTCCTAAAGAACTATTAATGAAATAATCAGCAATTCCATTCGTAATTAACTTTTGTGTATTATCTTTCAAAATAAGAGCTGGCCAAATGTAATTATTATAGTTACCAATAAATGTGACCAATCCCAGTGTTACAAATGATGATCGTGTCATTGGGAAAATAATCTTCCAAAGAATACGCCAATCACTTGCCCCATCAATTTTGGCTGCTTCTACTATTTCAAAACCAACTTTGTGGAACGTTTGTTTTAAATAGAAAATACCGAATACGCTAACAGCCATAGAAATCATGTATCCAAAATGTGAATCCAGTAGCCCAAACTTCCCTAACATTACATATACAGGAACATACGATACAGCTCCAGGGATCATATAGGTTGCCATCACAACACTAAACGTAATATTTTTACCTTTAAACTTATAAAATGCCAACATATAAGCAAAAAGTGCTGACGAAACAAGTACATATATAGTAATGATGAAAGAAGTATAGAAACTATTAAATAAATATGTGCTAAATGGAAGGATATCTAATACTTGACGATAATTTTCCCAGTGAAATTCATTAGGCCAAAAACCTCCTTGTAACACTTCACTAGATGTTTTAAACGAACCAAGTACCATCCATATGAATGGAAAAACAAATAGTATACTTGATAACGCTAGAAAGAGATGCTTTACGATTAATGGACCTTTTTTCATATTATTCACCTTAATAGTTCACCCACTTGTCACCTATTATTTTGTTTATAACAGATAGTAGAATTGTAATGATTAGTATGATAAATGCGATTGCTGTCGCAGATCCCATATCAAATTGTTCAAACCCTTGTTGGAAGAATAAATAAAGTAACGTACGCGTCGAACCACTAGGTCCACCTTGTGTTAAAATTTTTATTTGATCGTAAGCTTGCACCGAAGAAATTGTATTGACAACAACTAAGAAGAAAGTTGTTGATGAAACCATTGGCAGTGTTACATATCGAAATTTCTGCCATGCATTTGCTCCATCAATACTAGCTGCTTCATATAAACTATCTGGAACTTTTTCTAATGCACCGATATAGAAGATCATCGTCCAACCAACTAATTTCCAAACTGTCACAATAATGACTGCTAACATCGCTGTTTGACTACTTTGAAGCCAGTCCAAACCTGGTATCCCGAAAAAGTTTAGAACTTTATTAATAACTCCAAATTGAGGTTCATATAAGAGTGACCACACAATGGATACAGCTATGGTTGGCGTTACCCAAGGTGAAAAAATCATTAATTGGTACAATGCGGAACCTTTAAATTTTTTTCGGAAGAATAATGCGAATCCTAAACCTAATGCAATCGTTGGAATCACTGTTCCAATTCCGAAATAAAACGTATTTAGCAATGCTTGCATAAAAGAATCTTGTGTAAATAAATTGAAATAGTTTTCTAAACCAACAAAATTAAAATCATTCGTCATAAAATCCCAATCAGTAAAACTAATACCTAAACTAATGAAATTCGGAATAATCCAAAACAATATTAGAGGTATTCCAACTGGTATTAAAAAGAACACAGCTTTTGATAGTTTTATTTGCATTCTTGCCACCCCCTAATTCATATTGTACGAGTACATTATTAACACAATGTTGTTATTTTGTTAACTAATTGTAAAAACAACAAATTAACAAAATAAAACAACATATAAACAAGAAAAGAAGACTATTTCTCAACTTAATAAGAAATAGTCTTCTTTTAGTTTTTCTATACCGTTATTACTTCAACCCCATTACTTGTTAGCACATTTTCCCACGATTCATCGAGCTTAGCGTTTGTATATAATGCATCTATATCACTAAAACTCCCGCTTTTATAAAACTTTGTTAAATTAAACTTTGACTCATCTACCATCATTACAACTTGTTTTGCATTATTCTTTAACTGCTTATATATTTGTGCATCTTCAATATACGAACATGTTAGTTCTTTTTCTAAAGAAATTCCATCACAAGAAGCAAATAACTTATTAACAGTGAAATGGTCAAGATAGTTTAACGTCATTTCTCCAGACAATGCTAATGAATTTGTATTCAATATTCCTCCAATGACTATTAACCTGCAATTAAAGGAATCATATTGTTCTTTAAGCTCAATAATTTTATTTACAGCTGGTATCGAGTTTGTTAAAATCGTTAAATTCTTTTTATCGTGTATGTACTCTAAAATTTGCATTGTGGTTGTCCCAATTTCAATTGCGATAATATCATTATCTTCTACGAGTTTACTTGCTTCCATTGCAATTTTTCGTTTTTCTTCAATATTTTCAGCTCGACGTTTATCAAAATGAAATTCTAGTGTTTGATCTTTTTTCTTAATTGCACCA
The DNA here is from genome assembly GCF_018332515.1 of Bacillus hominis. Lineage (GTDB taxonomy): Bacteria > Bacillota > Bacilli > Bacillales > Bacillaceae_G > Bacillus_A > Bacillus_A hominis. The sequence goes on along the minus strand of NZ_BOQD01000119.1, from coordinate 15,639 downwards.
CCATGTATTTTCGTAAGCTGCCCTTCCTTGTGCAACATATCTAAATCTCTTCGTATCGTTTCTGTCGTAACATTTAATACCTTCGCTAAATCATTCACCATAACTCGGTTGTACTGTTCTAACTCATCTAGTATGTGTTTTCTTCGTTCAAATTGCGTATACGATTTCATTTCATTAACACCTCTTTAAATTACGAAAAATATTGATTTTCTAAAAACTCTTATTATAAAGTGAAACTTTAATCAGTGATCAGTGGGGGTTTTGTTCATCCCCCACTGATTATTAGCCCTCACCAATCGGGCGTTTATGGGCAGCAGGGCTTCCACCTAACTGCTTTGCTCCAGTCGAATTTTGAGCTGGGAGTCTTACTGCCTGCAAATAGCGGGATAAACTGCTTCTAATTCCTTTCTATTTACAGCTATCGACACCTCATGCTATTTCAATATATTGTTTGCTTTATTTCCCCTTATTCATTAAATCACAGAAGGAATGTAACTCCCCACTATCGAATTTTTACATAACAAATATTATTAGGTGGTGCTTTACTATGAAATTAGCTGTCATTGGTGGCGGTGATTTACAAGATCCAAATCACTTGCATATTAATGAACGACTTATAGAATTAACAAATAAACAATACCCAAAAGTATTATTCATTCCAACAGCTAGTCGTGATGATGAAGGATATATAAAGTTATTTTTAGAAACGTTTGAAAAGCAATTACATTGTGAGGTTCAAATTTTACGCATTATAACCGAAACACCTACTAAATATGAACTAGATGAGATGATTCATTCTGCCGATTTAATTTATCTTGGCGGTGGGAATTACGTTCATATGCTTGAACAATGGAAAGAACATAAACTAGATGAAAAGTTACTATTTGCTTTAAAACACGGAACACTTATTGCAGGATATAGTGCCGGTGCGATGTGCTGGTTCACATCTAGTATTCGTTCAGATTATGAAAGTTCTGGTTATATAGAAAGTAGTGGCTGGAGTATTGTTAACAAAAGATTTTGTCCCCATTACAATCAATTAAATAGAATGAATGCCTTCCATACGTTTTTACAAACTCACCAAGGTAATATAGAGGGCGTTGCATTAGAAGATAATTGCGCTTTATATATTACAGAAGGTTCCTTTGAAATTATCGGTGAACCAGATACAGCTTGGGAGTTTTATATGAATAATGGAAAACTCATTAGACAACATTTTGACATAACTTTAAAAAGTTATTTATAAGCATTCATCAACAAAAAATGTCCCCAAGTCTATATGACTTAGGGACATTTTTATCTTTCAGCTCACTAATCGTGTAATTCGTTTCTTCTGCCATGAAAGCTTATAATATGCGTACTGTAATATTAAGCTGACAATGAATGCCGCTGGATACCCAATCCATATCCCTTCTATTCCAAGGCTCGTATGGTAAGAAAGATAATACGCCACAGGTACTTCAACAAGCCAAATTGATACAACACTGATTACAGTTGGCCATAGTACAGTACCACTTGCTCGCATTGTCGCACTAATAATTTGTGCATGACCGAAAATTAAGTAGCTCCATAATGTAATCATGATTAGACTATGAGCAATGTCAATTGTATTTTGACTTGTTAAAAATAGTGCTAAAATATCTCTTGAGAACAAGTAAATAAGAGATATTAATACACCACCGATGACATAATTCATGATAATTCCGGCCTTTACAACTTTCTGCAATCGATCAAATTGATTAGCACCAATTGATTGCGCCGCAAAAATGGAGACAGTAATACCAAGACTAACGGCTGGCATTTGTACATAACTTGCAACTTGGTTCACAACACCATAAGCAGCTGTTGCATCCGAACCGTAACGATTTACAAACGCGATTACCGCAATTTCAGATAATGAAACTAATATCATATTAATACTCGCTGGAATACCAAGTCGTAACAATAACTTTAATAACTCCCAGTCCATACGAAGATATTTTCTTACTGTCCCGTCTAATTGTAGTGGATGATTTTTCTTCTTTAAATACACTAGCATGACAATAAACGTAATAACTGTAGATATAACCGAAGCATAGGCTGCTCCGTAAACATCTAATTTTGGAGCTCCTAACCAACCAAAAATAAGAACTGGCAATAAGATCATATTTAGTGCTGTACTTACGATTAAAAAGTAAAATGGCGTTTTAGAATCTCCTGTACCTCTCATAAATGTTGTGTATGCAAAATATAAAAATAATACTGGCATAGATATAAATAAAATTCTTGCGTAATGCACACTTATTTCAATAATATTTTCTGGCGTTCCCATAAGGCGCATAATATCCATCGCAAAAATACTACCTATTATCGCCAGCACGACTCCGATAATAAAAGTAAACGTCAGCGTCGTACCAACGATAGCTTTTAAGCGCTCTTCATTTTTAGCACCAAATGCCTGACCAATTAAAATTGAACTACCAGAACCAATTCCAATTACAAATGAAACGAGCAGGAAAAATAACGGGAAGAATGCCGATATAGCTGCTAGATCATTTACGCCAAGCCATCTTCCTACTACTACCATTCCAAATAACTGTCCAACTGATTGTAATACATTACTTAAAAGTAACGGCACTAAAAACATGGACATCGATTTCCATATCGGCTTATGTTCCGTTTCTGACTTCTGTGACTCTACACCTTCTTTATTGTTATCTGTAGGTGGGTTCAAATTTCATTTCTCCTTTTATTTAAAATGTGCACGGTTAAATCCGTGCTCAAATAATTGTAATTACTCCAACCATTTCTATACTGTTTGCTCGTTAAAGCAAATGCTTCTTCTACTCACTATTTTCAAATTCATCATAAAACTTTAACATATTTTTCGTATCTGTAATCCTCTATCTCTTTGTATAGTTGTTTTTATTATGTGCATCTCTTCATTTTCTTCGCTTCATTCTTATAACTTCACCCAATATTGGCTTCCATCAGCTGTTCTATCTAAAAAACCATATTCGATTAAATATCTTCTCAAAGTTACAAAATCCGGATATACATTTTCTAAAACTGTATTTACTTCTTTTTCAGTATATTTTTTATTACTATCGAATTTCTTCACTAAATGACGTAATATAATTAATTTACGCTTTTGCTTTTTCGGAAATTTAGAAAGCGGTCCATCCAAACCTTCTGTAAAATGCGCTGTTAAAACTTCAGCATTTTCTTCCTCTGTAATATTGTATCGATCATCCACCATCGTAGCTGTTCTATGAATCGGTACAAATTTAGTTTGAACTTTTGATTTTTCTTCTGACAATTCCATTAACGCTAAAAATACTTTCGCTTGCTTCATTTTCTCTCGCAATGTAAATCGGTGATTACGAATCGTCGACGTGCTCCCGCCATCCATTTCTTTTACAATCTCTTTATCGTTAAGTCCCATATGGAAAAACTGAACCATTTTCTTTTGCAAATCAGTTAAACCTGTAAACTTCTTATCAAGATTTAATAAATATTCAAACATAGACGTATGCTCATTTTGAATATGCAACTGTACAAACTTCTCTGCTTCATACAAAACTTGATTTTCTTGATAAATAACCCCTTTGATAAACGTTTCTCCACAAGCTAAACAAATATACTCCTCTGCTACCTCGTCAAATACATACCCTTTCTTCAATTCCTCTACCGACGCATCCCAAAACTTCTCTGATATATCACTCATACTAAACACTCCTTCAAAAGGTTTATTTAAAAACAAACAAATTACACTAACGTTTATTATCACTTCATCATCTTAACATATAAAAAGTAAACATTTCAATGTTTCGTTTACCTATTTTATAAACTTTTATAAAAATGTTTATCTAAATATGATACCCAGGACTTATCACACCGAAAAACGAATGTATTTTAACAAACTAATTATTATGGGCTGTGAAACAAAACATGACTAATCCTTCCAGCATTCAATTTTAACTACAAAAAAGGTGTTTCCGCATATGGAAACACCTTTTACCTTTTATATATTTTATAAACAACCTCTACTAAAACTTTACTTGCTTGTACAAATACATGTTTTCGATTTCCATCCTCAACGAATCTATTTGAACAACCACTAATCATCATCATACAACTAATTATGACTATTACTTTAATGCTTTTTCTGCAAATCATTTTATGCAACTCCACTTTTGTAAAACTTCATTTAAATTTACCCCATCAAAAAAAGTTTACACGAATAATGAAACGTAAAAATATGTAATGTTGCATATTTTTACGTTTCATTAAAATATTGTGATTTAATTATTTTAATAACTGGTATACCGAGGTGAGTTACTTGAAATTTAAAGCAAAAAAAAATCCATTTCATATCATTTTAATCTCATTGTTTTTAGTTGTTTTTTTCATTTCTCTATTCTTTCAAAATGAGAATTCTATTTTTTTCACTCTCATGATGCTCTTAAATATCGTGAATTTCTCTTCTTTCTATTTTTCTCATTACAAAATAACGGAATCTACCCTTGTTGTTAAACATGGTTTCATACTCCGTACTGAAATTCCATTTGAAGATATACGTCACATTAAATACTCTGGTAAAAAGCTTCGTTCAGAAAATTGGACAAGACAGCAAATAGAAATTCATTATAATTTATTCGACTCAGTAACATCTTTCGTACCACAAGAAGAGGAGAAATTCATTTCACTCTTAAAAGAAAACTGGCCAAATGTAAAAATAATCAATAGTACCTCAAATGAATAGTTTTGTTTGAGACAGTTCTATGCTATTAGGATAACTATATAAGAATTGAATGTCCTCCCAAAGCAAAACTGCCGTTTACATATTTATTCTCCCCTCAGGCTAACTACCCAATAGTTAGTCTGTTTTTTTATTACATAAAGATACTACCCCTCCATCACAAACAAACGATATAAACATACACTATTTCTAAAAAAGTAAACTTCTACACAAAATGAATGAAAGGTGCTTATTATGTATGAGTTAAGTTATGAAGGATTAACAGGTGAAATTATTACAAGATATGATTGTGAGTATGAAGAAGCTAGACAGGAATGGAATCGATCTATTCAAAAATTTCCTTTAGCTATCATTTATTGTTTTACGAAATGGGATGTTAGTAATGCGATTATTTGGGCGAGAAAAAATGAAATTTCTATTCGCATTCGTTCTGGTGGACACCATTACGAAGGATATTCTGTCGGCAACAATGTCCTCGTAATTGATATAAGTAAAATGAACTGTATGCAGCTTAATGAACATAAAAATACATTAGTCATTCAAGGTGGTGTTCAAAATAAACAAATCTATGACTTTATCTCTTCAAGAGGTTATCCATTTCCAGGAGGAACTTGTCCAACTGTTGGAGTAAGTGGATACACTTTAGGCGGAGGTTGGGGCTATTCTAGTAGGTATTTCGGCCTTGGTTGTGACAATTTAATAGAGTTAGAATTAATCGACTATAAAGGTAAAGTAATTACAGCTAATGAAACTTGCCACAAAGACTTATTTTGGGCTTGTCGCGGGGCAGGTGGCGGAAATTTTGGCATCATTGTTTCGTTAACTTTTAAACTCCCTCCAATAGTTGATAAAGTTACTTTCGTTGAACTATATTGGCCTAACGCTTCAGTAGACATCCAAAAGGAATTTCTTCACACATGGCAAAAATGGCTAGTAAATTTAAATAGTAAAATGACAATTGGTGCGAGCATATACAACTCTGCTGCGGAAGGACTTGCAATGTATGGACGAGGTTTATATTACGGTACCCCTGAAGATGCAGCATTCATTTTACAAGATTTAGTCAATATAAAGGGTGTGAATGTGAATTTACAATATATTAGTTTTCTTGAAGCAATGGACATTGTACAATCTTCATATCCACCGTCTGAACAATTTAAATCTACAGGCCGGTTCGTTCATAAACAATATAACGAGGAAGAAATCGAAAAAATTATTAGTTTAATTGAAGATAGAGCCTCCGGCAGTATTTTTGCAGCTATAAGTCTCTACCCCCTTGGAGGAAAAATTCAGGATATAAGTAAAGATGCGAGCGCTTTTTATTACCGCGATGCACATTATATTTTAGGCATCCAAACTATATGGGAAGATCCGATTTTTAAAAAGGATAATTCCCAATGGTTAGAAAAACGATTTGACTATATAGAATCCATAACAGAAGGCTCATTCGTCAATTTCCCATACAGCGATTTGAAAGATTATATGAACGCTTATTATGGAACACACGCGAATAAATTAAGAAAAATTAGTAAAAAATATGACCCTTTATGTGTATTTACTTTTCCACAAGGAATTAAAAATTAATATGCGATAAAAAAGCCAAGATTCTAAACTAAGAACCTTGGCCTCTTCTATTATTCTTTCGGAGCAATCATTTTTTTCGGGTCTACAATTTCATCAAATTGCTCTTCTGTTAGTAATCCTGATTGCAGTGCTGCTTCTTTTAAAGTTAATCCATCTTTATGAGCATGCTTTGCAATTTTCGCAGCATTTTCATACCCGATATGTGGGTTTAGTGCGGTTACAAGCATTAATGAACGATTTACATTTTCATTAATTACTTCTTCATCTGCTTCAATGCCGACTGCACATTTATCATTAAATGAAACAGTTGCATCAGCTAGTAAGTGAGCAGATTGCAGGAAGTTGTAAGCGATAACTGGTTTGAATACGTTTAGCTCAAAATTACCTTGGCTCGCAGCAAATCCAATTGTTGTGTCATTCCCCATGACTTGTGCTACAACCATTGTTAGCGCTTCGCTTTGCGTTGGATTTACTTTCCCTGGCATAATAGAGCTTCCTGGTTCATTTGCAGGAATAATAATTTCCCCAAGACCACTTCGTGGACCACTTGCAAGCCAGCGCACATCGTTAGCAATCTTCATTAAATCAGCAGCTAATGCTTTTAATGCTCCGTGTGCAAATACAACTTCATCATGGCTCGTTAACGCGTGGAATTTATTTGGTGCAGAAACAAATTGTTTACCTGTAAATAGACTAATTTCTTCTGCTACCATCTCACCAAATTTAGGGTGCGCATTAATTCCAGTTCCAACCGCAGTACCCCCAATTGCTAACTCTTTCATATATGTATTGCTGTCTGCAATCATACGCTCTGTTTTTTCAAGCATACGGTGCCATCCGCTAATTTCTTGTCCTAACGTTAAAGGTGTTGCATCTTGTAAATGCGTACGACCGATTTTAATAATATGTTCAAATGCAGTTACTTTTCCTGCTAATGTTTCTTTTAATTTCGTAATAGCTGGTAATACATGATTTTCTACCGCAATTACACACGCTACATGAAGTGCCGTTGGGAACGTATCATTTGAACTTTGAGACATGTTCACGTCATCATTCGGATGAATATGTACGTCAGATCCCTTTTCTTTCAAAATTTGATTACCGCGGTTTGCAATTACTTCATTTACATTCATATTCGATTGTGTACCACTACCTGTTTGCCATACGACAAGTGGAAAATGTTCATTCCATTTTTCTGCGATAACTTCATCAGCAGCTTCCACAATTGCTTGTGCTTTTTCTTCTGATAACTTCCCTAATTTTTGATTGCTAATCGCTGCACTCTTCTTTAAAATCGCAAATGCTTTTACAATTTCAAGCGGCATATGCTCTGTTCCAATCGGAAAATTTTCCTTACTACGCTGTGTTTGTGCTGCCCATAATTTATCAGCTGGAACTTTCATTTCTCCTAATGTATCTCTTTCAATTCTGTACTCCATTTTTTCATCCCCTTGAAAATAAAATACCTACATTTCTTATTTTAACAGACTTTCATCCAAATGATAAGAATTCTCACTCTTATATAAAAAAAAATACCTTCCGCCATCGCAGAAGGTATTTTTTTATGATGCTTGCTTTCCTTTTTCAGCGTCATCTACATACCAAATGAATTTGCCTGTATATCCGTAAATAACTGCCAAAATTAATGAAACGAAACTTAACCACATAAACGGAACGTATGAGAACGTTGCCACACCTAAAATACCAGCCATAAAAATACCATTATCCGACCACGGAACCATACCAGAAGTTAACGTTCCCCCTACTTCTGAGTTACGCGCTAATACACGGCGGTCTATTTTTAATTTATCATAGCTATCTTCCATAATCTTCGGTGTTAAAATAAGTGATACGTACATCGCACAACCGAATATATTCGCTAAAAATGCTACGATTAATGTAGACAATGTTACATTACCTGCAGAATTTAATTTCTTCTCAAATTTTGATACGATTACTTTTAGAACACCTAGCTTTTCAAGTAGTCCACCAAAACCTAAGCCGAAAATAATAACGGCCACTGAACCAAGCATACCGTTAATTCCACCACGATTTAATAACTTATCGACAAACTCAACGCCAGATTGAATTGAGAATCCGTTATATGCTGTTCCAATTGCCTCTCCAAAGTGCATTCCTTGGAAAAGAGTTGCCCAAATTGCACCAATTAAAGCTCCCATAGCAATTGTTGGCATAGATGGTTTCTTCATCGCCAATAGCACAATAACGATTACAGCAGGAACAAGCATCCATATTTTAATATCAAAGTGTTTTAATAAAGATTCTTTTAAAAACTCTACTCTATTTAAATCTACATTATCCCCGCCATACATCCATCCAGCAACAGTAAACATAATGCTGGTAATAATATAAGCCGGAACGTCTAATACGAGCATAGCTCGAACGTGAGCAATAACATCTACTTTCGCCATAGAAGCTGCAAGAACTGTGCTATCAGAAAGTGGTGATAATTTGTCTCCAAAATAAGCTCCTGAAAGAACTGCACCCGCAACAAGCGGCAGTGGTAATCCAAGCCCTTCACCAATCGCCATCATAGCAATACCTGCTGTTCCTACTGTTCCCCAAGATGTTCCTGTCGCGATAGAAGTTATCGAACAAATAATTAATGTTGCCAATAAGAATATGCTAGGGTGAATGAATTCTAATCCGTAATAGATTAATGTTGGTACTACCCCACCAGCAATCCATGTTCCAATTAAAGCACCTACTGCAACTAGAATAAGTATTGCTTCTAATCCGTTAGAAATTCCTTTCGTAATTGCATCTTGCAATTCTTGATAACGAAATCCTAATCTTAATCCAAGCGCAATTACTAAAAACCATGAAATAAATAGCGCTAATTGAATTGGGAGATCAAAAATCGTTTGGAAGGAAAAAACAACAGCAAGAAATAGTAATAAAAGAATTATAATTTCTGGCATCGATGGTAATCTTACACTTTTCATTTCTTTCTCTCCTTACAAGTCGATAACATGACGTATGTCGTCTTACGTGTATGTAGTGTACAATTAGCGAAGACAAAACAAAATTTTCATATTATTTCGATTTATTTTTCCAGTATAATATATTCACAACCCTTTCTATTGTAAAAGTAGATTGCGCTTTTCGCAATGAAAAATATAAAAAATGTTATATTTTTATTTCTTTAAAAAGAACCATCAAATAATAATAACCTTTTTAATATTTGCCATAACAAAGATTTGCACCGCTGTTCTCAGCTCATATGTAATACTTATATTTCCTCGTATTCAAAAGAGCACACATCATTTATTACAATACAAGGGCTGGTGAATCGATTGCGGCATTACCTAAAGCTAAAAAAAATCAAATTAAAAATCCTGCTAGTATTTCAACACCAACCGCTCTACAATATTTTTTCATAAACAAAAAAGAGCATGTTACACTTTTATGTAACATGCTCTTTCTTTACTACTCTATATGGCTATGCCTGAATGTCTGCAAATTCTTCAATATGCTCGTACTCTTTTTCCAATTCCTCTAAAGAAAGCTCGTATAATTGCCGATCACGAACTTTAAACACCCCTGCTCCAATTAACTCATCAATTAAGTGCCTCTTACGATTTTCAACAGTAAAACGGAGTTGACTACTCATCTTTTAAAAAACTCCTTCCTACGATCATTGAAAATGATAATCTTTATCAATTACCACTTTTGATTATAAAAGATGATTCTTAATAAGTAAAGTAATCTTATGAAATATTTACCTTACAAAGTATTTGTGGCCACATTATATATATGTATGCCACGCGAAGAATGTTATGACACTTTTTCGTACCCTTTTTCTTTCATACTTTGCAAGTTGTCTCACTATGATTAAATTCACCCTCAATTTCTACTTGAATGGTGACATGTTCTACATGAAATTCTCTCTTTAATACATCCATTGCTTCTTTCAATACACTTTGCGTTTCATTACCTTTAATAATAAGATGGCAAGTTAACACTTGAAAATCTGATGTTACAGACCATATATGTAAATCATGAACTTCTTTTACAATCGTAATATTTAATAATGTATTTTTCACCTCTTCAGCATCTATGTGCTGCGGTGCGCCTTCCATTAATATATGAACTGTATCACGTGTTACACGCCATCCACTTATAATGACTAAAATAGACACAAGAATACTAGCAACCGCATCTGCGGCATTCCAATCAAAAAATTTAATAAGCAACGCAGCAATAATTGCTCCGACTGAACCTAATAAATCGCCTAGTACGTGTAAGAAAGCACTTCTTAAATTCAAATTACCTTTCACATCTCCGCCTCTCATTAATATCCAAGCTGATAAAATATTAATAAGCAAACCAAGTACAGCAATAATGAGCATTCCATTACTAGCAATCTCAACTGGTTCTTTAAAACGACGAATTGCTTCAATAAAAATGTATATAGAAATGACAATAAGTACGACACCGTTACATAATGCCGCTAACATTTCGACTCGCTTATACCCGTATGTTTTTGCAGCCGTTGCTGTTTTTTCTCCAAGCTTGAACGCAAGTAAGCTCAGCGCTAAGGATACTGCATCACTTAACATATGCCCCGCATCAGATAATAGTGCTAAACTATTTGTTACAAATCCACCAATAACTTCAGCAATCATAAAACTGGTCGTTAGTAGGAAGGCAATTAGTAACGCCTTTTTATTTTTCGAATGACCGTGATCATGTGAATGTCCCATACTAATGCTCCTTTAAGTGCAATATCTGTATGCTAGTATGCGACAAACTCCCTACCTTTATCCCTCTTCCTTCCGTATACACTCTTCGCTTCTTTTCAAACAAGTCCTTTTTCTCAACAAAAAATAAGACTACTTCTTTTTTAGTTTCATATTGTTTACTAATGAAGAAAATTTGAAGGAGGTTATCAAATTGAAACGATTATTTCTTTGTATGGAACGTGAACTTGTTTTAGTAAAAGAACGACATGGTAACTATGAAACCACATATCATTTACAAAATATGCAACCTACCTGTATTGCCGTGGATCCATTCCAAACGAATCGTGTATATTGCGGGACATTTGGACGAGGTTTATGGCTAAGTGACGATGGCGGAGATGCCTGGAGACCGATTGGTGATTCTTATCGTTATTTTGATTTCCCGAAAGAAGATGGCATTTTACATTCTTCCATCACTTCCATCACGGTAAGCTCTAATGAACAAGTTAACGGATATGGCGTCGTTTATGTAGGCACAGAACCTAGTGCTTTATTCCGTTCAGAAAATGGCGGAGAAACGTGGACTGACCTTAAAAATATGAAATCATTATTATCTTCCTACACGTGGGCTTTCCCGCCTAGACCTTTTACACATCACGTACGCTGGATTACAGTTGATCCAAACAATCAACGTACAATTCACGTTTCAATCGAAGCTGGTGCTGTTATTCAAAGTAACGATAACGGACACACCTGGATTGATAAAAAATTCGGTGCTCCTATCGATGCCCATCAGTTATTTATGCACCATGATGCCCCAAATCGCCTTTATGCATCATGCGGTGACGGGTTTATGAGTGGCCCTGATCGTGCATATCTTGAAAGTTATGATAATGGGAACAGCTGGATCTCATGTAGCGAAGGACTCGAACAGCATTATCTATACGGCATGGCTATCGATCCAGCTGATTGCGATACAATTCTCGTTTCTGCCGCACCGAGTGCTGATCTCGCTCATCACCGCGTTCCTTATGAATCTTATATATATCGAAAAACGAAAGATACTCCTTTCAAGCAAGTACAGCAAGGACTACCATCTGCAATCGGTACGGTCATTTCGATGTTTGCTACAAATCCAGCCGAACCACATACGTTTTACACTTTAAATAACAATGGCGTGTTTCAATCCGTTGATAGCGGAGAAACGTGGGAACAACTAAACATTCCATGGAAAGAGGAGTATAAAACACAGCATCCCCATGCGTTACTCGTTACTAGTTCTTAACAAAAAAGAGTTCAAGGACAAAAAACCTTGAACTCTTTTTCATTTATTAATTAGCACATTGTCTATTTTCAGTATCGATGGACCATCCAATAATAGTGGCACAATCTCTACCTTTCCACTGAAGTACATTTGTTAATACAGGCTCAATCTGTAAAGAAGTTCCGTCGTGTAATATTTCTACTAAAGATTGATCATCATCAAACTTTCGTTTATCACATTCTAAAATACCATCTGTTGCCATTACAATATGATTCTGACCTTTTTCTAATCCCCTTATCCCTGATGTAAAGCAAGGTGTATTCGCTGCAAAAACATTTTTTCTTCCTATATATTCATAGTTCTTACGCTTATTTAGCCTACCTTTTCCATTTTTCGCTTGCTCTGAATGGAATAAATACGCGAAGCAATCACCAACTGATAGCCAATATAAGAACTCACCTTTTCGTAAACAAATTAAACATGCAAGTTCCTCATCATCTTGGTCACATTTCTCGATAAATAGTTCATCTGTAAATAACGCTAATAAATACATATGTGTATGATGAAAAGCTAAATGGATTGGGTATGAGAATAACTCTTTTAGTTTTTCTTCTCTTTCTGAGATCGCTTCTATTATATAATGTATATTTTTCGTTTTATGATGTGTATCAAAAATCATAACAAATTCAAATTCTAATTTCGGATCCCACCAAGCTAGCACTGCATCTCCTCTTTCATATGCATCACTCTCTTGATTTCCTCCATATACGCCGACTGAAAGAGGACCACATTTTTCAACATGTATTTGATCTACATACATCTTTTCATGACTAATCCATTTAAATGTATTCACAGCTATCATCCTCTCTCTTGCTAAATGTATACCTTTACACATAGATTACCTTATATTTCAATAAAAATAAACTTTTTCAACATTTATTATGAAAATAACAGGATTTTAATTCTTACACAGCGAATATATCTTATAATACGATATAAAAATCAGGGGGAATTATAATATGAAAGACATTAATCCACATTGGGAGACAATCTACTACCACTTACGCTATGAATATGAAGACAATCTTTCTCATCAAGCAATTCGTATTTTACAAATCACTTCTCGGGAGAAAGATATAACAATTGGAAAAATTGCTTCTGAACTTGGTTTATCTCATAACACAGCGTCCGAACATGTAAAACGCCTTATTCAAAAAGGATTTATCATTAAAGAAAGAAATAAACAAGATGAAAGAGTTGTGAACCTTACATTAACGAAAGAAGGAATTGAAACATTAGAAAAGCATACTTTGCTAGATAAAGAAAAGATACAAATATTAAAATCAAAGTTATCAAAAGAAGAGCAACAATTAATAGAAAAAGCCTTTTCGTTATTAGCTACGGAGGCAAAATATGCATTTCCTCGTTAAAGTAATCGTTTCCGCACTTATTATCGGCGTTATTACTGAAGTCGCTAAACATTATAGTACGATAGGCGGTTTTATTGCTGCCCTTCCTCTTGTGAGTTTACTTAGTTTATTTTGGATTTCTTTCGAAGGTGGGAGTAAACAAGAGTTAAGTCAATTCGCTTTAGGCGTATTATATGGATTTCCTGCATCTGCATTACTATTATTTATTGTTTATATCGGTTTAAAGAACTCCTGTTCACTTAGTACATCTATACTCTTCGGCATATGTGCCTGGTGTATCGTCTTTACTTGCCAAAAAGTATTTCAAGCTTAGGGGGTATTACTATTAATAGATCAGTAGAGATATTTGGACAAAATGTAGAAGTATATATGAGAGGTAGTAGTAAACAAACTGTAGTCATTCAAACAGGAATGGGATGCTCATTTTATGATTGGCTTCCTATTATCGAAAAGCTTTCACAAAACTATACAGTCATTTCATACCATCGCCCAGGTTATGGAGAAAGTGAGCTGGGAACTAATCCATGTACAACAATGCAAGTTGTAAAAGAACTACATATGTTACTACACGAACTAGATATTTACGAGCCAATCATTTTAATCGGTCATTCCTATGGAGGTTTATGCGCACAACATTTTGCGATATTCCATGAGGATCAAATTGAAGCACTTATTTTAGTTGATTCTACTTCCATGAACTTACACCGATTAGATGAGCTTCATTTACCAGTTTCTGATCAAACCGATTCTGATGATATTTGGCTACAAAAATATCGTACTTACTCCAACATGGATGCAGATGCACTTTATACTGAACTAAAACCTATGCTCGTCAATACAACAAAACAGCATATCAAATTTTCTACATCTCCTTCATTATATAAAACGATAGCTTCTGAACTGTCCGAGTGGAAAAATTGTGCTCGCTCAATAAAAAAACAACATAAAACATTAGAAATACCATTAATTGTTATCGGTAGAGATCCTCAATATTCTATTGCCCAATTGATTGAGGGCGGTATGCCAAAAGAAGAAGCTACACAACTTGAAGATATGTGGCAAGAACTTATTCGTGAACAATTAAATCTCTCAATAAACAGCCAATACATTTTGGCTGAACATGCTAGTCACGGGATAGAAAACGATCGTCCAGATGCTATCATTGAAGCCATTCACTCATTGTATATAAAAAAAGGAAGCAACTAAAGCTGCTTCCTTACTTATCTATTCTATTCATAGTCTTCTTCGTCATCATCAACTTCTTCATAATACGAACTCCCATTGCTTACATATATAGGACCATTCGCAACATCAATACGTAATACCCATGCCCATGGCACAGCTAAACGTTTATGTATTGCTCTCCAAAAATTCATTGATTTTCTTTCGTACTCCTGGAACTCCTGAAGTAACTCTTTATAGGAGGAACCGTCTAACTGAATATTTGCTTCTAATAAACGAGAATGGGCATAGTACTGTAACTCTAGTTCAGCAGCAATCTCCATTTCTTCTTCCGTTGCCATACCTATAATTGCTCCATCTGCTGGTGCGATTTCATATACGTTGTGAACTTCAATAAGCCCTTCTTTCTCTTTCTCAAACATGTAAACAGCCTCCTTTAACCAATATTTTTTATGTTACAAAGTCATACTTCTACAATACTTTCTCTCTTTCCTCTTTTTTTGATAAACTTTTACAAAATGTTTGTCTGATGACCGGTTTTTTCTATTCTTTCAGCAGAAATGAAATCATTATTATCAAAAATCAATTTATACACATCGGGCATATGAAGTGTTTTCCAAAACTGAAAATCATATTTCGAATCAAAATAATTCATTATTAATACCATAATATTTCCATGAGTACCTATTACAATATTCTTCCCTTTATATTTTTTAAATATATTTTGCATAC
>NZ_BOQD01000118.1 GCF_018332515.1 Bacillus hominis | reverse complement strand
GATGTAACAATCATCGACTTAAGTGCAGAACGTCTTCGTCAATTAGATGACATTTTCGGAAACCAAGTAAAAACTTTAATGTCTAATCCTTACAATATTGCAGAAGCTGTAAAAGAATCTGATCTTGTAATCGGTGCAGTATTAATCCCAGGTGCAAAAGCGCCAAAACTTGTAACAGAAGAAATGATTAAATCAATGGAACCAGGTTCTGTTGTTGTAGATATCGCGATTGACCAAGGTGGTATTTTCGAAACAACTGACCGTATTACAACTCATGATAACCCAACTTACGAAAAACACGGCGTTGTTCATTATGCAGTTGCAAACATGCCAGGTGCGGTTCCACGTACATCAACTCTTGCATTAACAAACGTAACAGTACCATATGCAGTACAAATTGCTAACAAAGGCTACAAAGAAGCTTGCCTAGGCAATACTGCATTATTAAAAGGTATTAACACATTAGATGGCTATGTAACATTCGAAGCAGTTGCAGAAGCTCACGGTGTAGAGTACAAAGGTGCAAAAGAGTTATTAGAAGCAGAAACAGTATCTTGCTAATAGAAGCATTATACAAAACAAAATCGAACAATATATAAAACAACATGATAAGAGCTAAGAGATAATACCTCTTAGCTCTTCTTGGTAAAGGGGGCATTCATCGTGGCCAACCTATTCAAAAAGAAATCCGTTACGCAATTGTTAGGGGAAAGTAAAAGTAAAACTTTGACGAAAACGCTAGGGGCATTTGACCTAACAATGCTAGGGATTGGTGCGATAATTGGTACAGGAGTTCTAGTATTAACTGGATTAGTAGCAGCAAGAGATGCTGGTCCAGCAGTTATTTTTTCATTTATGATTGCAGCAATTGTTTGTGGATTTGCAGCTTTATGTTATGCAGAGGTTGCATCTGCACTTCCTGTTTCAGGTAGTGTGTACACATATTCATATGCGACAATTGGTGAATTTGTTGCCCATTTAATGGGATGGACATTGTTATCCGTATATGTCGTAACAACTGCCGCAGTAGCTGGTGGATGGACAGGTTATTTCAATAATTTAGTGAGTGGATTGGGACTTGAAATTCCAAAAGCATTGTTAACGATTCCGGCGCAAGGTGGTATCGTGAACTTACCAGCAGTTATCGTTACGTTAGTGATAACTTGGTTATTATCACGAGGTACGAAAGAAAGTAAGCGTGTGAATAACATAATGGTATTAATTAAAATTGGTATTGTTGTTTTATTCATTGCAGTTGGTGTATTCTACGTGAAACCAGAAAACTGGATACCATTTGCACCGTACGGCTTAAGTGGAGTCTTTGCCGGAGGAGCAGCAGTATTCTTCGCTTTCTTAGGATTTGATGCATTAGCAACTTCTGCTGAAGAAGTAAAAAATCCACAACGTGATTTGCCGATTGGTATTATTGCTTCATTAGTCATTTGTACAATCATTTATGTTGTAGTTTGTCTCGTTATGACAGGTATGGTTTCTTATAAGGAATTAGATGTACCTGAAGCGATGGCCTATGTATTAGAAGTTGTAGGACAAGATAAAGTGGCGGGTGTAATCGCTATTGGAGCTGTAATTGGTATTATGGCTGTAATTTTCGCATACATCTACGCTACGACACGTGTATTCTTCGCTATGAGCCGTGACGGTTTATTGCCAAAATCTTTTGCGAAAATTAACAAGAAGACAGAAGCACCAACATTTTCAGTTTGGTTAACAGGAATTGGTAGTGCTTTAATTGCCGGATTTATCGATTTAAAAGAATTGTCGAATTTAGCGAATATTGGAGCGTTATTAACATTTGCGATGGTTGGTGTAACTGTCATCATTCTTCGTAAAACGCATCCGAAATTACAACGTGGATTTATGGTACCACTTGTACCAATCTTGCCGATTATTTCAGTTGCAAGCTGTCTATTCTTAATGGTAAATCTACCATTAACAACATGGATATACTTCGGTATTTGGTTAGCAATTGGAGTAGTTGTATACTTTGTTTATTCGAAAAAACATAGTCATTTAAAAGACGATGGAAGTTCGCAGGATAATTTAGAAGAAGCTAATTAAAGGGATATAAAGTTAGTAAGCCTTGTGCGTCTAGGGAGCGCGCAAGGCTTTTTCTTTTGGGGAAATAAAGGGGTGCAACGTTACTTTGTCGAATTTTTATGTCGGAATATGAAAAGGGGTGGAAAGATGGAGACGAAAGTTGTCGTTGGAGCAGAGGGATATAATAATAACCAAGGTTGGTTACATACAAATGAGGATGAATTAAATTTATTAAGAAGAGAAATGTGGATTAATAAATTTCAGACTAATTCTTTATCAGTAATTTTGGCTGAGCACGTATGGGAGCATTTATCGTATGAAGAAGGTATAGAAGCAGCTAAAATATGCTATGAGTTTTTACAAGATGATGGTTATATTCGTTGTGCAGTGCCGGATGCATTTTTCCCCAATGAAGAATATCAGCGTGGTGTGCAGGTGGGAGGACCCGGTCCGTTAGATCATCCAGCTGCAAGTCATAAAATTGTACATAACTATAAAACGATTGTATCTATGTTTGAAGCAGCGGGTTTTCAAGTGAAGTTGCTAGAGTATTACGATGAAAATGGAGAATTTCATTATAATGATTGGAATGAGCAAGAAGGTTTTATTTATCGCTCGAAGCGCTTTGACCATAGAAATCAGGATGGAAATTTAGGTTTTGCTTCTTTAATTGTAGACGCAGTGAAAGTAGATAAGTAAGAGAAGGGGCTACGAATTGTACGCCCCTTTTTTTGTATTAAGGGAGGATGAGATGTCGAGAATATTTATATGCCTATTTTAAAATGTGAACGAAATGTTCAAAAAAATGTATCAGATTTCATTGACACATATGAATGGACGCTCATATAATAAAGGTATAAGATATATGAATAGTTGTTCATATGTTCAAATGAAGAGGTGAGCTATGATGGCTGAAAATAAAGTAGAAACGCAACAGGAAGCATGTTCTCAAACGGTAATTCACGAGGAAATCGTGGATCAAGTAAAACAAACAATTCCGACTGATGAAAGTTTAAGTAAAGTAGCAGAATTATTTAAAGTATTAGGTGACCGTACACGTACGAGAATATTACATGCATTATTTGAAGCTGAAATGTGTGTTTGTGATTTAGCTTATTTATTAGGAATGACGCAATCTTCAATCTCACATCAGCTTCGTGTATTAAAGCAAGCAAAGCTTGTAAAGAACCGTAAAGAAGGAAAGGTAGTTTATTATTCATTAGCTGATCAACACGTAATTCATATCTTCGAGCAAGCGTTTGAACACGTGAACGAGGAAGAATAAAAACGCGAGGAGGGAGAACGATGGCAGAAGCATTAGTAAAAAAGAAACTTATGCTAGAAGGTTTAGATTGTGCAAATTGTGCAATGAAAATTGAAAAAGGTGTTGGGAATATAGAAGGAGTAAATTCTTGTTCCGTAAACTTCGCAACAAAGACAATGATTCTAGAAACACCGCAAAATAAAGAAAATGAAGTTGTTACGGAAGCAAAACAACTCGTTACAAAATTAGAGCCGCATATTAAAGTGCAAGAAGAACAAAAAATAAAATCAATAAAAGAAGTATTTGTATTAGAAGGCTTAGACTGTGCAAATTGTGCAATGAAGATTGAAAATAAGGTAAAGGAAATGCCAACAGTTTCAGAAGCGACTGTTGATTTCGTATCAAAGAAATTACGAGTAGAAGTTGCGAATAAAAGAGAACTTGAATCGACTGTGCAAAATATAAAAAATGTTGTTCAAAAGTTAGAGCCAGATGTAAAAGTTGTTCGTGAAGAGGAAAAAGGACACGACCACGGTCATGATCATGGCGATGGAAATGTGAAAAAGATGATAGGACGATTGGTAGTCGGTGGAATTTTGACAGGAATTGCTGCGCTAGCCGGATTACCGCAAATGATAACAATTCCATTATTCGTCCTTGCGTATTTATTAATTGGTGGAGATATTGTTTGGAGAGCGATAAGAAACATAACTCGCGGCCAAGTGTTCGATGAAAACTTTTTAATGGCAATTGCAACTGTAGGAGCTTTTGCAATTCAACAATATTCAGAAGCTGTTGCAGTTATGCTATTTTATCAAGTAGGGGAACTATTCCAAAGTATTGCGGTAAATCGCTCTCGAAAATCTATTACTTCATTAATGGATATTCGTCCTGATTATGCGAATGTGAAAGTTGGAAATGAAACGAAACAAGTATCACCAGAAGATGTGCAAATCGGTGATTATATTATCGTAAAACCAGGTGAGAAAGTACCATTAGACGGAAAAGTAGTCGAGGGAACATCGATGATGGATACTTCAGCACTAACAGGTGAATCTGTACCACGTGAAGTAGAAGTCGGAAATGATGTATTAAGTGGTTTTGTGAACCAAAATGGTGTATTAACAGTAGAAGTTACAAAAGAATTCGGTGAATCTACTGTATCAAAAATTTTAGATTTAGTACAAAATGCAAGTAGCAAAAAAGCACCGACAGAAAACTTTATTACGAAATTTGCGCGCTACTATACTCCTGTTGTAGTTATTACAGCGGCGATTATGGCGTTTATTCCACCACTTATTTTAGAAGGTGCTACATTCTCTGAGTGGATTTATAGAGCGTTAGTATTCTTAGTTATCTCTTGTCCATGTGCGCTCGTTGTATCCATTCCTCTTGGATTCTTTGGAGGTATCGGTGGTGCATCCAAAAGTGGGATTTTAGTAAAAGGAAGTAACTATTTAGAAGCATTGAATGATGTGAAATATATCGTCTTTGATAAAACAGGAACATTAACAAAAGGTGTCTTTAAAGTTACGAAGATGGAGCCTAGTGAAGGTATTACAACTGAAGAGCTATTAGAATATGCAGCATTTGCAGAAGTATATTCAAATCATCCGATTGCACAATCTATTCGAAAGGCATATGGAGAATCAATCGATGAAAATGCTATTGAAGACTATAGTGAAATTTCTGGTCATGGTACGGTTGTAAAAGTACAAGGAAAAGAAATTTTCGCAGGTAATGCTAAATTAATGAGAAAAGAAAACATTACATTTAAGCAACCAAATACAGTAGGTACACTAGTTCATGTTGCTGTAGATGGTAAATATGCGGGTTATATTGTTATCTCTGATGAGGTAAAAGAGGATTCAAAACAAGCAATTCAAAAGTTAAAAGAACTAGGTATTAAGAAGACAGTCATGTTAACTGGTGATGCAAAATCAGTTGGTGAAGTTGTTGGTAAAGAATTAGGTTTAGATGAAGTTCATGCCGAATTATTACCACACCAAAAAGTAGAAGAAATCGAAAAAATTGATGCAGCAAAACGCGGTAAAGAAAAGATTGCATTCGTCGGTGATGGTATTAATGATACACCAGTATTAGCGCGAGCAGACGTTGGTATTGCGATGGGTGGCTTAGGATCAGATGCAGCAATTGAAGCTGCTGATATCGTTATTATGACTGATGAGCCTTCAAAAATTGCAACGGCAGTAAAAATTGCAAAACGTACACGTAGCATCGTATGGCAAAATATTATATTTGCATTAGGGGTAAAAGGGTTAGTGTTATTACTCGGCGCCTTTGGTATTGCAACAATGTGGGAAGCAGTCTTCTCAGATGTTGGTGTGACACTACTTGCGGTGTTGAATGCAATGCGTGTATTACGAGTGAAAGATTTATAAAAAAGAGGACGCAACCTGCGTCCTCTTTTTATTGATTATTTTGTTGAAATTGACTCAATAAAATATATTTGTTTCATTATTTTAATATATCTTTTACAAATATCCATATAGTATTGAAAAAAACAGAGAAGGGGAAACTTCTCTGTTTATTTTTGTATGTTTTTTTCAACTTGTTCTCGAACTGTTTGAATGTAATTCATTTTATGATCCCAGCACTCTTGGCTTAAATCCACAGGATATTCTTCGGGATTTAAAGTTCGCATATATTCTTCCCAGAATAGTGCGAGACTCTGTTCGTTATATTTTTGAATATCTAATATGCTTGGTAGCTCATAGGTTCGTTTACCATGAATGAAAATGTCTTTATGTAGTTCACGTGCTTCAAAGTTTGTTACGAATTTACTTATATACGTGTGAACAGGATGAAACATTTTCAAGCGTTCTTCTTTTTCTGGTTCTTCAGAATCTAATGCAATATAATCACCTTCTGCATGATCATTAACTCGATTGATAATACGATAAATTCGTTTAAGTCCTGGAGTGGTGATTTTTTCAGGATTAGATGAAATTTTAATCGTATCATTTAATTTTCCGTCAGTATCTTCAATTGCAACTAGTTTATAGACAGCCCCTAATGCTGGCTGCTCAAATGACGTAATCAATTTTGTTCCAACACCCCATACGTCAATTTTTGCTCCTTGAGATTTTAAGTGCATAATTGTGTATTCATCTAAATCGCTAGAAGCGATAATTTTTGTATTTGTAAATCCTGCTTCATCTAATAGTTTTCGTGCCTTTTTAGATAAATAAGCCATATCACCACTATCAAGACGAATGCCATAGAAATCAATGCGATCTCCAAATTCTTTTGCGACACGAATCGCATTTGGAACACCAGATTTTAAAGTGTCGTATGTATCGACGAGAAATACACATTTTTTATGTGTTTCAGCATATTTTTTAAACGCAACATATTCATCACGATATGCTTGAACGAAAGAGTGGGCATGTGTGCCAGCTACAGGGATGCCAAAACGTTTCCCTGCCCGAACGTTACTTGTAGAAGAAAAACCGCCAATGAAAGCAGCTCGTGTTCCCCAAAGAGCTGCATCAAACTCATGAGCACGCCTTGTACCAAACTCTAAAAGTTCATCGTTATTTGCAGCGTGCTTCATACGTGCAGCTTTTGTAGCAATTAATGTTTGGTAATTTACAATATTTAAGAGGGCGGTTTCAATTATTTGTGCCTCGCCGAGTGGCGCATCAACACGTAATAAAGGCTCATTATTAAAAACAACTTCACCTTCTTGCATACTACGAATCGTGCCAGTAAATTTCATGTTTTGTAAATAATGAAGGAAGTCTTCTTCAAATTGCAGCTCTGCTAAATAAGCGATGTCACTTTCGGTAAAGCTGAAATTTTCTATGTACTCTACAATTTTTTCAAGACCAGCAAAAACAGCATAGCCGTTTTCAAACGGAAGCTTTCGAAAGTATAGATCAAAAACAGAACGGCGAGTATGAATACCATCTTTCCAATATGTATAAGCCATGTTGATTTGATATAAATCTGTATGTAAGGCGTAACTATCGTCTTTATAATGATTCATTGCGAAAACACCTCCGTAATTTGGTTATAGTATACCAATTTTTCCCCTTTCGTAGCAAAGAAGTAATAGGGATTGAAGTCAAGAGAGAAAAAAATGAAATAATGCATATTTTTTAGAAAATTTACATTTATCAATTTATATTTCTCTAGATTTTATGTATTATTAGAGTAATGGGGGTAATGAGAATGGAGGAGGACAATGCAACAAACATTAGAAAAAATAGGCAAGCAAGTTTTTTATAAACGGCTACAGCAAAAAATGACACAAGAAGAATTATGTCAGGGCATTTGTTCTGTCTCATACTTAAGTAAGATTGAAAATGGAAAGATTGAAGCGTCAGAAGAAATTCTACAATTGCTCTGCACAAGACTAGAAATTGCCGTGACGGATTTGAGAGATGTAGAAGAAGATGTGAAAGTGAAGTTGGATGAGTGGTTGAATGCATTAATCCGTTTGGACAAGGCACAGGTTGAACGTATATATAATGAATTACAAGAAGATATGCAACATGTTTTAGATTTTGAAATTATAAATTATTATAAACTACTTAATATACGTTATTTAATGATAAAAAGGGACTTGCTGACGATTGCAGAAGAGTTGGAGAAACTTAAGAAGGCATATAAGAAATTCTCGCCTTTTCAGAAGTTGTTGTATACGTATAGTAAAGGATTATTATGCTGTTTACAATATAAGTGGAAAAAGGGATTAAGTTATTTGCTAGAGACAGAAATTATGGCAAAAGAGCTAGGATATCATGAGACAGGAATTTATTATAATATCGCTCTTACTTATAGTCATTTGGAAATCCAACATCTTACGTTGCATTTTGCAAATATTGCACTAGAGGCATTTAGAAATGAGTATAAATTTAGGAACGTGATAAACTGTCAAATTCTTATTGCATTAAGTTATGCGGAACAAGGGCAATATGAAGAAGCTTTAGAAATGTATGAGAGTATACTGAGGGAATCAGAGGCTTTTGCAGATAAAGACGTTCTAATGGCTATTACTTTAAGTAATATCGGGAATATATACTATAAAAAGAAAAAATATAATCAAGCGAAAGAGTATTATTTAGAGAGTTTACAACTTCAAAAACAAATAGATTTAAATTATATAGACACATTATATGAAATGGCATTAGCGTGTATTAAATTAGAGCAGTTTGAAGAAGCAAGAGAATGGATTGAGAAAGGTATTGGTGCTGCTAAACGTGAAGAGAGATTTAATACAAAATTGTATTTACTGCTTATGCTTCGAAATAAGTATTTTGAAGAGGCGCGAGAGTATAAACAATTTTTGGAATTAGAAGCTATTCCGTTTTATAAATCAGCAGGCAATAAAATAGAACTGAAGAAAGTATATGTGGAGCTTGCGGAATATTTTTCTAAGTCACTAAACTTTGAGCAAAGTAATCACTATTATAAGCTAGTTATTGAAATGTTAGAAAATCATAAGGAGGATGAAAAATGAAAAAAGCATTAGCTGGAATTTTAGCAGTTGCAGTAGTACTTACAATTGTCGGTGGAGTACAGTATACAAGTAAACCGGATACTTATGGATTAGATACCAGTGTATCACAAACTGTAAATGTATAATGTTGAAAAACCCCTTTCCAACAGGAAAGGGGTTTTTTCAACATTTGTTCATCAAAATTCTACAAAACTTGAGAAAATAATTAATTGAATTTTTAGTATATTAATAGTGAAAACATAGTGCTACGATAAAACTACTCTTTTTCAAAAATTTTTTATTAGGGGGAAGGTTATATGAAAAGGAAGAGTTTAGCGTTAGTGTTAGCGACAGGAATGGCAGTTACAACATTTGGAGGGACAGGCTCTGCGTTTGCGGATTCTAAAAATGTACTCTCTACGAAGAAGTACAATGAGACGGTGCAGTCACCTGAATTTATTTCTGGTGATCTAACTGGAGCGACTGGCAAGAAAGCAGAATCTGTTGTGTTTGATTACTTAAACGCGGCAAAAGGTGATTATAAGCTAGGAGAAAAGAGTGCCCAAGATTCTTTCAAAGTGAAACAAGTGAAAAAAGACTCTGTAACTGATTCTACAGTAGTACGTATGCAACAAGTTTACGAGGGAGTACCTGTATGGGGGTCTACTCAAGTAGCTCACGTAAGTAAAGACGGTTCTTTAAAAGTATTGTCTGGAACAGTTGCGCCTGATTTAGACAAGAAGGAAAAGCTGAAAAATAAAAATAAGATTGAAGGCGCAAAAGCAATTGAAATCGCGCAACAAGATTTAGGTGTAACACCTAAATATGAGGTGGATCCAAAAGCGGACTTATATGTATATCAAAACGGTGAAGAAACAACATATGCATACGTTGTAAATCTAAACTTCTTAGATCCAAGCCCAGGAAACTACTACTATTTCATTGAGGCAGACAGCGGTAAAGTATTAAATAAATATAATACAATTGATCATGTGACGAATGATGATAAGTCACCTGTTAAACAAGATGCTCCTAAACAGGATGCTAAAGCGGTTGTAAAGCCTGTAACAGGAACGAATAAAGTGGGAACTGGTAAAGGCGTATTGGGAGATACGAAATCGCTTAATACAACGTTATCTGGGTCATCTTACTACTTGCAAGATAATACGCGCGGAGCAACAATTTTCACATATGATGCGAAAAATCGTTCGACGTTACCAGGAACATTATGGGCAGATGCAGATAATGTTTTCAATGCAGCGTATGATGCAGCAGCAGTAGATGCTCATTACTATGCAGGTAAAACATATGATTACTATAAAGATACATTTAACCGAAATTCTATTAATGATGCAGGAGCACCATTAAAATCAACTGTTCATTACGGAAGTAAGTATAATAATGCATTCTGGAACGGTTCACAAATGGTATACGGAGATGGTGATGGTGTAACATTCACTTCATTATCTGGTGGTATTGACGTAATTGGTCACGAATTAACGCATGCAGTTACGGAAAATAGCTCGAATTTAATTTATCAAAATGAATCAGGAGCATTAAATGAAGCAATTTCTGATATTTTTGGTACTTTAGTAGAATTCTATGATAACCGTAACCCAGATTGGGAGATTGGTGAAGATATTTATACACCTGGTAAGGCGGGAGATGCACTTCGTTCTATGAGTGATCCAGCGAAATATGGTGACCCAGACCACTATTCTAAGCGTTACACTGGTTCAAGTGATAACGGTGGTGTTCATACAAACAGTGGTATTATTAACAAACAAGCTTATTTATTAGCCAATGGTGGTACGCATTACGGTGTAACTGTAACTGGTATCGGTAAAGATAAATTAGGTGCGATTTACTACCGTGCAAATACACAGTATTTCACGCAATCTACTACATTTAGTCAAGCTCGTGCTGGTGCAGTACAAGCTGCTGCTGACTTATATGGTGCAAATTCTGCTGAAGTAACAGCAGTTAAGCAATCATTTAGTGCTGTTGGTGTAAACTAAGATATTTCTATTCGTAAGAGGTATATATTAATAGAATATACTTCAAAAAATAAAGAAGGAGCCTATGCTCCTTCTTTATTTTTTTTCCATTTTTTCCACAAATAAAATAATCCAACGCAACCCGCGATTGTTACAATCCACTTCGCTTCATTTGTTCCATTTATGACATGATATGCAGAATATACTTCAATCAATAAGGCCGGTATTTTCCCTATTGTGCTGGCAATACTGAAAGAGAGTAATGACATTTTGCCTAGAGCTGCAAATAAAGTAACGATACCGGACGGAATGAAAGGAATAAAACGAAAAGATAGGACTAGTAGAAATGCCTCGCGGCCTTCTACGTAAAGAAGGCGTTCTACCTTTGGATACTTATTTACTTTATCGTGAGTGAACTTTTGAAGGCCTATGCGATAAATATAAAACGAGATAATAGCCCCTAATGCCTCACCTACGATCGAAATGATTGTGCCATTTGTTACACCGAAGAGCTGTATATTCATGGCGGTTAAAAAAATACTAGGGATAAAACCTAAAAGACTGATAATGATGTTGATTAAAATACTAAGTGGAATTGCGATTGAATAATAGTCTGTTAAGAAGTTTTGAATTGTTTCAACCATCTTATAAAATCCTTTATCTTTTTTTGCATTACACCATATTTCCATTGTATAGGCAAGTGCAAATTTACATAATGTAGAAAACAGTTGATAGAAACGGGTTCATATACCTTATATAGGTATTAGGTATATGAAAGTAGGGGTATATTTAATTTGTTTTAAAAACACTCAAAAAACCCTTTGTTTAAAGGATTTATTGAGTGTTTTGATTGGTGTTTTAATCTGGGAAATAATTATAAAATTATGGGGGTATATTTTGAGGTGGGCGAAAAATAGTGATTTGATGAAAGTTGATTGGAGAAATATAGAAAAATGAATGAGAGATTTTAAAACTGTATCCATTTTTTCTTTGTGAAATTGACTTTTAGTGGAGTTACGATAATAATCATGGAAGAGGTGATACGATGAAACGACTAAATAGTCTTTTTTTGAGTAGTTTATTGGCACTAATGCTGATCTTAAGTGGATGTGCAGGAAAAGAACAAAAAACAGAAAAACCAAAAGAGGATCATTCTACATCAGTAGAAAAAATTAGTGACAATATTTTAGATGAAATGGAAGGACCACCTAAAAATGGTCATACGATTGAAAGACATGTTGGAAAAACAGAAGAAGAGCTGAAAAAACGTTTGAGTACAGATAAAGTTTCAGCGGCAAGTACATACTATGATAAGGAAACAGCGACAAAGGCTGTGAAAGATAGCTTAAAACAACATGATAAAGAAATTCAGGATTGGTTAAAAAACTCTAAAGAGGCTCGCCTTGTATTGAATACAACTCATTCATTCCCAGTTGGAAAAACGGTAATAAAGAAAAATATGAATGTAAAAGATAAACTAGTAAAGACTGTTACTGTTTTAGCGAGAGATAAATCAGGAGATCTAGGATTTAAGATTATTACTTCTTATCCATCAGATAAATAAAGGGGGGAGTATATATGTATCCAACATTACAATACTTTTTAAAATCATACTGTACGTTAAGTATTCATGAAAACGAAATAGTTAGTGTAATGGAAGAATTTATAGAACAAGAAGAAAACGAAACTGTTGCGAAGTTACGAGATGAATTATTATATATGAAGAAAAAGAACGCGTGGGAAGAAGCGTGCGTATTAGCTGCAAGACAAGGAAATCGTATATGGTCTTTAGAAGAAACGCAAGACCATCTTGGGGATTTTTTACTATTATTGCAAAAGAAAAAGGCGTGAGTAGATCCCGCCTTTTTCTTTATGTTTTTTGAAATTTGTCCGTTTGATAGTATCTCATTGTTTTGGGGCACTTTTATATACGCTTTTTGAAATTTGTCCATTTGATAGTACTTCACCGTTTTGTGTTACTTTTTTATACGTAACCGCTGTTATTTTATCATCAGTTCTACTAATTACTTGAGAAGAAACTTCAACATTTTTACCAGTATTTGTACCGAAAATACGTGTAGTAATACTACCTCCATTTGAAAATGCTTGAATATAAATATGATTACCTGTATTGTTTTTAAATTGTAAATCCGGACCATAATCTGCCACTGCTGCATCTTGCCCAAGTGGTAAATAATTTACGGGCATAGAATGATTGCTTCGAGAAACAATTCCTAAATCTGCCCTTAAAGCTGCGCTATATAAAGTACTACTGACTTGGCAAACTCCTCCGCCTGCACTTTGTATAACTTTACCTTGTGAATATACTGCTGCGGATTTATAACCATGTGCAGCATCAGTTACGCCAACACGGCCATTAAAACTAAATGTTTCATCAGGTGCTACAATAACTCCACTTAAAGTGTTAGCTGATTTATTTACGTTATAAGACTGATTTCCATTACGACCAGCCATTGGAGTAGAGTATTCAGCAATTACTTCTTTAATCCCCATTTTTTGTATATCTTCTGTAGATCGTTCAGGTTTTATGAGTGTAACTGGTAATGTAACGTCTGATGTGCCAACAGTAATGGCTTGTTTCGTTAAATCAGTTAGTTTTCCTTTATCAATCTTTTCTCCATTTTGACTTTGACTAATATTTACAGTAGAACCTTCAACACTTAATTCTGCATTAACAGGATTTTTTAATGTTTCATTATATTTATCCTTTATAAAGGTTTCATAAGTTGTTGTATTTAATTGAGGTGTTAATTTATAGTCACGTTTTAATTCACCGCTTTCAGCTTGCTTACGCATTTTGTAACGGTTCATTACGTTCCCTTCTTGTTCTTTAAAGATATTATCGACAATATCCTTCTCTTTATAATCTACCCCTAAATCTTTCCACGTATATGTTTGTTTAGCATTTTGGGATACATAGTTAAGGGGTTTTTGATCTAATTCATTCACCTTTTGATTAACAATGGCTTGAATATCTGCTTTATTTTTTCCATCAAGAGAAATACCTTCAAATGTAGTGTTTGGTAGTACAGTTGTATTTAGTTGATTATTTAATTTGGATACATATTGATATCCACCAATACCACCTACACAAAGTAATATGCCACCAGCGATAGCGGAACCGATTAGTATTTTACCTCTCTTCATTTATTTCCCCCCAGAAAAATTTGTATAAATATATGTATTACATTTTTTGTATAAAAATGATGAAAATAACAGTATGTATGTCCTAGTATACTATTATTTTCACTATGCGTGTAATGTTTTTATAAAAAACGTTACATTGTTGTAATAATTGTCTCTTTTTGTCACAATATGTGTGAAAAATATGTTGAAAATTATAATAACAAGGC
>NZ_BOQD01000117.1 GCF_018332515.1 Bacillus hominis | reverse complement strand
CAGTTTTCAAAGAACTTGTTTGTCGCTCATTCGCGACTTCCTTATTTTAACATTTCCAATTTGTAATGTCAACTAAGTTTTTCATTTTGTTTTTTACTTCGTTTGTCGCTTTCTGCTTTGTTGCTATCGGCGACTTGTTCTATATTACACCTCTAAACTCTAATCGTCAATATGTTTTTCTAAAAAAATATAAAAAGGCTTATCCCTTTTAAAATAAGCCTTTTTATCATATAACATTCTATTCATTTATTATTTTTCTATAATTGGTAATGAAACAATGAACTGAACGATCCCGTCCTCATACTCAGCTCGAATACTACCACCTTGCAACTCAACAATACTTTTCGCAATAGCTAATCCGAGCCCCGAACCTTCTGTCACTCTGCTTCTAGATTGGTCTTTCTTATAAAAACGTTCAAACAGATTAGCTAACTCTTCTCTCGTAAACTCTTCACTATGATTCGCTATAACAATTTGTATATCCCTACGCTGTCTTTGAAGAGAAACTTTTATCTCTCCATCATCTTTACTATACTTAATCGCATTCATTAGTAAATTATCAAATACACGGACCATCTTTTCCGAATCAATCGATGCATAGGCACGTTCCTCGGGAAATTTTTTAACAAACGTAAGTCCATGTTCTTCTGCCTGCGGTACTAACTCTTCTATTAACTGCTCCAATAACTCATTTATACAAACCTCTTGCTTTTCCAGTACAACTTGCTCATTTGTTAACTTCGTATACTCAAATAAATCTTCTATTAAATTCTTTAACTGCTCCGACTTTGCAAAAGCAATTCTCGTATACTCATCATGTTGTTCTCTATTTTCATATTTAGAGTCTCTAAGTAATCGTAAGTATCCCATAATAGAAGTAAGCGGCGTACGCAAATCATGAGATACATTCGTAATAAGCTCATTCTTTTGCTTCTCTAATTTACGTTCTTTTTCTATATTATTCATAAGCTCTTCTGCCATATTATTAATATTCTCAGTTAAAGACGCAATCTCATCTTCACCTTTCTTCTCAATACGATAAGCTAAGTTTCCTTTTTCTATTTCCTTTACACCTTGTGCCATCGCCTCAATTTGCTTCATCTTTCTCTTTGTTATATAGAAGAAAGAGAAAATGAATACGAGCACACCAATTAAAAACGGAAATGGCCCTTCTTGCGTGTCATACATTACTTCTCCCTCTGGAATTCCACTAACAAACATGTACAAATTCTTTCCTTCTATAGTAATAGGTGAAAAAGCTATAAACTCTTTTCTTGTACTTTCAAATACTTCTCTACCATTTGTATAATTAATCGCAAACGATGCTGCATTACGAATCGTATTATGCAAATCTATTTGCTCTTCTTGTGCCTGCTTCGTTTTATACAAAACTTTACCACCTTCATCGGTGATCAATACCTTTAAAGCTTTGGATCCTTGTTCCAAATTTTGATTTTCCATTTCAATCATATTCGATACAGCATCTAATTTATTTTCATGAACCATCGTATTCGCTGTATTTTGAGCTTGGTGGTTAATACTCTCCATGCCGGCCCGATAATCGATCGTAGCCTCCCGATTCGCATTCTCAAAAAACGGTGCTGCTGCTTTCGAAGATAAAACTCCTAATAAAGCACAAGCAGCAAAAGCAGTAATCAATTGAATTCGTATACTCCTCCGCACACTCTTCACTAATTTCTCAATTAATTTTCTAGTTTTCCTAACATAAGTAAACGGATTAAATATCTTTTTCAATCTTATACCCCACTCCCCATACTGTTTTTATATATCTCGGCTTCCTTGGATTCTCCTCAATCTTTTCACGTACTTTCCGAATATGCACCATTACAGTATTATCAGACTGGAAAGATCGTTCGTTCCAAACCTTTTCATAAATTTGTTCAGCACTAAAGACCATATCTGGATTACGAGCTAGCAATTCTAAAATCGAAAATTCCCGTGGAGTTAACTTCACTTCTTCTCCCTCTACAATGACTTTATGAGTTGAGATGTTTATTGCCATATCTCCAATTTCTAACTCGTCCTCATTTTGAATAGCAAAACCATTCATTTTCATATAACGACGTAGCTGAGATTTAATTCTTGCGATTAACTCTAACGGATTAAACGGTTTTGTTACGTAATCATCTGCACCTGTTGTTAATCCTAAAATTTTATCCATATCTTGCGTTTTTGCCGAAAGCATAATAATCGGCATTTCCTTCGCTTCCCTTACTTTCATACACATATGAATACCATCTACTTTCGGCATCATAATATCCAACACAACTAAATGCACTTCATTCTCTTCTAATATACGTAACCCATCTTCTCCATCTCCCGCCTGTAGTACTTTATATCCTTCGTTCTTTAAATATATTGTAATAAGATTCCTAATTTCTTTTTCATCATCTACGACAAGTATTGTTTCTCCAGCCACAATATCTCCCCCATCATTTTTAATCCCTAACTTCTATTATAAGAAAACTTCTGAAGAAAAACGCTCGGAAATCCTTAAGATTTTCTGAAGACGCAAAAAAGGTCTAGACTCCCCTTAAGTCTAGACCTTTCAAAAAACCCCTTTTTATTTACGAACGTAGATGAAATATAGTACGAATAAAACTCCCATAACATACATAATTGGATGAACTTCTTTACGACGACCACTCACAACCATTGTAATTGGATAGAAGATAAATCCAATCGCAATTCCTGTTGCGATACTATACGTAAGTGGCATAGAGATGATTGTAAAGAACGCTGGTACTGCAATCTCGAATTTCTTCCAATCAATTTCTCCTAAAGACGAAACCATCAAGATTCCTACAATAATTAAAGCTGGTGCCGTTACAGCTGGTGTCACAACACTTAGTAATGGCGAGAAGAAAAGTGCCAGTAAGAAGAATCCCGCTGTTACAACTGCTGTAAATCCAGAACGTCCTCCTGCCGCTACCCCTGCAGACGATTCGATGTAAGACGTTGTTGTTGATGTACCTAAGATCGCACCAATTACAGTTGCAATCGCATCTGCAAATAATGCTTTTCCTGCACGTGGTAATTTATTGTTCTTCATTAATCCTGCTTGATTCGCAACCGCTACAAGCGTACCTGCTGTATCAAAGAAATCGATAAAGAAGAACGTTATAATAACAATACCCATTTGAACAGTGAAAATGTCTCCAAAGTGCATTAACGCAACACCGAACGTTGGTTCTAGACTCGGTATTGCTCCCACTACAGCTTTCGGAGTATCAATTAATCCCGTCGCCACTCCTAAGATCGCTGTAAGAATCATACCGTAGAATACTGCACCATTGATTTTCTTAATCATGAAGATAATTGTAATAACAACTCCGAAGATCGCTAGTAACGTTGTGCCCTTCGTTAAGTCCCCCAACCCAACAAGAACAGCATCATTCTTTACGATAATTCCGGCATTTTGGAATCCAAGAAAGGCAATGAATAATCCAATACCCGCCGCTACTGCAAACTTTAACTCTGATGGAATTGCATTAATGATTTTTTCACGAATACCTGAAGCAGTAAGAATAATAAAGATAATACCTGACATTAATGTTCCAGCAATTGCTGTTTGCCACGGAATCCCCATCGTTAACACTGCTGTATAAGCAAAGAACGCGTTAATTCCCATACCTGGTGCTAAAGCAATTGGATACTTTGCGAATATCCCCATAATTAACGAACCAATCGCTGCTGCTAATGCTGTAGCAACAAATACTGCACCTGGATCCATTCCTGTACCTGCCGGTAACCCTTTAACATTTCCAAGCGACAGCGTAGCAGGATTGACAAATAGTACGTAAGCCATAGATAGAAATGTCGTTAACCCTGCTATGAACTCTGTTTTATAATTTGTACCGAGTTCATCAAACTGAAAATAGCGTTTCATCTTACGTTTCCCCCGTTATATGATTACTCGCCGTATTTCCCCTAGCCCTCTTTTATCTCAAAAAATAAAAAAGGCTTCCATTGCATATACATGGAAGCGTTCTATAAACAAAGACAAGTTTCCCCTCATCTTTATACAAACGCCTCGTAGTCAAGCCATTTACGGTAGCTAGGTAGAAACTTTCGGGCCATATCCCCGATATTATACGACGGCATAATATTCACTTTTCGTTTGAATTACATACTCATATTAACTCGAGAAAGTACTTTTGTCAATTTAAAAACGAACATTTTTATAAAGTTTTATATTTTCGTTCGTGTAATCACTTAAAAACAAAAAGATCCATCTATACATAAAATGATAGATGGATCTTCATTATAATACTATTCCCACTCAATAGTTGCTGGTGGCTTACTCGTTATATCATACACGATACGGTTAACGTGTTTTACTTCGTTTACGATACGTACAGAGATTTTCTCTAATACGTCCCAAGGGATACGTGCCCAGTCAGCTGTCATACCATCGATAGATGTTACTGCACGGATACCTACTGTGTAATCGTAAGTACGCTCGTCACCCATAACACCTACACTACGCATACCAGGAAGCGCAGTGAAGTATTGCCAAACTTCGCGGTCTAATCCTGCTTTTATAATTTCTTCACGTAAAATCGCATCAGATTCACGAACGATTTCTAATTTCTCTTCTGTGATTTCACCTAATACACGAATACCAAGTCCTGGACCTGGGAACGGTTGACGCCATACGATTTCATCAGGAATTCCTAGTTCTGATCCTAATACACGTACTTCATCTTTAAATAAAGTGTTTAAAGGCTCAATTAATTTGAACTGCATGTCTTCTGGAAGTCCACCAACGTTATGGTGAGATTTAATTGTTTGTGCAGTTGCTGTACCACTTTCAACGATGTCTGTGTAAAGTGTACCTTGCGCTAGGAAGTCCATTCCTTGTAATTTAGAAGCTTCATCATCAAATACGTAAATGAACTCATTACCGATGATTTTACGTTTTTGTTCTGGATCTTCGACACCTTTTAACTTGTTCATGAAGCGTTCTTTCGCATCCACTTTAATAACGTTCATATGGAAGCCTTCGCTAAATGTTTTCATAACACCTTCTGCTTCATCTTTACGAAGTAAACCGTGGTCCACGAAAATACATGTTAGTTGATCGCCGATTGCTTTATGAATTAATACCGCCACAACAGAAGAGTCTACACCGCCACTAAGTGCGCATAGTACTTTTTTGTCTCCAACAGTTTCACGGATCTTCTCTAATTCTACTTCAATAAAGTTCTCCATGTTCCATCCTTCAGAACAACCACATACGCCGAATACGAAGTTTTTAATTAAATCGTTACCGTGCTCAGAGTGACGTACTTCTGGGTGGAATTGTACACCGTATAAGTTTTTCGCTTCATTGCTCATACCAGCAATTGGACAAGACTCACTTGTTGCATCTACTACGAACCCTTCAGGTAAACCAGTTACTAAGTCACCATGGCTCATCCATACAACTTGCTCTTCTGGAAGGTTCGTATATAATTTTGATTCGTTCTCTACTTTAAGAACAGCTTTTCCGTACTCACGGTGGTTTGCACGTTCTACTTTACCACCGAATTGTTGTGTCATAAGCTGCATACCGTAACAAATACCGAAAATCGGTAATCCTAGGTCAAAGATTTTTTCATCACAATGTAATGCACCTTCACCGTATACACTATTCGGCCCACCAGAGAAAATAATCCCTTTTGGATTCATTGCTTTAATTTCTTCTGCAGTAATTGTATGTGGATGAAGTTCACTGTATACACCGAACTCACGAATTCGACGTGCTATTAACTGATTGTACTGACTCCCAAAATCTAAAACGATAATTGTATCATGCTGTTTCTTCAAAATAATCACCCCAACGTTAGTTCTCGTATATAAATATTTTCACCAATTTGGCGAAAAGCATTACCAATATAATAAAAAAAGCCAGTCCTCCGCCTCTAGTCTCATAACAAAGAAAAGGCAGGGGTCTGGCTTTATAAAGAAAGATAGTCTCCGCTCTTTATAAATATAAGACACACTGCCTTCATAGTCAGGTTGTTTACGGTAACCCGGTAGAGACTCTCAAACCATATCATTGAGGATATATGAAGGATCGTTTTATATTATCTTCCTAGATTCTAACAATGAAGTATCGATATGGTCAAGAGAGAAAGCGACAAAATTCTACAGAAATTAATTTTCCTGCTCTCAAAAACACAAAAAAACATCCACTCCTATATAGAAGTGGATGTTTTTCAGGGGAATGGAATTACATCATTCCGCCCATACCGCCCATGCCCATGCCGCCCATGTCAGGCATTCCAGCAGCACCAGCTGGTTCTGGCTTGTCAGCAACTACAGCTTCAGTCGTTAAGAACATAGCTGCAACAGATGCTGCGTTTTGAAGTGCAGAACGAGTTACTTTAGCTGGGTCTACGATACCAGTTTCAAGCATGTTAACCCATTCGCCAGTAGCTGCGTTGAAACCAACGCCTACTTTTTCGCCTTTTAGACGCTCTACAACTACAGATCCTTCTAGACCAGCGTTGATTGCGATTTGACGAACTGGCTCTTCTAGTGCGCGAAGTACGATGTTGATACCTGTTGCTTCGTCGCCTTCAGCTACGATAGAAGCTACTTTCGTGTATACGTTCATAAGTGAAGTACCACCACCTGCAACGATACCTTCTTCTACTGCTGCACGAGTTGAGTTAAGTGCATCTTCAATGCGAAGTTTGCGCTCTTTTAACTCAGTTTCAGTTGCTGCACCTACTTTAATTACTGCTACGCCACCTGCAAGTTTAGCAAGACGCTCTTGTAATTTTTCACGATCGAATTCAGAAGTAGTTTCTTCTAATTGCGCGCGGATTTGACCGATGCGAGCTTCGATTTGTTGTGAATTTCCAATACCTTCAACTACAGTTGTATTTTCTTTCGTTACAACAATTTTACCAGCGCGTCCTAAAGATTCAATTGTAGCAGATTTTAAGTCACGTCCTAATTCTTCAGTGATTACTTCGCCACCAGTTAAGATTGCGATATCTTCTAGCATTGCTTTACGACGGTCACCAAATCCAGGAGCTTTAACAGCTACTACATTGAATGTACCACGAAGTTTGTTCACTACTAATGTAGCTAACGCTTCGCCTTCTACATCTTCAGCAATGATAAGAAGTGGTTTGCCTTGTTGTACCACTTGCTCTAATACTGGTAAGATTTCTTGAATGTTAGAAATCTTTTTGTCAGTAATTAAAATGTATGGGTTATCAAGAATCGCTTCCATTTTGTCAGAATCAGTAATCATGTAAGGAGATGCATATCCACGATCAAATTGCATACCTTCTACTACATCTAATTCTGTTGTGAATCCTTTAGATTCTTCTAAAGTAATAACGCCGTCGTTACCAACGCGCTCCATTGCTTCAGCGATTAATTGACCTACTTCTTCGTCAGCAGCAGAAATAGCAGCTACTTGTGCGATAGAAGATTTACCTTCGATTGGTTTAGAAATTGTTTTTAATTCTGCAATTGCAGCAATAACAGCTTTTTCGATACCTTTACGAAGACCCATTGGGTTTGCACCAGCTGTTACGTTTTTAAGACCTTCACGAATCATAGCTTGCGCTAATACAGTTGCAGTTGTCGTTCCGTCACCAGCAACATCGTTTGTTTTGCTAGCAACTTCTGCTACTAATTTCGCACCCATGTTTTCGAATGCATCTTCTAATTCGATTTCTTTTGCGATTGTTACACCGTCATTTGTAATAAGTGGTGAACCGAATTTTTTCTCAAGTACAACGTTACGACCTTTTGGTCCAAGCGTTACTTTTACTGCGTTTGCAAGAGTGTCGACACCGCGAAGCATCGAACGACGTGCTTCTTCACTAAATTTAATATCTTTTGCCATAATAATTGACCCCCTTGAATTTTTAAATGTATATAATTAACCGATAATTGCTAAAATGTCACTTTCACGTAAAATCAAGTAGTCTGTACCTTCGTATTTCACTTCAGTACCTGCATATTTTGAGAAGATGATAAGATCACCTGCTGCTACCTCTAAAGCAACACGCTCACCATTTTCAAGCACTCGACCAGTACCTACTGCAATAACTTTACCCTCTTGTGGTTTTTCTTTTGCAGTGTCTGGTAATACAATACCACTTGCTGTTTTTTCTTCTGCTTGAACAAGTTCAATTACAACGCGATCACCTAATGGCTTTAGCATGAACAATAACCTCCTCATTTTGTTATGTAAATTTTATTTATTAGCACTCAAGTCACACGAGTGCTAACACACTTCTAATAATAAATAATCTCAATTTCTTTTGCAAGTAAAAAAATCATAATTTTTTCGCAAATTACTTTATACACTTTCCTATATAGCATTACTTCTTCTACTGCCTTTACTATATGAATCGTTGTTCCCACTTCTTGTATGTTACAATATGAAAGACACCCTAAGTTGTTTTCGCTAAACGTACAACTTTTTCCTGTCTCCTATTTTATTTTCAAATACTTATTTACAAAAAAAATATAATTCAAATGAAAGTTTATATCGTAGGTAGCATATTTACATGTTATCCTACCTTATCTCATACACTAGCGTTAGAAAGGATGGTTAAACCATTTGAAAAAACAATATTGGTGGATTATCGTTACATACATTTTAATGCAGTTATCAGGCATTGCCGGGTTACCGCTTCTCCTGAAAACTGGACTATACGATAATAGGGGATTTACTAGAGAGGAAAAAATTCAGCTCATAACTGGTCATTGGGCTATCATTAGCTTTTTCATTGCATTATGCGTTGTACTTTGGTTACTCAGAACAGATATTCGTGACAGGCATTTAGATAAAATGCGCTCTACTGTTCCAGCTACAGTTGGATGGATTTTCATCGGATTTTTCTTAGCACTATTTTCACAAAGTATTGCCGGTATGATCGAAATGCGGTTATTAGGGATTACACCTGGCTCTGAAAATACAGAAAGACTTATGGACATCGCAAGAACGACACCTTGGTTCCTTATCGTCATATCTATAATCGGACCTATTTTGGAAGAAATCGTATTTAGAAAAATTTTATTTGGTACACTTTATAAGAAGTTTAATTTCTTTATTGCCGCTATCATTAGTTCACTTGTATTCGCGGCGATTCATTTTGATTTTACTCACTTATTGGTATACACTTCTATGGGGCTCGTATTCGCCTTTTTATATGTAAAAACGAAACGTATTATCGTCCCTATTGCAGCTCATGTTGCAATGAATACATTAGTTGCAGTCGCTCAAGTTGTAGTAAGTAATGAGCAAATTCAAGAAATGATTAAAGAAGCTGAAAAAATGCAAGGCTTTATCGGAGGATTTTTAGTATGAGAAACTCACCATTGTTCATGGCTGCATTGTACTTCCTTCTTGGATGTATCTTTACACGCTTCGCCATTACGAACGTAACAGATACAATCTGGAATATGTGGACAATACTATTTGCAGTTATGGCAACAATTGATTTTAATTTGGCACTGCGCCTTATCTTAGTCAAATTCACAAAGAAAAAACAATAATAAAACGCAGAGGTCATCTCCTCTGCGTTTTATTGTGGATAATTCTTCAAAAAGTAAACAAGCGTTTGTAACTCTACAGCTAAATCAATATGATGAATTCTTATATTCTCTGACACATTTAAGCGCGCTGGTGTGAAATTTAAAATACCATGCACGTCCGTTTCTGCCAATCTATCTGCCACAGATTGCGCTACTGTAGCGGGTACAGTTAATATTGCCACTTGTATATCAGTTGATAAACGTTCTTCTAATTCATCCAAATGATATACAGGAATTCCTCCGATTTCTGTTCCAACTTTCTCTTCACTAACATCAAATGCCATTTCAATTTTTGTATTATTATTTTTCGTGAAATTATAATGTAAGAAAGCGGTCCCTAAATTACCTACTCCAATAAGTGCTACACGTGTTATATCATCTTGGTCGAGTGTTTCACGGAAAAATGATAATAAATAATTTACGTTATATCCATATCCTTTTTTTCCTAACGCTCCAAAGTATGAAAAATCTCTTCGAATAGTTGCGGAATCAACCTTTACCGCTTCACTCAATTCGGCTGATGAAACACGTTGCTTACCAGAAAGAGATAAGTTTTGGATAAATCGATAGTATAGAGGCAATCGTTTGGCAGTGGCCTGTGGAATTTTTTGCTGATCCATATAACCTCTCCTCTCTTCCTATCTTTATTCACATACTTGAATCAAATACAGAAGTTTAGTACTCATGAATTTCCTTGTATAATAAAGAGAAGAAGTATTCTCTCTTTATTTTAAACTATACACTATTTTTAGTAT
This sequence comes from Bacillus hominis, assembly GCF_018332515.1. GTDB lineage: Bacteria > Bacillota > Bacilli > Bacillales > Bacillaceae_G > Bacillus_A > Bacillus_A hominis. The sequence continues at coordinate 5,752 of NZ_BOQD01000117.1, read as the reverse complement.
GATTGAGAAATATAAACATGGCAAAGTTAAGAAATTATTTGAGGTGAAAACATTGATATTATTACAAGTGAATGGGCTTTCGAAATTATACGGTGCAGAAACGATTCTTGCGAACATAAAATTGGAAGTACAAACAAAAGATCGTATCGCATTAGTCGGACGAAATGGAGCCGGAAAATCTACATTATTAAAAATAATAGCTGGTGAGTTATCTCATGATGGTGGTGAAATTATAAAACCAAAAGATGTCTCAATGGGGTATTTAGCTCAAAATACCGGATTAGAAACGTCTTTAACAATTTGGGATGAAATGTTAACAGTCTTTACACACTTGCAGCAAATGGAGACAAAACTTCGAAGGCTTGAACAAGAGATGGGAAAAGAAGAAAACTTTTCAAATACGGCTATATACGAGAAATTATTAACTGATTATGACCAATTACAATTAGATTATAAAGATCAAGGCGGCTATCAGTACGAAGCGGATATACGCTCGATTTTAAGCGGGCTTGGCTTCCCAGTTGAAACGCATCAGACGACAATTTCTACATTAAGTGGTGGACAAAAGACTCGATTAGCTCTTGGGAAATTATTATTAACTAGACCAGACTTACTTATTTTAGACGAACCTACAAACCATTTGGACATCGAGACACTAACATGGCTTGAACAATATTTACAAGGCTATCCTGGCGCGATTTTAATCGTTTCCCATGACCGTTATTTCTTAGATAAACTCGTTACACAAGTATACGAAATTTCTAATAAGGAAAGCCGACGATTTGTTGGTAACTACAGTAAATATTTAGACTTAAACTCAGCTCTATACGAGCAAGAGATGAAGCGTTATGAAAAACAACAAGATGAAATTGCTAAACTGGAAGACTTTGTACAAAAAAATATAGCTCGCGCATCTACGACAAAACGTGCTCAAAGTCGCCGTAAACAATTAGACAGAATGGAATTATTAACTAGACCATTAGGTGATTCCAAATCAGCTTCCTTCCACTTCGATATTGAAAAACAAAGTGGAAATGATGTTTTACAAGTGAAAGATGCAACTATTGGCTATTATCAGGAACCGATTATTGAACATGTAAATATGCGCTTAACTCGCGGTGACAGTGTTGCCTTAGTTGGACCGAACGGAATTGGAAAATCAACATTATTAAAATCCATTGTGAATAAGTTACAGCTATTACATGGAGACGTTGCTTTCGGATCAAATGTATCCGTTGGTTATTATGATCAAGAACAAGCCAACTTAACATCTTCGAAGCGAGTTTTAAATGAACTATGGGATGAATATCCCCTGCAACCTGAAAAAGAAATTCGCACTATACTGGGCAATTTTTTATTCACAGGGGATGATGTATTAAAACCAGTATCTTCTCTTAGTGGTGGACAAAAGGCTCGACTAGCTCTTGCAAAACTTATGATGCAAAAATCCAATTTATTAATTCTCGATGAGCCAACGAACCATCTTGATTTAAATAGTAAAGAGATTTTGGAGAATGCTTTAATTGATTACCCAGGTACTCTTCTATTCGTCTCTCATGACCGCTACTTTATTAATCGCGTAACGACAACCGTTGTTGAGTTATCAACTGAAGGTGCACAAGAATATTTAGGTGATTACGATTATTACGTTGAAAAGAAAAATGAAATGATTGAACGTGCAGAATTTGAACAACAAGAACAGCAAGAAAATCAGGCACCTGTTCAAAAAACTGTAGCTCAAGAAAAATTAAATTATCTCGAAGAAAAAGAACGTAAACAGTTAGAGCGTCAACGCACTCGAAAAATTGAGGAGCTAGAACAAAACATCGTAGAATTTGAAGAAGAAATCGCTACATTAGAAGATCAGCTTTGCTTACCAGAAATATATGCAGATTATGAAAAGGCTAGTGAAATTACAACTAAAAAACAAACACTGCAAGAACAGCTTGAAGCTTGTATGGCAGAATGGGAAGAACTGCATATATAAGAGAATTTTAAAAAGGAGGATGTCTCATAAGTCGGGATTTTTGACGAGATGACCTCCTTTTTATTTTCTATTTTGGAATCAATACCATAGTAAATGAAATTATATAAACGATTCGACAAGGATTGACAATAGTAGCACCTTGTATAATAAGAGACCGATGTTTCAAAATATTTTTTGGACATCTCCTTGTTTTTTATTTCCCGAAAAAGAATTCCTTCAAAGGTCAGACTTCATCTACGTTATCCACAAGGTTATACACATATCCACCTTTATAATATAAACTTCTAAATAACTTTTCCACATTATCCACAACCGAACGAAAAGTTATACACATTTTATGTACACAAAAAAACCCATATTATCAACAGATAATATGGGTTTTATCCACAAGTTGTGGTTAGTTTTGTGTATAACTATGCTTCAATATCTAATCCTGGATTTGCATTTAAAGCTAGTGTAGCGCGTTTTCCTTGTTCGTATGCAATTGTACCTGCAGCTGCAATCATCGCTGCATTATCTGTGCATAAAGATAGAGGAGGAATAATTAGCTCTATATTTTCTTTTTGTGCAAATTCTACTTCTAAACGTGCACGAAGCCCTTTATTAGCAGCTACTCCACCAGCAAGAAGTACTTGTTTTACATTATAAGCATCTGCTGCACGAGACGCTTTCGTTACAAGTACATCTATTACACTTTCTTGGAAACTTGCTGCTAAATCTTCTGGTGCAATTTCTATACCGCGTTGTTTTGCGTTATGCACAGTGTTGATAACTGCTGATTTCAATCCACTAAAGCTGAAATCATACGAATCAGGTTCTAACCACGCACGAGGCAAATCAATTGTTGGTTTTCCTTCATGCGCAAGGCGATCAATATGAGGACCACCTGGATAAGGCATTGATAATGTACGAGCTACTTTATCGTAAGCTTCTCCTGCCGCATCATCTCGCGTTTCACCAATCACTTCAAATGAACCATGTTCTTTCATATAAACAAGCTCCGTATGACCACCGGATACAACAAGCGACAGTAACGGGAATTGTACTTCTTTTACTAAACGGTTCGCATAAATATGACCAGCAATATGATGAACACCAACTAGAGGGATATCATGAGCAAAAGCCACAGCTTTCGCTGCATTTACACCTATTAAAAGTGCTCCAACTAAGCCTGGTCCTTCTGTTACAGCAATTGCATCAATATCCTCAAAAGTAATATTCGCTTCTTTTAAAGCTTCTTCTAACACAACTGTGATTTCTTCTACATGATGACGGGATGCAATCTCTGGTACAACTCCGCCAAAACGCTTATGACTTTCAATTTGTGATGCGACGACATTCGCAATGATTTCCGTTCCATTTTTAACAACTGCTACAGCTGTTTCATCACAGCTTGTTTCAATACCAAGTATAATCGTATTTTTTTCCATTATATATTCACCCACATTACAAGACCATCTTCCTGATTGTCTGCATAGTATCGTTTACGAATCCCACCATTTTGAAATCCGTATTTTCTGTATAACTGCTTTGCTACTTCATTTGACACGCGTACTTCAAGTGTCATTGTTTTTACTCCTAACCCTTTCGCTTCGGAAATGACTTCTTTCAATAAGGCATCCCCTAGCTTTTTGCCTCTGTATTCTGGCAGGATAGCTATATTTGTTACATGTGATTCATCAAGAACTATCCACAATCCACAATATCCAATTACGAGACCATCTTTTTCTAGCACAACATAATGTGCATGTTCATTCATCTCTAATTCACGGTGAAAGGCATCTGCAGTCCAAGGAGTTGAAAAAGATGCTTCTTCAATAGCTACAATTTGAGCAATATCATCGAGTGCCATCTTTCTAAATATCATATCCATTTTCTAAAGACCCCTATTTCTTTTGACTTTCTAACCATTTTGTTTCAGCTTCAGCTAAACGAAGGTAACTCGGAACAAACGTATGCACATCTTGCTCTTCTTTTTGTAATCCTAAAAATGCTAGCTCACTTGGTCTTGGGTTATTCTTAGTAAAAGGTGCAAATACAGCTTGATCGCCTAAATGTTCTACAATTGTTTCTTTATGCAATTTAACATCGTTACCAATAAATAAAACAGGCTGACCTTTATCTTTTAACATTTGCAACCAGTCAACAATAAGAATAATTCGGTCTTCTTCTATTGAAGTTATACGTTCTCCTTCATATGTATATAACCCCGTGTAAATTTGACCACGTCGGCCATCAAATAAAGGACAAATTAGTCCATTAAAATTAGCACCATTTGCAGCCACCACTTCTAAACTTGATACACCTACAATTGGTATTTGAAGTGACCAAGCTAATGTTTTTGCAGCAGTCACACCTATACGAACACCTGTATATGATCCTGGTCCAGCTGCTACAACAATTTTAGTCAATTCTTTCGGTTTTACACCGCATTCTTTTAAAAGTTTCTCTACAGCTGGCATAAGACGTACAGAATGGTTTTTTGTCAAATTTGTAATGATTTCCCCAATCACGTTCCCTTCCTCAATAAGGGATACACCCATTACGTAATTTGAAGTATCAATTGCTAGTACTTTCATCTTGTAATAGCTCCTCACATAATCTAATATAGCGATCTCCAATTGGCTCGAGTACAATTTTTCTTGTATCATCTCCAGCATGGAATAAACTAATTTGTAACTTCTCATTCGGTAAATATGCTTCTATTAAATGAGCCCATTCTACTACTGTAATCCCTTCACCATAGAAATACTCATCAAATCCTAAATCTTCTTCACTTTCCGCTAAACGATACACATCCATATGATATAGCGGTAATCTTCCTTTATATTCTTTAATAATATTGAAGGTAGGACTATTTACGACTCTTTTCACTCCAAGACCTTTTGCTAATCCTTTTGTAAAAGTCGTCTTGCCAGCTCCAAGATCACCTTCTAAAATAATTACATCTTGTGCCTTTACAAGTTCCCCTAATTTTTCTGATAATCGCTGAGTTTCTTCCGAAGATTTTGTTGTTATTTCATATTTACTCACAGACTTCACCTACTTTACTCACAATGTTCTCTGCTCTTTATTATACAGGTTTTAAATATATAAAAAAGTCCTTAGGAGTTTTCCTAAGGATAGTTTGACTGTCTTTATTAGTTTTTTGTTAAAACAAATAAAAAAATACGAAACAACTTGTTTCGTTCTTTTCTTTATATAAAATGGCGGTCCCGACCGGGGTCGAACCGGCGATCTCCTGCGTGACAGGCAGGCATGTTAACCACTACACCACGGGACCATTTGGTTGCGGGGACAGGATTTGAACCTGCGACCTTCGTGTTATGAGACAGACAAAAAACCGTACTGCTCCAATCCTCGTGTTTTAAATTGCTTGGCGACGTCCTACTCTCACAGGGACAAGGTCCCAACTACCATCGGCGCTAGAGAGCTTAACTTCCGTGTTCGGTATGGGAACGGGTGTGACCTCTCTGCCATCATCACCAAACTATTGAAGGCATATTCCTTCAAAACTAGATAACATTTGCTTCATATTATATGGTTAAGTCCTCGATCTATTAGTATTCGTCAGCTCCACATGTCACCATGCTTCCACCTCGAACCTATCAACCTGATCATCTTTCAGGGATCTTACTAGCTTACGCTATGGGAAATCTCATCTTGAGGGGGGCTTCATGCTTAGATGCTTTCAGCACTTATCCCTTCCGCACATAGCTACCCAGCTATGCCCTTGGCAGAACAACTGGTACACCAGCGGTGCGT
>NZ_BOQD01000116.1 GCF_018332515.1 Bacillus hominis | reverse complement strand
AGAAGTTAGGTGGGAGTCGGGCTGCCCGTAAACGCCCGATTGGTGAAGGCTAATAATCAGTGGGGATGAACAAAACCCTACTGATTAAAGTTTCACTTTATAGGTTGGAAGCCCGGCGGCACCGTTCAATTGGGAATGGAATAATTTGTGCAATGTGATTAGGACCAAACTGTTTCGCTCGAGCATGGCGTATTATATAAAATGCGCACAGAATAGCAACAGGAATAGCACCATATAAACCAAAAAATAAAGCGCTTACACATGATGCGGCAAAACCTAAAACACCAACTTCTAACTCTTCCATAATAGCGCCTAAAATAACAGGAATAGCTCCACACGTAACTCCAAGTATAAGTGCAATAAGTAAACTCATGATTATCCCCCTCTGTTTGCGATATTATTTTCCTTATTAGTAATTGTAGTATATCATATACAAAACAGAATTTTCAGAAAAAGTTCAAAAAAAGTTCAATAAATGTTCAAAAATTGTTAAAAAATCGAAGAGGATAATTCTCCTTTAAAAAGGAAGAGAAGAAGTTTTTGAGTAAATAAAAAATCAGACTTATTTCAGAAAATGAAATAAGCCTGTTCCATAGGAGGATGTATATATGTAGAGTGAATAAAAGGTTGGAAAAGGGGTTCCAATTTCTTTTATTCAACTAGCTACCTTAATAAATTGGAACCCAACCTTCTGTTGTAACAAAAATACGAATAGCTACAACTTGGCGATCATCTTGTAAGGTAAAATAATGTCTTGCATTTTCAGGTACAGATATAAGATCACCAGGTTCAAGTTCAACGTCAAAGAATCGACCGTCTTTTCCTTCAATAGCGAAGATGCCATGACCGCTGACAATAAAGCGAACTTCATCGTCAGTATGATGGTGTTCTTTTTGGAAATTAATTAATAACTCGTCAAGGTTAGGTGTGCTATTTGAAAGTGAAATCACATCATATGCTTTATAACCTCTGCGCTCTGAAACATCAGCAATTTCTTTTGAAAACAACGTTAATATGTCAGCTTTGTTTTCATCTGTTAAGGAATAATTTTCTGTTAAATGAGTAGGAAGCTTAGAAATGTTCCATTTCTCATATAAAACGCCTTCTTCTTGTAGAAATTTTGATACTTCCACCTCATTTTCAATGCGAGTATTTACTTCATGAATACGAATTTGCGCCATTAGAAACGCCTCCTTGAATTGATAATAGTTTTATATGAAATTGGAATAAAAACTCATAAGCTTCTAATCTTTTCTTTGCATCAAAGCTATCTCGGCCCCATACGGTAATACCATGGTTACGGATTAATACTGCTCCCGAATCTCCTTTTATATGTTTTCGGAAGTTCTCTCCAAGCGTTGGGATATGAGCATGGTTTTCGATAATGGGAATGTTAATCGTTGCACCTTCGTCCCAAATATCAAGAGCTTTAATAATTTCTTGATTTTGAAGGGTGACTGCATCACTATACAAATTTGTGATGACATTGTTATCAGTTGTATGAACGTGAAGTACGCACCCGGCATTCGTATTGTTATAAATATGTGTATGCAATATTGTTTCTGCTGAAGGGCGTAATTCAGTCTCTAATACGGGAACTCCTAAATGATCTACTAATAGAAAATCATCTGGAGTGGTTTTTGTTTTATCTTTACCGCTTGCTGTAATAAGAAAAGTAAGTGGCTCATGACTAACCTTTATAGAAATATTACCACTTGTTGCTGGAAACCAATTTCGTATTGTTAACTCTTTTTTGATCTCGCTTAAGTCATACCATTGACGAAAAAGTTGTTTCATAATTTCACCTCTAACAAATGTTTTAGTTCAGCTAGAACATCGTGAAATGTTTCAAAGGGTGTATAAGCAATACGATTTTCTTCACACTTTGTAATAAGAAAGTCGCGGGCGAATACTTTATCTGCTTGTTTCGCAGCTTGTAAATCAGTAATAGAATCCCCAATTACAATATGAAAATCATTTGTATCACTTAATTTACGGATTAGTGATGATTTGCATAATCCGCAATGATTTTGACAATGATCGTCACAAGGATGAGGCCATTTAACTGTAATAAACTCTGTTGAAAAGTCTGTTTCATTACAATAAATTTTCTCTTTTGGAATGATTTTCTGTAAGAGTGGATAGACGAAGAAATCCATCCCACCTGATATAACGTAAAAAGAAATATTATTTTCATTTACAAATTGTATAAATTCATGAAAGCCAGTACGAATTTCGGCAGTGTCTTTTAAAAACTGAATTATATCATTGTGTAGATTAGTAGGTAGCAGTTGAAATAATTGAGAAACACCTTCTTGAATAGAAAGTTCTTGTGATAAAATTCTTTGTTTTACTTCTTCTGCCTCTGGAGGTGCGAATTTTTCCATAATGGACATAATGTTATCGTTATTTGTAATCGTACCATCGAAATCACAAAACACTTGAATACTCATAATTTCACCCCATGTGAGGGATTTCCCCATATTTGTAGTGCGCTATGCAAATTTATTTCATCTACTTCATGGAGTGGTTTTCCTTGCAAAGTAGCTTCAATTGCAGCACGGAATGCTTTGCCGCCGCCCTGTGCTCCGTTCGGGTGGCCATGAATCCCACCACCGGCATTAATAACAACATCTTTACCGAAATCTCGCAAGATAAAGGGAACGAAACCAGGGTGAATACCAGCAGATGGAACAGAAAAACTTTTCTTGAAAAATGCATCGTCTTCAGTTAAATATTTTGAGATGGTAAGAGCCTCTTCTTTTTCTAACGCAACGCTGCCATATGGAGACGGGAATAAAGAAAAATCAGCACCAGCATAACGTAGTAGCTTTCCAAGTAATAGTGGAGACGAGATTCCATATAACTTGGATGCCGAATAAGCACCACTTACAGCAGGGTGTGCCATAATAGGAACTGGGATTTCGTCATCTTCTGCAAGTGATTGTAGTACATCTAGTCCGTAAGCAAATACGTTAAATAATAGAATATCAGCACCAGCTTGTACCGCACGTTTCGCATTTTCTTTTAAATCAAAAGTTCGGCCTGTTAAATTTACGGCATATAACGTTTTATGGCCGTATGTTTCATATACTGATTGTAAAACTTCTTTTCCAGATACAATTCGCTTCGATAGTGGTGTTAATGCATTTTCAAATAAAATTTCATCATCTTTTACGATATCTACACCACCAATCGCTTGATCTCGTAATTGCGTTTTTAAATATCCAATATTTCGTCCAATCATTCCTTTAAAAATGCTCATTAAAAGGGGACGGTCATACACTTGTAAAAAGTTTCGAATGCCATCTACACCAAACTTCGGACCAGGAAAATGCTTTTTTAACTCATCTGAAAAGGTTAAATCAATTAATTTTACTTCACCATCAAGTGATAGCTTTCCGAATGTAGTTGTTAAAATCGCTGGTAAATCTGGACTGAAATTTAATAAGGGATATTCGATTTTAATAATCCCTCGTTTTACTTTTTTACGTAGATACGAATTGATATGTTCTTGCTCATCTAATTCCTCAATATGAATGACATTGCCTTTATGTTGTTTTAATTGTTCTTGCAATAAGTGTGGCAAATGAGTCCAAGAGCCAATTGTTAAACCGAGTGCAATTTGCTCAGCTTTTTTTTCTAAGTTATGTGAATCGTCATGGATTAAATACGTCGCTATAATTCCGCTCATTGTTATAACCTCCTAGTTAAATAAAAAAACCTCTCAGCTAAGGAGAGGTTTTTTTACAACCAGCTCCTTATCTGTCAGCGTAATGCTGCGAGAATTAGCACCGTGTCTACGATTGTAGATCGGTTGCCGGGTTTCGTCGGGCTCGTCCCTCCACCTGCTCTTGATAAGAAGTATTTAGAAATGTTTAAATTTTTAAGATAACTGAATTTTGTCAGATATTTTTTATGTTGTCAACGATTTTTTGAAGAAATTTAATTTCTCAATTCGATGAATTGCTTCTCGTAATCGTTCTTCTGTATGTAAGAGACCAACACGGACGTATCCTTCGCCGTGCTCACCAAATCCAATACCAGGAGCAACTGCAACGTGTGCTTTCTCTAGTAAAATATCTGAAAATTGCTCAGATGTATATCCTTCTGGTACAGGGAGCCATGCAAAGAATGATCCGGTTGGAATATCTACATTCCAACCAATTGAGTGACAAGCTGAAATAAGAGTATTTCTCCGAGATTCATAACTATTAACAAGATCTATTACACAAGACTGTGAACTTAATAGCGCTTCGCGGGCTGCGTCTTGAACTGCACCAAAAATACTAACATACATATGATCTTGCAATAGGTTAATTGTTTCGATGACACTTTCATTCCCGACTGCAAAAGCAATACGCCACCCAGCCATATTGAAAGTTTTTGATAATGTGTAAATTTCAATTCCTGTATCTTTGGCGCCATCTGCTTGCAAGAAACTAACGGGTTTTTGACCATCAAATCCAATAGCTCCGTAAGCAAAATCGTGAACAACTAATATATTATGTTTATTAGCAAAATGAATGGTTTCATCAAAGAAATCTTTTGATGCAGTAGCACCAGTAGGATTGTTTGGATAGTTCAAAAACATTAACTTTGCTCGCTCGGCGATAGAATCATCAATTTTTGTATAATCCGGTAAAAAATTATTTTCTGCAATAAGCGGCATTGTTTCAAATTGTGCTTTTGCTAAAGCAACTCCTGATAAATAATCTGGATAGCCTGGATCTGGAACGAGAATGCTATCACCAGGGTTTGTAAAACAAATTGGTAATTCTACTAATCCAGCCTTTCCACCAAACAAAATAGCAACTTCAGTTTTTGGATTTACTACTACACCGTATTCACGTTGATAGAATGTTGCCACGGCTTCTTTTAAGCTTTCGTGTCCGCGAAATGGCGGATATTTATGATGAATGGTCTTTTCGGCAGCATCTTGTAAAGCTTTTACGATATGCTGCGGTGTTGGTTGATCTGGATTACCTTGACCTAGATTAATAACATCGTGACCAGCTGCAACGACTTTGTTAACTTTTGCAACAAGTGAAGCGAAAAATTGTGTTGGCAATGACGTTACTATATCAGAAGGTTGAAATAATTTCATACTTTCCACCTCTTTTGAAAGTTGTTACAATTCTAGTGACAAATGATATAATCTTTCCAGTATTTTGTAAAGAGAAAAATGAGAATGGGGCTGAAAAAATGAAAGTCGCATGTATTCAAATGGATATTGTCTTTGGAGATGTAGAAAAAAATATTGAGAACGCTAAAAATAAAATAAGTGAAGCGATGAAGGAAAGACCAGATGTTATCGTCTTACCAGAACTATGGACAACAGGATATGATTTAACGAGACTTTCTGAAATTGCAGATAGGGATGGAATAGAAACGAAAGAAAAGTTGAAAGAATGGTCGAAACAATATGGTGTACATATTGTTGGTGGTTCCATAGCGAAGCAAACAGAGCAAGGTGTTACAAATACAATGTATGTTGTAACTAATAAAGGTCAGTTAGTCAATGAATATAGTAAAGTACATTTATTTCAGCTTATGGATGAACATAAATATTTAGTAGCTGGTAATGAGACAGGTGAATTTAAGCTAGATGATGTAGAGTGCGCTGGCACAATTTGTTATGATATTCGTTTTCCAGAGTGGATGCGCGTTCATACTGCTAAAGGTGCAAAAGTTTTATTTGTTGTAGCAGAATGGCCATTAGTTCGTTTAGCACATTGGCGCTTGCTATTGCAGGCAAGAGCAGTTGAAAATCAGTGTTATGTTGTTGCGTGTAATAGAGCAGGAAAGGATCCGAATAATAAGTTTGCAGGTCATTCTTTAATTGTCGATCCTTGGGGAGAAGTTGTAGTAGAGGCAAATGAAGAGGAATCAATTTTATTTGGAGAGCTTAAATTCGAGAAGATTAAAGAGGTACGCAAAGGAATTCCGGTTTTTGCAGATCGTCGTCCAGAATTATACAAATAAAATGTTGACAAGTGATTTTTATTCTTGGTATAGTCTTCAACATAAAGTTAAAAATTCTAAAAAATTATACAACTCTTATCAAGAGCAGGTGGAGGGATTTGGCCCGATGAAGCCCAGCAACCGACCGTAATACCATTGTGAAATGGGGCGTTTATGACGCCAAAAGGGCACGGTGCTAATTCCAGCAGAAAGTAAACTTTCTGGCAGATAAGAGGGGAGAAGATAAACTTCAAACCTCTTTCTTTATGGAAAGAGGTTTTTCTGCGTCAGAAAAACCTCTGAATTAAAAAAGGAGGAAAAGACGATGGGATATTATTCATTAACAGAAGTAACAGCTGTACAATATGCGAAAGAACATGGCTATTTTGAAAAGAAAGCAAATGTAGTTTGCCATGAAATTGGAGATGGAAACTTAAATTACGTGTTCAAATTAGATGATGGAGAGAAATCAATTATAATAAAACAAGCTCTTCCATATGCGAAAGTAGTTGGTGAGAGCTGGCCGTTGTCTATAAAAAGAGCAACGATTGAAAGTAAGGCATTACAAATTTTTACGAAGTATGTACCGGACTATGTGCCGGTAGTGTACAGTCATGATGAAGAGTTAGCAGTAACAGTATTAGAAGATTTATCAAAGCTAACAATTACAAGAAGAGGATTGATAGACGGAGAGGAGTATCCACTTTTATCTCAGCATATCGGTCGTTTTCTTGCACATGTTTTATTTTATACTTCAGATTTCGGTTTGCAGTCAGAAGAGAAAAGGGTACTAGAGGGTACATTTGTAAATCCAGACCTTTGTAAAATAACAGAAGATTTAGTGTTTACAGATCCGTTTGGGCATTACGATACGAATAATTATGAGCCAGAGTTACAACTAGCGGTTGATGAACTGTGGAGTGATAAAACTTTAAAATTAAAAGTAGCACAGTATAAGTATAAGTTTTTAACGAGAAAAGAAGCGCTCATTCATGGGGATTTACATACTGGTAGTATATTTTCATCGCCTTCTGAAACGAAAGTAATTGATCCAGAATTTGCAACGTACGGTCCATTTGGATTTGATCTTGGTCAATTTATTGCAAATTTATTATTAAATGCGTTATCTAGAGAAGAAGAACAGAGAAATGTACTATTTTTCCATATAGAAAAGACATGGAGTTATTTTGTAGAAACTTTTACGAAGTTATGGATTGGAGAAGGCGTAGAAGCATATACGAAAGAAAAACAATGGTTACCAATTATTTTGCAAAATATCTTTACTGATGCTGTCGGATTTGCAGGATGTGAATTAATTCGAAGAACAATTGGTTTAGCTCATGTAGCTGATTTAGATGAAATAACAAATAAAGAAAAAAGAATTCAAGCTAAGAAACAAGCTCTAAACTTAGGAAAAGAACTAATAAAATATGAATCTAAGAGTGCTGATATTCAACTGTTTCGAACATTATTTCAACAAACAGTTTCAGGGGGCATAAAAGCATGAGCATGATTGTTACTGTGCCGAGATCTGTAAGTTGGAAAGGTGATACAATTGCGGTATTAAATCAAGCAAAGTTGCCTCATAGTACAGAATACAAAACGTTAACGACTATTGAAGAGGTTTGGAAAAGTATTGTAATGCTAGAAGTACGCGGAGCACCTGCAATTGGAATTGTAGCTGCATTTGGTTTGGCGCTTGCAGCAAAAAAATATAATACTGTACATATTGAGGAGTTTCAAAAGAAGTTTAATAGAGATTGTAATTATTTAGGGACATCACGTCCGACGGCAGTGAATTTATTTTGGGCAATTGATCGCATGAGAGAATCTATTCGAGAGATTACTACAATAAAAGAAGCGCAAAAAATATTAGAAGAAGAGGCGCTTCGCATTCAGCAGGAAGATGAAGAGGTGTGCCGGAGTATTGGAGAACATGGTTTAACATGTTTTAAAGATGGTGATAAAATTTTAACAATTTGTAATGCAGGGAGTATTGCAACCGCTAGATATGGCACTGCATTAGCACCATTTTATATTGGGAAAGAAAAAGGTGTGCGTTTACATGCATACGCGTGTGAAACGAGACCAGTTTTACAAGGTGGTCGTTTAACGACATGGGAGTTGAAGCAAGCAGACATTGAGGTGACACTAATTACTGATAATACTGCAGCCCATGCAATTCGTACGAAAGAAATTGATGCGATTATTGTAGGGGCAGATCGAATCGTTAAAAATGGTGATACTGCGAATAAAATAGGAACATTAAATTTAGCTATATTAGCAAAGTATTTCAGTATTCCATTCTATGTTGCAGCTCCGTTATCTACATTTGATACTACGAAACAAACAGGCGCTGAAATTATTATTGAAGAAAGAGATGAAACAGAAGTTACGAAAATTTTCGGCAAACAAGTAGCACCAATCGGAACTGACGTTTATAATCCTGCATTTGACGTAACACCGAACGAATTAATTACAGGTATTGTTACTGAGAAAGGTATTATACGTGGAGATTATAAACGAGAGATTGCATCATTATTTGAAAAACAAGCTAATAAATAATAGCTTGTTTTTTTATGCCTAAATGTGTTTTTTTCCCTTATTTATATAATGAAAGGAGGAGAGTAGGATGGAAGAGTGGATCGGGATGATAGGTAATGTGGGGTTTCCGATTGTTGTAACACTATATTTACTACATCGTATTGAAAGTAAATTAGATGGGATAACTGTTGCAATAGAAAAACTGCCACAGCAATTACTAAAGTATGATGATCCTCGAGATAGAAATTAAAATAAAGTTTGCTCTTTGTGAGCAAACTTTATTTTAATTATTGAGCAGTATAACCACCGTCGATAACGACAGCTTGACCAGTTATACCTTTTGCTTTTTCACCAGCTAAAAACATAGCATAATCAGCGATTTCTTGTACTTGTAATAAGCGCTTTTGTGGTACAAGTGGATAAATAACATCTTCTAAAACATTTTCAAGTGGTACATTTCGTGTAGTGGCTAAATCTTGTAATTGATTACGTACAAGAGGGGTATCGACATAACCAGGACAAAGAGCATTAACAGTAATTCCATGAGTAGCACCTTCTAAAGCGGCAACTTTTGTTAATCCAATTACACCATGTTTTGCGCTATTATAGGCAGCTTTTCCAGCGAATCCGACAAGGCCGTTAATAGAAGCGACGTTAATAATCCGGCCATATTTTTGTTTTTTCATAATCGGAAAAGCATGTTTGATGGCGATAAATGGAGCGATTTGCATAATTTTAATTAGCAGCTCAAACTTTTCAGTTGGAAAATCTTCAATTTGTGAAACATGTTGCATTCCAGCGTTATTAATTAATATGTCTAATGAACCGAAGTGAGTAACTGCTTGAGAAATTGCTGCTGTAATTTCTTCTTCAGCTGTAACGTCACATTTTAAACCGATAGCTTGATAGCCTTCTTTTTGCAATTGTTCAGCAGCTTCTTTTGCACGATCTTCAAGGCGATCACTAATGATAACTTTAGCACCTTCTTTTGCGAAAGCACTTCCCATTTCATAACCAATACCGCTCGCAGCACCTGTTAAAAAGACAACTCGATTTGTAACCATGATGAAAAACACTCCTTCATAATAAAAGTTCTCTTATTGCTCTATTTAGAGAGTGGATAATAAAAATCCTGCAAAGATTTGGAAAAATATTGTTAGCTATCTTGTTTTGCAAAATAGTCTTTGCTATACTATTTTGTAAAGCAAGATACTTACGCTTATCTATCTTGTAAAACAAGATAGTGGGAGGATTTGAGTTATGTCGACAAGTCAAATGTTGAAAGGGATTTTAGAAGGGTGCTTACTTGCTATTATTTCTGAAGGTGAAATATACGGTTATGAAATGAGTGAAAGGCTAGCGAAGTATGGCTTTACAATGGCAAGTGAGGGAAGTATTTATCCGTTATTAATACGAATGCAAAAGGAAGGATTAATAACGAGTATAATGAAGGAATCTCCATCTGGTCCAAAGCGAAAATATTATACATTAACAGAAAAAGGCGAGGAAGCACTTAATGAGTTTATGGATCGCTGGGAAGCGATGCAAAGTAGTGTAGAGCGTCTACTTGAGGGGAAAGGGAGAAAAAAATAATGCTATCCAGTGAAGCACGAAAGTTTTTATTAGATATGAGATTATTTTTAGCGGCAAAGAGTGTGAAAGAAAGCGACATTGAAAGCTTTATCGAAGACGCAGAACTTCATTTAATAGAAGGTGAGACTGATGGAAAAAGTGTAGAAGAAATTTTCGGAAGCTCACCGAAAGAATATGCAAATGAACTTGTAAAAGTGATGGAAAGAGATAGGAAAGAAACGTGGAAGCAAATTGGTTTTACAGTAATGAATATCGTTTCGTTTTGGATTATTGCTTCTATCATAATAGTGAATAACGGAATTCTACAGATTTCACTTATTCAGTGCATTGGGTATAGTTTTTCATTGATTTTAGTTGTTATGGGTCCTAATTTTCTACTTCGCAAAATGACCTTCGTAACAAGTTTTACAAAAACATGGTTTGCTATGTGGTCTTTAGTCATGATTGTACCAATGTTTCTAATAGGGGCTGTAACGATATTAGATGTGATATATCCTACAAAAATGTTTATATTCACTCAAATGCAAAGCTATATATTAGCTGGAGGTATATTTATCATCACAGTAGCGATAAATATATATTTTGAAGGATGGTTTAAAAACTTATATTTAATCATTCCGCTTTCTATTATGTTAGTGTTTCAAACATTTACATCGGAAGACCTCGTGCCAATGTTATTTCAAATTATATGTTTATACGGAAGTTTGTTTATTTTAATTTTCCTTGAAATTATGATGAAGATGAATAGAAGGGAAGCTGTTTAATAAGGGAGGGGCTATAATGAAGGTTTCTAAAGAAGGAGAAAAGTTTTTAATTGATACGAAAGTGTATTTAATAACGAAGGGAATTAAAGAAGAAGATGTGGACGCTTTTTTAGAAGATGCAGAACTTCATTTAATAGAAGGTGAGAAAAAGGGAAAGACGGTAAAGGATATATTTGGTGATTCGCCAAAAGAGTATGCAGAAGAATTGGCGAAAGAGATGGAGAAGGATAAAGGCGGAAATGTAAAGACTATTTTAGGAATGATAATTGGAATAGGTGGATATTGGTTACTTACAAATATTTTATTTGAAAGCCCAAATCATGAATTTACATTAACGAATGTACAATTGATTGGATACCCAATTGTTTTAATGATTACTATTGTAGGAATTGTATTTGCTTTTAGAATGTCATCATTTAAGAGCAAAATAAAAGAATTTGGCATTATTTATGTAGCATCTTTGCTACCAATTCTATTACTAGTATTGTTAATGTTTATGAATAAATGGTATGGGACACCTGTATTGCAATTAACGACTATGCAAAGTTATATACTAGCTGGAATTGTTTTATTAGTGCTGTTAATTGGTGAAGCGTACATACTTGGATGGATTGGAATATTAGCTGTTATCGTACCGTTATTCATTATGTTTGTATTTAAAGGATTAGGAGAGAAAAATCCATACTGGGGAATGTTAGAATCTTTACTTCTGTACGGAAGTTTATATGTATTAATGAGATGGTCTTTGAAAAATGAGGAGAAAAAAACTGTAAGCTAGATTTATATTAATAGCGAACGAACTGAATTTTTTATTAAGGGGGAACAAATATGCAAAGTATATTTCTAGGTATATTGTCTATTGTATTTTTAGGTTTAACGATTTTCGGGCTATATACTACCTTTTCGAAAAAGGTACACGATGACTATTTCGATACTTTATTAGATGACACATCGGGTTATGTTTTGTTCTTCGGTTTAATAGGAAAAGGGCTGCTCTGGATATGCAAAAAATTATTTCCGAAGAAATATTATATAGGGATTTTTAGAGGTATTACGTTTATGTTTAGTTGCCTATTTGTATTTCTAGCAGCCGGGATTTGGTTTGTGGATTGGAATGAGTTGTTTTAAACAGTAACAGGACAGTTACTGTTTTTTTCTTTGCAATAAAGAGCTTTGTAAAGAGAGCTCTTTTTGTTCGTTTGTTAATAAGGAATGAATATGGACGTTTTCAGGACGAGGTACGATAGGGTACATAAGATTTGTTGGAGAAGGATGGTGCTCCGAGCCAGTTGGGGAATGAGGATCTGCGTGAGTAAGTTTCCCATGAATACGTCTTGTAAATAAAATATGACCGATTTCGTGAGCGAGCGTATATATATTTTTCATGGGAGCAGCTGAATTTGTTAAAACGATATAACCAGTAAGTTGCTGTTGTTTTGCTAAAGAGTAAGCGCAGGCAATTACGGCTGTTTCTTTGAAATAATCACTGCCAATATAACAAATGTAAAGGTCGCATTCAGGAGCTTCATTTACACAGGTCTGGAAAAAGGATGCTAATTTTTCCTGACTTTGAATAGAATTTTTATAACTAATTTCACGGTCAGAAAAACGGAAAAGTTCATTTAAAATAATTACGTCTTGAATTTGAAATGTAATGGGGTGCCAAATTGATTCTGCAACTGCTAAATCTTTTGCGATACGGTCATCAGAAATATTGGCGCCTGGAGTAATGCAAATACATATATTGACGTATGGATCCATAAGGAACACCTCAACTGAAAAAATTCTTTCTATAATATATGTTGGGAAAAGACCCTATGTATGGATAAACGCCTTGTTTATTATACAAGTCGAAAAAATTTCATAGTTCTATAACGTAGTATGGTCATCTTTTTGATATAGTAAAGAAAAGGGGGAGAATATATGTATACATTAAAAATCGTTTCAGACAGAGAAGCTCTTTATCAATTTGCGAGCTATGTAAGAGTTGTGCAAGGGGTTGAAGATGTATATGTAGAGGTGGGAGAACCTTTATATGAACATCCATTAATGAAGTTTTATGTACATATTACAATTGAAGAAACATATGATCAGCATAAAGCGTTACAAGAAATAGCTAGATTAGTAGAATTAGGGCGTTTTACATATGTCCATTATAGCAATGAGGAAATTGAAGAAGCTTTTGAAGCTGTAAAATACGAAAGCTTTAAGAAATAACGGTAAAAAAAGGAAGCGTAAGCTTCTTTTTTTATTGAAAATTACAGCAACAAAAGGAAGAGAATTTTGTTATGATAAGGAAGGGTGAGGAAAGGAGAGTTTACATATTGGGGTATATTGAAGAGTTACGCAAAGTAGTTGGTACGAGACCACTTATTTTAGTAGGATCAGCAATTATTATATTAAATGATAATCAAGAAGTATTGCTTCAATATCGTTCAGATACATATGATTGGGGAGTGCCTGGCGGGGCAATGGAACTGGGAGAAACGACAGAAGAAACTGCTCGTAGAGAATTATTCGAGGAGACGGGACTAAGTGCAAAAATCATGCAATTTCTTGGTGTCTTATCAGGAAAGGAAGTATATTTCCGTTATCCAAATGGAGATGAAATCTTTAATGTCATCCATCTGTATCAGGGGCATCATGTAAGCGGAGAATTAAAGCTCGATCATGAAGGGTTACAACTTCAATACTTTCCAGTAGATAAGTTACCAAAATTAAATGAAACGACAGAGAAAATTTTACAAAAATTTTTATATGCATTGACAGAATAGAAGGTTAATTCCTTCTATTTTTATTATATTAAATATTTTGATTTTTTGCTATCTTTATAGTATGATAGTTATAGACATACATCTTATGGAATTTCACCTAAAAACTTACTAGTGTACATAAGAGAGGGGCAAGTACAAAATGCATAATGTTGTTATTACAGCTGCAGTTCGTTCACCAATTGGGACTTTTGGGGGAGCGCTAAAAAATGTAACGCCAGTAGAATTAGCTGTTCCTGTACTTCAGGAAGCTGTAAAACGAGGCGGAGTAGAACCACATGAAGTTGATGAAGTAATTTTAGGTCACTGTATTCAAAGAACTGATGAAGCAAATACTGCAAGAACAGCTGCATTAGCGGCAGGATTTCCTGACACAGTTACTGGTTATACAATTCAACGTCAATGTTCTTCAGGTATGCAAGCAATTATGTCAGCTGCAATGCAAATCCAATTAGGTGTAAGTGATATTGTTGTTGCAGGTGGAGTAGAAGCAATGAGTTCAAGCCCTTATGCATTAAAACAACACCGCTGGGGACAACGTCTACAACATGGAGAAATCCGTGATACAGTGTGGGAAATATTAGAAGATCCATTGCATCATATTATGATGGGTGAAACAGCGGAAAATTTAGTTGATCAATATGAAATTACAAGAGAGGAACAAGATGAAGTTGCGCTTCGTAGTCACACACTAGCACTACAAGCGATTGAGTCTGGATATTTTGACGATCAAATTGTTCCTATTTCGATAAAAGAACGTAGAAAAGAAGTTGTATTTTCGAAGGATGAACATCCACGTGCAGATATTACAGCTGAAAAATTAGCGGGACTAAAACCAGCTTTCCGTAAAGATGGATCAGTAACTGCAGGGAATTCATCTGGTCTTAATGACGGAAGTGCCGTTTTAGTATTAATGAGTGAAGAAAAGGCGAAAGAAAAAGGTTTACAACCGTTAGCTCGAATTGTTGGATATTCAGTAGCAGGTGTAGATCCGAAAATTATGGGTATTGGACCAGCACCAGCAATTCGCAAAGGATTAGAAAAAGTAGATTGGTCATTAGAAGATGCAGATTTACTTGAAATTAATGAAGCTTTCGCTGCACAATACCTAGCTGTAGAGAAAGAGTTAGGGTTAGACCGTGAGAAAGTGAATGTAAACGGTAGTGGTGTAGGACTTGGACATCCAATTGGTTGTACAGGAGCTCGTATTACGGTAAGTTTAATTCACGAATTAAAAAGACGTGGATTAGAGAAAGGTATTGCCTCTCTATGCGTTGGAGGCGGTATTGGAGTAGCTTTATTTATAGAAGCATTATAAAAAAGAGGCAGCGATTGCTGCCTTTTTTTTTATGACTCAAATAAGTGGTGAAATAATCGATCGCGATTTTCAAAGAAAAGTTTCGTCGTTTGGTAATGCTCTGTTTCTTCTAATGTCGATTCGTGAACCCCTTCTTGAGTTAAAGAGTATATAGTAGATTCAGGATAAGCCATTAAAATGGGAGAATGCGTTGCGATAACAAATTGTGAACCTTGTTCAGCTAGCTCGTGCATGCGAATGAGCATTGAAAGTTGCCTCATCGGTGATAAAGCTGCCTCAGGCTCATCTAAAATGTATAAACCTTGTCCTGAAAAACGATTCATGAATAATGAGAAGAATGATTCACCATGTGATTGCTCGTGAAGTGAAACGCCGCCATAAGATTTTATAGCATCTATTTCATCGATATAAGAAGCAACGTTATAAAATGATTCAGCACGTAGAAAAAAGCCGTCTTTTGGGGTATTAAAACTTTTTGAAATTCGAATGTATTCATGTAAAGATGAATGTGAATCGTACGTGTTAAAACGGAAGTTCTTCGTTCCACCTTCTGCATTAAAACCTAAAGCAACTGCAATAGCTTCGAGTAATGTTGATTTACCTGTTCCGTTTTCTCCAATAATGAATGTTACATTCGGGTGGAAAATGAGTGATTGTAATGTTCGAATGGCGGGTAAACAGTATGGATATGCGGAAAAGCTAGGGATATTTTCTTTTTGTAATGAGACGCTTTTTAAAAAGGGTGTTTCAATCAATATATAAACCTCAATTCATAAGGGATTTTGTTTCTAAAAAAGCAGCGAATACAAGTGTAAGACAGCTTGCTATTAATATCGTATATTGAAGTGCGCCAAAACCGAGACCTTCCCATCTGAAAGTCATTCTCTTCAATATAAAAATGAAAAGAACGTTCATAAAGCCAACTAGAGTAGGCGTATATTTTATAATTTTTAAGTTCTTCCATTGAAAAAATCCTATGTACGTACTTATTAAAAAGTAGAAAGAATAAGAAAAAAGAAAAGTGTTAACGACACACGAACTCCTCCTTATTTTCTGAATATTTTATGTGGATTATAACATTTAAACTGTCATATTCCAATGTGAAAATAAATATTGCATAGAGATTGTTCATATCGTTATGATAATATGTATTCTATTGGGGATATGAAAAGGAGTTAAAATATGCCATTTACATTCGCGCATCCAGCAGCTGTTCTCCCTTTTACTAAGAAACATTCTAGTTATATTTCAGTGACGGCTCTTATATTAGGTAGTATGGCACCTGATTTTGAATATTTTTTATATTTTAGGCCATACGGTATTATTGGCCACACATGGGCTGGTTTCTTATATTTGAATTTACCACTCGTTTTTTTATTAGCATATGCATATCATCGTATTTTAAAAGGACCGTTTATAACACATTTACCTACGCCTTTTGCTACGTACTATAAATATATAGCTGATGAAAAATGGGGGCTTTATACATGGAAAGATATTTTTGTATTTTGCTATTCTGCTGTATTCGGTATGGTGACGCATGTAGTTTGGGATGCTTTTACCCATAAGACAGGCTATTTTGTTATGAAATTACCTCTGTTACAGCAAGAAGTATATAGTATTCCAATTTATAAATTTTTACAGCATGGGAGTACGTGTTTTGGTCTACTATTACTAGTATATGTACTATGGAAATATAGAAGAAGAATGGATAGAGATACTAGTTTAACTTCGGAAAAAAAGAAATATTGGGCTTCATCTATCATTGTGGCAGCCATTATATTTATCGTTCACGCGTTATTAGACCCCTATTTTCATATTTTCCAAATAGGAGGTATAATAGTATCTGGACTGACAAGTTTGTTTTGTGGACTTCTCATTGTTTCTATAGTTTACAAAACAAGGGACTAATATATTTTAATGAATGATAGTGTTAGGAGAAATTAAATGATGAAAGCATGGAAAAGTATTTTTGTTTTATGTAGTTTTCTTCTTATGTTAAGTGGTTGCTTCCATCAAGAAGAAAAGAAAGCAGAACCTAAAAAGAAAGAATCTATTCCAGAAACAAAAGAGTATGGTGGGCGTGAGCTTAAAAAAGTAGGACAAAAGGTGAAAGAAAAAGGATGGGGAACTTTTGAATTAGAACAAGTTCATTCGGTGAATCAGACATTTGAAGTAGCCCCAATGAAAATTCACGTACAAGACGTTAAAGTTATCTCATTATCACAAATGAGCAAAGATGCAAAAAATACATTGAAAGTGTATACTGCATTAACTCCTGAAGAAGTAAAGCGTAGATTGGGAGATAAAGTGAGTCAAGAAGATGCTGAATTATATGCATCGTTAAGTGGAACGGAGATTAGCGATACGATTCGGTATGTTGAAATTACATATAAGGTAGAAAATAGTGGAGATAAGAACATGCAATTCTTCTCTATGAATGATGTTATTATTAATGACAAACAGCATTTTAATGTAGCGACTCAAAACTTTTTATATGAAGAAGACACACTTGTAGGCACAAAGAGTGTATCAAGGGAAGATTATAAGCCTGGTGAGACACGAGAAGGAATTATCGGTTTAATACTTGATGATGGAAAAGAGAAGATAACGGATATTAAGTTTACAACAGATGATTTAGCAACAGGAGATACTCATGAAGCTGTTAAAGAGCCACAAACTTTCAATATCCCATTTTCTAAGTAAGGTGTGTATTTAAACGAAAACAGTCAGCATAAAAAGTTATGCTGACTGTTTTTTTAGCTCTTTCACATATGAATCTACACTTTGAAAAGGGACTGTAATTTTAAAAGCATCTTTTTGCTCGTTAAATTGTTTTTCATTATAAGGACCAAATCGTTTATTATGCTTTACATCGATAATCCAATAATGTTCACTTTTTTTATTTGTAATTGCTGCGTCAGGATTATTTGGATCTGATTTTTCCTCAATTTGTTTTGTGATAATGTATTTATCGTCCCAAGCAATTTCTGTAATTTTTGCAGGGATGTATTGTGTAGCATATACAGCATCCTGCGATGGGAAAAGTTCAAATGCATCTCCAGAAGTATGTATGAGTTCATATTCATCGTTAATTGTATAGGTTAAATGGTTTGTATTGCCTGTACAACCTGTTAATAAGAGTGCGGCAAATAGGATTATCCATCTTTTCAATATGGGAACCTCCTTTACAATGCTGTTGTAACACATTGTACAAGAAAAGTAAGCGAAACGCCAGTTTACAATGTTTTTTAGAAGTGGTACGATGAAACGGGTAAAGAAGGATATGAAGGAGTCGACACAAAATGAAGTTAAAGATGCATCGTCCAGCGCTTGTAATGAATCGTATAGGTGCTTCCCTTATTGACATGTTTTTAATCTCAGTTACGTACGGTGCAGTAGTAGCTATTATTACCGGAAACTATAGTGCTATTTTCAATCGTTTTAATATAAGTTTAGGTGACTATAGATATGACCTTACACTTGTTTTCGTATTAATGGCTATAAATTTTATTGTGTTACCTTTTCTTTGGAACGGTTCTACACTTGGTAAAAAGGTAACAAGAACAAAAATAATCTCGTTAACAAGTGAAAAACTAACGTTACAAACATTAATAATACGATTTTTGGTATTATTATTACCAAGCATATTATTACTTGGAGTTCCATTAATATGCAATGTATATATGATGTTATTCCGCAAAGATAATTGTGGCTTCCATGATTTAATTGCAAAGACGAAAGTGATGAGTCT
>NZ_BOQD01000115.1 GCF_018332515.1 Bacillus hominis | reverse complement strand
TAATGAATAAATTATATAATTCAGCATTCATTTACTTAATAATTGGTTTATTATCAGGAGTATTTGCAAGAGAGTATACGAAAGCACAAGGAATTAAAGGATCTACTATGTTACAGTTAGTGCATACACACGTATTAGTATTAGGATTCATATTCTTTTTGGTCGCTTTCGCTTTATTTAAAGTATTTCAAATGCAAGAAACAAAAAGTTTTCGTGCATGGTTTGTTGTTTATAATATAGGACTAATTTTTACTATTGCTACAATGGTATTTAGAGGTCTTCTACAAGTAAACGGAACTGACTTTAACGGTTTAAGCCATATGACTGGATTAGCTCATGTCATTATAAGTATCGGGCTCGTTTGGTTTATGATTTTGCTTAAAAAGTCTTTTAAATAGATAGGAGTGGAGAATATGAATATAGCACTTTTATCAAGTGTCGTAGCAGTTTGTATGGCCGTTGGAGTAATGTTTCTTCGTTTTAAGTCAGCAAAAAAACCGGTAACGAAAAAGAAAATTATATTGCCGCCAATTTTTATGAGTACTGGCGCAATGATGTACTTCTTACCGGAATTTAGGTTAACATCGTTAGAAATAGGAGAGGCAATTATCATAGGGCTTATTTTCTCTATATTTCTTATTAAAACAACTAAGTTCGAAATAAGGGACGAACAAATATATATGAAACCGTCTAAAGCATTTATATTTATTTTAGTTGGGCTATTAGCTGTACGAGTAGCATTGAAATCATATTTAAGTCAATCGATTGATTTAGCACAGTTAAGTGGAATGTTTTTCTTACTCGCATTTGCGATGATCGTATCGTGGAGAATTGCGATGTATCGCTCATTTGCTAAATTAGAAAAGACAACAAAAAGAGCTGGAATTTCTATATAGAAATTTCAGCTCTTTTTATGTTTTTTGAAATGTGGTCTTATGCGCGGAACTCATTTACTAAATTTTAAACGATCTTTAGCATCTTGTAATGCAACTGGTGTAACATTAATACCATTTGGATCAACAATTTTTGTGTTTAATAAAATGGAATCTAGGCTTCCACGAAATGTTTTTGTATAGTTTTGACGCAACATTTGTTGTTCTTGTTTTTCATCAACTGTTAATCCAGATGTTCTTTCTTTTTTTGCCAATTCGTTAATCCGGAATAAAATGTTTTGCATTTGTTTTCACCTCTAGTTAGTTTTAATTAGTTACTTACTAATTTATAGTTATTGTAACCTATCTTTTAGAAGGTGTCAATGTATATAAAAAAGCTTTTTGAATGGTAAAAATGAGAGGTGTAAACAACTAATACTTGAAATATAAAAAACGTTAATATACAATACCTTAGTAGGGTATATAGAAGTTCCCATACTTTTGAAGATAACGGTTATAAATAGAAGGAGTATAGAAAATGGATGCAGTCATTTCAAAAAAAGAAACAATCATTTCGTATTGTATGGCATTTATATTTATATTAGCAATGGTAATAGTAGGGGTATTATTAAATGATCCGGAAGTTATCTTGCCAGAAATCGCTGCAATGGCAGTTGCTTTATGGGCATATCGTGAGCCAGGGTGGCTAAGACAACCAGACAAAATCTTTATTGCACCGTCAATAACAGCTGTAATTGGTTTTATGGTGAATCAAATGGATATAGCCTATTTAGGGAAAGTAAGCTTAACACTCGTATTAATGATGCTGTTTTTGCGTGTAATTCAATCTAATTTAGCACCGTCTATTGCGACTGGTTTATTACCTTTAGTAACAAATGCAACGGAATGGTCATTTGTTATCTCTGTCTTTGCTTTAACATTTATTTTGATGCTGGGTGTTCTAATATTTAAATTGAATAACGGTCTTGAGAGAAAATTGAATATACAGTATAAATATATGGCTGTATTTTTACTACTAAATTTCGTATGGATCAGTTTATGTTGGATCACTGGTTATGAACAATTAGCGGTGATTCCGCCAATACTAGTCGTTGTGTATGAATCGCTTCAAAAACCGATGTACAATGAAAAGATGGCGTTTAAACAAATACTAGTATTAACTACATCGGCAACTGTTGGAACTTTATTGTACTTTGCAATCGATTCATGGATTGTAGTTACGTTATTGAATATGATATTGATGCTTGTTTTATTAAAGATTGTTGGTGTTCGCATTCCAGCAGCTTATGCGTTCCCATTACTTCCGCTCGTATTTCCGGATGAAATGATAAAAATGTTACCAGTAGGTTCATTCATTGCGGGGGTATTCTTATTCGGTGCAGTATTACTGTATAAAAAGTGGGAGATGAAGCAAAAGGGTATGGCAATGTAGAGCGAGAGTAAAGTTAATTTCTAGTTAGCAAAATAAATAGACACCCGTGAGTGTCTATTTATTTTATCCTGCTATTTGTGGGAGTTTTACTGCCCATTAATGCGGGATAAAGTGTAATAGCACTAATGTTTCCTGTTAATTGACAAGGAGCAAGTGTACCTACTAAGCCTAATAAAAAAGCAAATAAAAGAGGTGTTGATTTCGTAGCATTCGCGACATACATTAAAGGAGACATGAGCTGATAACTCCATTCACTAATTGTTGAAAACACGTTATATTCACCTTTCTAATTAGTTATATTGTAATGTTCCATTTTTAGTAATCTGCTTCCACGTTTTACCGTCATCTGTAGAAAGGAACACATTTGCTTTCATTGTAGCGAAAACTATCTCAGATGAGTTTTGAGGGTTTTGTGAAATATACATGATTGTATCTTTTGGATCTAAAGATGGAACTTGTATGTTTGTCTCTTCATTTGTAGCGATAGATTTCTTCGTTATTATTTGCTCATTTTGCTTATTGATAGAGGCGTAAATAATATCTTCATTGCTTACTGTAACTGCGGTCGATTCAAGCGATTTAGAGAATGGTTCAAATGTATTCCCGTAATCTGTAGATAAATAAACACCGTCTTTAGCGCTTACTACGACTACACTAGGTTGGTCCGGATGTACTGAAAATGAATGGATTGTACTTGATAGTCCAGTTAACTTACTACTTTTCCATTCTTGTCCGTTATTTGTACTGAAATAAAAACCTTGCTGTAATTTGGAATTTGGACGTTCGTTGTATAAGTAAATCGTTTCCGTATTGTAACTGACGGCAAGATTATGAAAATCTGACTCCCCATAAAAGGTTAGCTTTTCAAGTGTATTTCCACCATCAGAACTTTTCATTAATCCTAAAGGATTTTTTAAATTTGTCCCTGGTTCAGGATGACCGCTGGCAAGGAATCCGTTCTTCGTTGCCTGAAACCCCATGTAATCGTGTAGCTGTGTAGTAGTTTCCAACCATTTTCCATTTTGAAAAACTTTTATACCGCTATGAGTGGCGATAGAAATCCCGGGCATATTTCCAGCATAGCCAATTCCATGAATGTGCTCGATTTTTCCAGATGTAATTTCTTTATAGAGGTTTGATGGAACTGCAGTTGCAGTTTGTTTATTTTTTGGGTGAGATTGGACCGTTTCTTTTTTCGTTAGTGATGTTTCAGCATTGCTAGAACATCCTGTAATTATTAATAAAGAAGTAATTGCTAACCCTGCTGCTACATAATGTTTCAAATTTGTAGGCTCCTTTCCTATATATGAGATTTTAAGTATATGGAATAAATGTCAAGAAATTATGGAGTGATATGCATAATTGTGAGTGAAAGGAAATAGTTGTGGAGACTTTATACCGCATATATGCCTAGTAATGAAAGTTTTACTTGCTATATGAACACTATTAATTGACGAAAAATTGTAACAATAATAGAATGAATTGTATTGGATAATTAGTTTTACAAGCATATATAATGCTAGGGGGATTATTATGAAATCAACATTTTTTGCTCAAAATAGAGAGCGACTAACGAAAACATTACCAGATGAGTCTATTACTATTTTATTTGCGGGACAAGCACCTCATATGTCAGCTGATGCCCACTATAAATTTGTGCCAAATCGAAATTTTTACTATGTAACAGGAATCGATGAGCCAAATGTTATTTTCATGTTGAAGAAGTTTGGAAATAGTGTAGAAGAGACCCTTTTCATTGAAAAGTCAGATCCAGTAATGGAAAAATGGGTCGGTAAAACAGTTTCTAAAGAAGATGCAGAACAAATTTCAGGTATAAAGAAAGTTGTATATTTAGATAGCCTTGAAAAGACAATGTCAAATATCCTTTTTACAGAAAATGTGAAGCATATATATTTAGATTTAGAGCGTCGTGAGTGGAATGGTACGGAGACAAAAACGTTAGCGTTTGCTAAACATGTAAGAGAACAATATCCACACGTTACAATTGGGAATGTATATCCAAATATTTGTGAATTACGAGTGTTTAAAACAGAGGAAGAAATTGAAATCATTAAAGAAGCGATTGCTGTAACTAAAGAGGGTATTTACAATGTGTTAAAGCATGCAAAAGCAGACATGATGGAATATGAATTAGAAGCTCATTTTGATTTTACGCTGAAATCATCTGGTATTAAACACCATGCGTTTCATACAATTTTGGCGAGTGGTAAAAATGCTACAGTCCTTCATTATGAAGATAATGATGCACAAATTCAAAATGGTGATTTAGTGCTGCTTGATTTAGGTGCTCAAAAAGACTATTACAACGCTGATATTAGTTACACATTCCCAGCAAGCGGAACATTTTCTAGTCGCCAAAAACAAATATATAATATTGTGTTAAAAGCATTGAAAGAAACAACTGAACTTATTAAGCCAGGAGTAAAGTTTGCTGCATTAAATGAGCATACAAAAAAAGTACTGGCAGAAGAGTGTAAAGCAATTGGCTTAATTCAAGATGACGAAGAATTATCTAAATACTATTATCATGGAGTAAGCCATTTCCTTGGTTTAGATACGCATGATGTAGGAACATACAAAGATAGAGTATTAGAAGCAGGTATGGTCATTACAATAGAACCGGGTCTATATATTGAAGAAGAAGCAATCGGTATTCGAATTGAAGATGATATTCTTGTAACGAAAGATGGGTATGAAAACTTATCAAAAGATATCATTAGAGAAGTTGAAGAGATTGAAGAGTTTATGAGTGAAAATAATGAACATATAAAAAGAAATCAAGCTGTAGTTAAATAAAAAAAAGGTAACCACTAATTTATTTGAACTTTACCTCGAATCGTGGACATTAAAAAAAGTCCATGATTCGGGATAGAGTTCTGTGCTACCTTCGAAATACTAATCTTTAATTATTAATCCCAATAAAGTTGCAAACTGAACAGCTTGATATGTTGATACTTTACATCCTCTTAAATCGTTCACCGAAACTGTAAGTGTATCAAAATTAGAAGAACTAATATCTATCCCCTTCAGTGATGTTTGATCAAAATTAGCTTCGTCAAGGCTACAAAATTGGAATTCAACTTTTTTTAGTTTACAATCAAAAAAATCTGCATTATTTAATGAAGTTTCATTAAAGATAATTTTTTCTAGTTTAGAATTTCCAAATGCCGCTAAATTCAAAATTGAATTCTCAAATTTAACATTTCCTAAGCTAGATTCTGTAAAATTAACTCCAATTAATTTACTATTTTTAAATTCAACTCTGTGAACAGAAGAATTGCTTAAATTAACATTTGATAAATCGCAGTTTTCAAAACAAACATCTGTAATATCGATATTGCTAAAGTCTGTATTAGTGAACTTACAATTTTTTATCACTGCATTATATAATCGCACTCTATCTACAGATTCATTTTCGAAAGTGGAGTCTATAATTTCACACATTTCTAATGTAGGATCTTCTTCATAAAAAATATCTTGAAAATTCCTTGAAGATAACTCTGGTGAAATTTTTGGTCTATCAATTTTCATAGTATATCAATCCTCTTCTTTTTAATATATAAGTGTATTTCAGGTTTAGTGAATTTTTGAAAGGAACATTAGTTCTCATTATACACAATCCTACGTTTTTTTGTGAAGAGCATTTTAGTTATTTTTTCTTAAGAAATAACGTCATAATAAATACAAGAACTGCTAATATAGTAGTTACAAGGAAAGCATCTTGCATACCTAAAATACTCGCCTCTTGTAAAGCCTCTACTTTTGGTAATTTTCCCATTAAGTCAGGTAAATAATTTTTTGTTTGTGTAGACATAACGGTTGTTAACAATGCAGTACCAATTGCTCCTGAAACCATGCGAGCAGTATTCGCCGCTGCAGCACCATGACGACTCATAGAAGGAGGAAGCTGATTTAGCCCAAATGTCATCACTGTCATCATAATACATGAAATACCGAACATAAAAGTAGAGTAAAGGACAGTGACATATAATAAACTTGAATCTAAACTTAAATTTGTATAGAACCATGAAGTTACTATAATTGTAAGCATTCCGACATAAGTTAATGGTCGTATACCGTAACGATCCAAAATAATACCAGTAATAGGAGACATAATTCCCATCACAATTGCACCAGGTAATAAAATTAACCCAGTTTGAAGTGTGGAATGTCCTAAAATATTTTGGATATAAACGATAAAGAGTCAGTTGGACGTTGGATTTCATTACTACATAGATATGGAAATGTGTACATAAATGAACAATTAAAAGAATTTAATATTGGAGCAGGACAATATCAATTTTTGGCAGTACTATATGAAAATGAAGGTGCATCTCAGGACGAGATAGCTTCCTTACTAAAGGTTGATAAAGGAACGGCTGCAAGAGCAATTGCTAAATTAGAAAAAGAAGGATATGTAGAAAGAAAAGTATTTACTGTTGATAAGCGTATAAAAAAATTATATTTGACGGATAAAGCATATACATTTGAAGCAAAACTAACTGAAATTTTATTGGGATGGAAAAACATTTTAGTAGAAGATTTATCTGCCGAAGAGCAAGAATATGTATTACAATTATTTAAAAAGATGGCTGGAAAAGCTGAGGTTTCTCTTGCCAAAATTAAATAAATAATGACTTTGTTTTTATTTTGATTACAACTGTTCATGTAGTTTATTTTTGATATAAAGCAGCTATCTAATGGATAGCTGCTTTATATATTTTTGTCGTTAGAGTTAATGCATATGTTGATTATGCCCCGATGAAGGTGGAGGAGCATGATCTGGGAATGTTACGAATACAGAAACAATGATTACTATGCTAATGGAAAGTAATAATAAAAAACGCCGTTGGATAAAAGTAGAAAAGGTGTCTGATAAAAGCTGAATCATACATGACATAGTTATCGTTATAGTAAGTAAAAGACTAATAAAGAGTATACTATGGGCTTGTTGAGCGTTTAGCATTTCTGTAATCATTGCTCCCATCATACTTGCCATTAATCCAGAGAACATTCCTTCTAAGGCAGTATACAGGTGAAAACGAAGACCGACTAAAAAACCGATAAAACTACTAATCAAAATAGCAAGCAAAGTAGAATATAGTAATTCTCCTTTAAAAAGAATACCTAAATAAAAGCCAATACTTAAACCTATACTCATACTAAAAGACATAATAAATACCATATACTCCATTAGGGTACCCTTACGCTTAGAAATATATGATGTAATCATAATCGAGATACAACAAAGTGTTAAGGCAGTTAACGTATAAGCAAACATCATGATACCTCCCTGTCCTATCATTCATTTCATCATATGTTTAAATGGAGAATACTTATGCTTATTTATATCTGCAAATTATCTGCACAATTTCATAAATATAAGCAAGGAGACGCTTGATTTTTTGGGGCGTCTTTTTTGATTGTGAGTATGTGAAAGAAATTGTTATATGATGAGTTTCTATTGTGAAGCCATAAAGAATAAGCGTATAATATTATAGGTCTCACATTTGTGAGGCAAACCGCGAATGATAAATAAGATTGTTGTTTTATCATCGCTTCTAAACATATAGACAATGAACGTAACACTGGAGTACAGATAGGGAGTTAGAAGATGAAATTAATTATTGCCGAGAAACCAGATCAAGGTTTGGCTCTTGTTTCACAGTTTAAATATCGCCGGAAAGATGGATATTTAGAAGTAGAAGCAAATGAGTTATTTCCAAATGGAGCGTACTGTACATGGGCAATTGGTCATTTGACGCAGTTATGTAATCCAGAACATTATCATGCAGAATGGAAAAAATGGTCACTTAATACGTTACCGATGATTCCAGAGCGTTTTCAGTTTGAAGTAACAAAGTCAAAGTATAAGCAATTTAATGTAGTGAAACAGCTGTTACATAATCCGCAGGTAACAGAAATTATTCACGCAGGCGATGCTGGGCGTGAAGGGGAACTAATTGTACGAAACATTATTAATCTTTGCAACGTGCAAAAGCCGATGAAACGTCTTTGGATTTCATCTTTAACGAAGCAAGCTATTTATCAAGGGTTTAAAAACTTACTAGATGAAGCAGATACGATTAATACGTATTACGAAGCATATACAAGATCTTGTGCTGACTGGGTCGTTGGTATGAATGCATCGCGTGTCTTTAGCATTTTGCTAAAGAAAAAAGGAATGAATGATGTGTTTTCTGCTGGTCGTGTACAAACACCGACACTCGCGTTAATCGTAAAACGGGAGAAAGAAATAGAGAACTTTAAATCAGAGCCGTTTTGGGAAGTGTTCGCAACCTTTAACATAGAAGGTAAGAAATATGAGGGGAAATGGGAGAAAGATAATGAATCCCGATTAAATGATCCTGATTTGGCAAATAAAATTGCGGCATTTTGTCAAAATAAACCGGCTGTAGTAAAAGAAATGAAAACGGAGCGTAAAGAGTTTCAGCCGCCGTTTTTATTTAATTTATCAGCACTGCAAGCGACAGCGAATAAAGCTTTTAAATTTTCACCGAAAAAAACGCTTGATATAACGCAAGCACTATATCAAAAAGGTATAGTCTCTTATCCACGTTCGGATTCTAACTATGTTACACAAGGAGAAGCAGCGACGTTCCCTGATATTTTACAGAAATTAAGTCAGTTTGATGAATATAAAGGTTTATTGCCAGCACCAATTGAATCGATTATGAACAATAAGCGTTATGTGAATGAAAAGAAAGTTACAGATCACTACGCAATTATACCGACAGAGCAAGTTACAAACCCAAGCAGATTATCAGGTGATGAAAAGAAAATTTACGATATGATTGTAAGAAGACTAATTGCGGCGCATTATGAAGTAGCAATCTTTGACTACACAACGATTACAACTCTTGTAGACGAACGTGCTGCGTTCATTTCGAAAGGAAAACAGCAAATTCAAGAAGGTTGGCGTAAAGTTATTTTCCAAGATGATAAAGATGATGAAACAATTCTTCCAATTGTCGCAGAAGGCGAACAAGGAAAAGTTGTAAAGGTGAAAGTGAAAGAAGGAAAAACGCAGCCGCCAAAGCGTTATACAGAAGGACAACTTATTACGTTAATGAAAACGGCAGGGAAGTATTTAGAAAATGAAGAGCTTGAGAAAGTATTAAAGAAAACAGAAGGTTTAGGTACTGAGGCAACTCGTGCAGGTATTATTACGATGCTGAAAGACCGTAAATATATAGATGTGCAGAAAAACCAAGTGTACGCAACAGATAAAGGGAAAGTATTAATTACAGCAATCGGCGACAAAATACTAGCTTCACCGGAAATGACTGCAAAATGGGAACAACGTCTTGCGGAAATTGGTGAAGGTACCGCTTCACCAGCTACATTTATGGAACAGACGAAAAAGTTATCAGCTAAAATTATTGAAGACGCGGTTGAAATGTCAGAGAAATGGGATTTCACCGGATTACATGTTGAATCGATTGAGCGAAAAGGATCGAAATTTACAACAGGTAAAAAGGTTGGTAACTGTAAAAAATGTGATGGTGAAGTAATCGATAAATCCACGTTTTACGGATGTTCTAACTACAATACAACACAATGTGATTTTACTATCTCGAAAAAGATATTAAGTAAAACAATTTCGCAAAAAAACATGACAAAGCTATTAAAAGGTGAGAAGACCGATTTAATTAAAGGCTTTAAAAAAGGCGAGAAGACGTTTGATGCGAAATTAGAGTGGAAAGATAATAAGATTAATTTTGTGTTTGAGAATTAAGTGGTTTCAACAAATAAAAAAGTGCTGTACTAAATAAAAAAGCTCTTTTCACGAGTAAAAGGTTCTGTAACAGGTTAGGTTTGAAAAAAAATATTGATAGAAAAGAAAAAGCATGACAATTTTATGTCATGCTTTTCTATTTTATAATTACAGACTTTTATGTACTAGTACTAACAATTATTTGAAATAATTGTTTGAAAAGATGGTATGAAATAGTGTTAAGTAGCAATAAAGTTATTTAATTTACAATGAAGTCCTTTAACAAATAAAAAAGTTGTTTAAAAATCCTTCTTTAACTAAACGGCAGGTTAGTTAAAGAAGGATTTTTGTTTTATCATTTAACCAAAGTGATAGAAGGTCGAAGAAAAGGCAGTAATAAAGAAGTGCCATTCCTAATGTAGACTGGCACTTTGTAAGGTGCAAAATTCATTATTTGATTTCGGCTGAGGAATTTGATTCATCTATTTTTCCTGTACTTTATTATGATTCCTTAGGCAGCCTCCTCTGTTTTAAATACCCATTGTTGAAGAGTTGGTTGATAATACGGTATCATCCACCCTAAAATTTTGCCGATAAAATAGGCGGCGATTAGTGTACCGATTCCGATTGATCCTAATGATTGAATGAAAACTATACAGATTGCACCAGCCACACAAATGTTTATTAAATCGCTCAAAATTTTTGCTTTACCGAATTTCAAATTAAATTTTTCACTAATTGCATAAGTTAACGCATCATACGGCATTAATGGCAGTTTCGCTGTTGTATAGCCCATTAAACCGACCGCTATAACAAATAAACTAATAATCAAATATACACTTCGAGCAAAGATAGTTTCAGGTGTGGGGAAAAGTTGTACAAGGAAGAGCGTTGCATCCATGAAGAACCCAAATAAAAATGAAATAATGAATTGACTCACAAATTCATTGAACTCCATTCGTTTACTTAATATTACTTGAATAATAATGTATAAAACATTTGCAAGCGCCATTGTCACACCAACTGATAAACCAATCGTTAGCGTACTTGCATATGCTAATGATGACACAGGCGACACACCAAATCCTGCTTGAATCGACATGCTAATGCCAGTTGACATAAAAAATAACCCGAGCACGTACAAGATGATGCGCTTCAAGGTTCTGTTCCGATGATTCATATTATCTCTCACTTCCTAGTTAATATTATTAATATAAAGACTATAGCTATAGAATTAAATATAACGTCAAATTCAACATATGAAAAATATATATAGGATAAACTAATCATATCAAAAAACATATGATGGAGAGATGCAATGGATTTTCGACAATTATATTACTTTAAAGAAATTTTGAAACAAGGAAGTATTTCTAAAGCAGCAGAAGTGCTCCATATCGCGCAGCCACCACTTAGTCAATTATTAAAAAAGCTCGAAACTG
>NZ_BOQD01000114.1 GCF_018332515.1 Bacillus hominis | reverse complement strand
AATGAAATTTATTTTATCCTCTGCATACGTATGTTTATCATTAGGATTAGCTTTTGAAAGTTGAATCTTTAACTGTTCATACTGCATACGAGAAGTTTTATTGCCTATTAAGTAATCTTTGATTTTTAATTGCTCCATTAAATATGTATTCCCTTGTTCATACATATGAATTTGATGAGTTCTCGGCTCTCCTTTATTGAAATAATATCGTTCAGGTAATACACCTTTTCTGTATTTATAATTTAATAGTTCTAGCTTTTTAATACATTCTATACCATTTGCAAAGTCATTTAATTCGATTGCAATATCAATAATAGGTTTTGCACTTAAATGCGGAATGGATGTACTTCCGATATGGTGTATCGCTAAAATATATTTTCCAATTTGTTCCTCAATCAATTGTTTTTCTTTTGAAAATTCAAATTCCCACTCTTCGGACCACGGAACTAAAAACACTTTACCATAGGGTAAACCTAGCATTTAATTAGCACCCCTTACATATTTTTTTAATAAAGTTACTTACATCTTCTTAAAACTCCTCAAAACAAGAAATTCCCACAATCTCCACGGAAGAATCTTCTTCGCAAAAATCATAAACTTTACACCTTTTCCAATTGGATATCGTAGAGTAGTACGCTTAGATTCAGCAATCTCAACGATTTTATTGGCAACATCTATCGGATTACCAAATGTATCGCTACCGCTATTAATATGTTTTTGTATTTTATCCATATATTCTTTGTAAGGAGAGGTTGTATCAGATTGGTTTTCAGCTAATTGTTTACCAACTTCCCATATGTTCGTGTTATAAGAACCTGGTTCAAGTAAGGCAACGTCTATTCCGAAAGGCTTTACTTCTAAGCGAAGGGATTCACTCCAACCTTCTAATGCATATTTTGAAGAAACGTAAGGGGATAAACCAGGGAATCCGACTTGGCCGCTAATGCTGCTTATATTAATGATTTTTCCGCTTTTCTGTTCTCTCATATATGACAAGACAAGCTGAGTGATTGATATAGTTCCAAAAAGGTTCGTTTCAAATTGTTTACGGTATTCCTCTACTGGAATTTCTTCTACAAAGCCCCCATTTGCATATCCTGCATTATTAATGAGAAGGTCTACTCTGTTTATTTCTTTTAAAAATAATTGGAAGTTATGTATAGAATTTTGATCTGTTACATCTAATTGTTGAACTTTTATATTTTGTTGTAAATTGAGTTTAGTAGCTTGAGATAGTAAGTTTATTTGTTTTTCAAGGTTTCGCATTGTAGCGATAACTAAATAATCTTTTTTTGCAAGTTCAAGTGTAGTTAATAGTCCGAATCCACTTGATGCCCCTGTAATAACTGCGATTTTTTTATTCATTTGTCGCTCGCTTTCTTTTTCTTTTATCATAACGAGTTGTAAGGAGAAAATCTATTAATCTTACATATTGTTTATATATATTCGTTTTATTTCCATATTTCAGGAACTTATTTATTATTAAAGTGCCTATTGATTCTTAAATTGCATGTGTATGGAATGGTTTTGAAAGAAGGGAATTGTACCGCATCACCGTATATAGAGTAGAGAGTATAATATAAAAGTTGATGAAATGGAGGAAGAAAAATGGTCCATGCGAAAGATGTATTAGTAGATCAGTTATTAGCAAATGCGAATGATCCAAGTTGGTATATTCCATTTTCAGATGCGGTTAAAGATTTATCTGAGAGAGAAGCTTTCTGGAAACCAAATGAAGAGAGTAATTGTATAGCTGAAATTGTACAACATTTACTGTATTGGAACTCGACGTGGCAAAAAAGGTACAAAGAATCAAATGTTAATGCTGTGCCCGCTATTGGAGATAATAACAAAAGTTTTATGTTATCAGATAATCAAACATTTGATGAGCTGAGAGAAAAACTATTAGAGAAACTGTTACAATGGCAAAATCTCATAAATGAAGAAAAGATTGAAAGTGATGTAGTTGGATTTCCTGTATCCGCTAAGTGGTGGGAAGTACTAGCTAATGTAACAACCCATAATGCATATCATATTGGTCAAATTATATACATTCGGAAATTACAGAAGAGTTTTGATAGTGAATAAGATAATAATTCTCAAATTAGGTGAACAAAAGTGGACAAAACGAGACAGATGTCTCATTTTGTCCACTTTTTTATTTTTAAAAGGCAGAGAAAACCTATTAAATTAAGGATTAGAAATTGGCACAGTACTTGCAATATAAAAGACGAACAAGAAAATAGGAGGGCTGGACATGTTAAAAACAACTGAAAATAAAGGGAATGAAATTACGAAAGAACAAGCTCGTTGGATGTACGAAAAAATGTTAGAGATTCGTAAGTTTGAAGATAAGGTGCATGAATTGTTCGCACAAGGCGTTCTGCCAGGTTTCGTTCATTTATACGCAGGTGAAGAAGCAGTAGCAGTTGGTGTATGTGCCCACTTAACGGATAGTGACAGTATTACAAGTACACATAGAGGTCATGGGCATTGTATCGCAAAAGGTTGTGATTTAAATGGTATGATGGCTGAACTTTTCGGGAAAGCGACAGGATTATGTAAAGGTAAAGGCGGATCCATGCATATTGCCGATTTAGATAAAGGAATGCTTGGTGCAAATGGAATTGTAGGTGGCGGTTTCCCGCTTGCTTGCGGTTCGGCATTAACAGCTAAATATAAAGGAACAAAAGATGTAAGTGTTTGCTTCTTCGGTGACGGTGCGAATAATGAAGGGACATTTCATGAAGGGGTTAACTTAGCGGCGATTTGGAAGTTACCAGTTGTTTTTATCGCTGAAAATAACGGTTACGGTGAAGCAACGACATTTGAATATGCTTCAAGTTGTGACTCTATTGCTGATCGTGCAAAAGCTTATAACATTCCAGGTGTTCAAGTGGATGGGAAAGACCTTCTCGCTGTATATAAAGCTGCAGAAGAAGCAGTGGAACGTGCGCGTAATGGTGGTGGCCCAACAATTATTGAATGTATGACATATCGTAACTACGGTCATTTCGAAGGGGAAGCACAAACATATAAAACTGCGGAGGAAAAAGAAAAACATTTAAATGAAATAGATGCGATTGTGAATTTCCGTAAGCATTTAATTCATGAAGCTTTATTAACTGAATCTGAACTTGTGGATATGGAAAAGGCAGTAGATGATGCAGTACAAAAATCAATTGAATTTAGTGAAAATAGTCCATATCCAGGGGATGAAGAATTATTAAAAGATGTATACGTTTCTTACAAATAAGAGGAGGGTGAAAAATAATGACTAGAACAGTAAGTATGTCAACTGCAATCAATGAAGCGATGAAAATATCAATGCGTCGTGATGAAAATGTAATTTTAATCGGAGAAGATGTTGCAGGCGGTGCACAAGTGGATCACTTGCAAGATGATGAAGCATGGGGCGGTGTACTCGGTGTTACGAAAGGACTTGTACAAGAATTTGGTCGAAATCGTATTTTAGATACTCCAATTTCAGAAGCGGGTTATATGGGAGCGGCGATGGCAGCTGCTGCAACAGGTTTACGTCCGATAGCTGAATTAATGTTTAATGATTTTATCGGTAGTTGTCTTGATCAAGTATTAAACCAAGGTGCAAAGTTCCGCTATATGTTCGGTGGTAAAGCGAAAGTGCCAGTTACAGTACGTACGATGCACGGTGCTGGATTTAGCGCAGCGGCACAGCATTCACAAAGTTTATATGCGTTATTTACGAGCATTCCAGGTATAAAAGTTGTCGTTCCTTCCACTCCTTATGACGCAAAAGGCTTATTATTAGCGGCAATTGAAGATGACGACCCAGTAATCTTCTTTGAAGATAAAACACTTTACAATATGAAAGGCGAAGTACCAGAAGGGTACTATACAATTCCTTTAGGAAAAGCAGATATTAAACGTGAAGGTTCTGATGTAACAATTGTTGCAATTGGAAAACAAGTTCATACAGCACTTGCAGCTGCAAAGCAATTATCGAAAAAAGGACTTGAGGTAGAAGTAATCGACCCACGTTCTTTGTCACCGCTTGATGAAGATACAATTTTAGCATCTGTTGAAAAAACAAATCGCCTGATTGTTATTGATGAAGCAAATCCAAGATGTAGTATCGCAACAGATATTGCGGCAATTGTAGCGGATAAAGGATTCGATTTGTTAGATGCACCTATTAAGCGAATTACAGCGCCACATACACCAGTACCGTTCTCGCCACCACTTGAAAAGTTATATTTACCAACGCCGGAGAAAGTAATTGAAATTGTATCAGAAATGATCGGAGACCAATCTTTATTACATGTGTAATGAAACGATGAGAAGGGAGAGGGAACTATGGCTGTAGAAGTTGTAATGCCGAAGTTAGGTATGGCGATGAAAGAAGGTATTATTACGAGCTGGAATATTAAAGCAGGTGATAATGTAGCAAAAGGTGAACTAATTGCTAGTATTAACTCGGAAAAAATCGAAACTGAAATAGAAGCACCAGCTGATGGAACTGTTCTTGATATAGCTGTAAGTGAAGATGAGGGAGTTCCACCTGGTACTGTAATTTGCTACATCGGTAAGCCGAACGAAAAAATAGAAGTCTATGAAAGTACAAATGTTGTAGAAGAAAAAATACCTAATCCAGAACCTAAAAATGTACAACATCCAGAACCATATGCGAAAGAAATAGCAAATCAAAGAATCAAAATTTCACCTGTTGCGAAGAAAATTGCAAAGTCTGAAAATCTGGATATCAAGTCATTAGTTGGTACAGGTCCTGGTGGAAGAATTATAAAGGTAGATGTGTTAAAAGCACTTGAAGAAAGAGTGACGGTTCCAGAAGTACTTGAACAAGAAGAAAGTAAAGTAATTCCGGTTACTGGTATACGGAAGGCAATTGCAAACCGAATGCATGCAAGCTTACAAAATAGTGCGCAATTAACATTAACGATGAAAGTAGATGTTACAGATTTAGTGGCTTTACATAAAGAAATAGCGGAAGTTGTACAAAAGCGATACGATAACAAACTAACCATTACGGATATCGTTTCTCGTGCTGTAGTATTAGCGCTTGGGGAGCATAAAGAAATGAACAGCGCGTATATAAATGATGCCATTCATCAATTTGAACATGTTCATTTAGGTATGGCGGTCGCGTTAGAAAAAGGATTAGTCGTTCCAGCTATTCGCTTTGCTAATAATCTATCTTTAGTAGAGTTATCTAAAGAGATTAAAAATGTGGCACAAAAGGCACGAGCAGGCAGTTTAAGTAGTGATGATATGCAAGGGACAACATTTACAATTAGTAATTTAGGTAGCTTCGGTATTGAATATTTTACGCCAGTATTAAATACACCTGAAACTGGTATTTTAGGTGTAGGTGCAATTGAACATGTTCCTGTATATAAAGGGGAAAAATTAAGAAAAGGAAGTATGTTACCTTTAAGTTTAACATTCGATCATCGTGTACTAGACGGTGCACCAGCAGCTGCATTTTTACGCACAATTAAACAATATTTAGAAGAACCTGTAACAATTCTTTTATAAAGAGAAGGTGAGAGAATGAGTAAATTAGTTGTAATTGGAGGCGGCCCAGCTGGTTATGTAGCGGCAATTACCGCTGCTCAAAATGGAAAAGATGTCACTCTTATTGATGAAGCTGATCTTGGCGGTACTTGTTTAAATGTCGGTTGTATGCCTACGAAATCATTGTTAGAAAGTGCTGAAGTATACGATATTGTTAATCATGCGAATCGTTTTGGAGTATTAGTAGATAAGCAGAATATATCAATTGATTGGAAACAAATACAGACGAGAAAATCACAAATTGTTACGCAGCTCGTACAAGGTATACAATATTTAATGAAGAAAAATAAAATAAAAGTTGTACAAGGTAAAGCGAAATTTGAAACGGATCACCGTGTGCGAGTTACACACGGTGATAAAGAAGATGTAGTAGATGGAGAACAGTTCATTATAGCGGCAGGATCAGAACCAACTGAATTACCTTTTGCTCCATTTGATGGGAAGTGGATTTTAAATAGTAGTCATGCAATGTCCCTAGAAAATATACCGAAATCATTATTAATCGTTGGCGGTGGTGTAATAGGTTGCGAGTTTGCAAGCATTTATAGTCGTCTTGGAACAAAAGTTACAATTGTTGAAATGGCATCGCAATTATTACCTGGTGAAGATGAAGATATCGCACAAATTTTAAGGGAGAAACTAGAAAATGATGGCGTGAAAATATTTACAGGAGCTGCTTTAAAAGGATTAAATAATTATAAGAAGCAGGCTTCATTTGAATATGAAGGAAGTATCCAAGAAGCCAATCCGGAATTTGTTCTCGTTTCTGTCGGTCGAAAACCACGTGTACAAGAATTAGATTTAGAAAAAGCAGGCATTCAATTTTCAAATAAAGGAATTTCTGTGAATGAATATATGCAAACAAACAGATCACATATTTACGCAGCGGGTGATGTGATTGGTGGAATACAGCTTGCTCACGTTGCCTTCCATGAAGGAACTACGGCAGCATTACACGCGAGTGGAGAAGATGTAAAAGTAAACTACCATGCTGTACCGCGCTGTATTTATACAGCACCAGAAATTGCAAGCGTTGGTTTAAACGAAAAAGATGCAAGAGAGCAGTACGGTGACATACAAATTGGAGAATTTCCTTTTACAGCAAACGGAAAAGCGCTTATTATTGGAGAACAGACGGGTAAAGTAAAAGTCATTGTAGAACCTAAATATCAAGAAATTGTAGGGATTTCTATTATCGGTCCTCGTGCAACTGAACTAATTGGACAAGGAACTGTAATGATTCATACAGAAGTTACCGCTGATATTATGAGAGATTATATTGCAGCGCATCCTACTTTATCTGAAGCGATTCATGAAGCGCTATTGCAAGCCGTAGGACATGCTGTACATGCTTAAATCGAGAAAGACTAGTCTTAAAATGACTAGTCTTTTTTTGAATATATAAGTAAAATAAATGAAAATACTTTAAATAAAAAGGAGAGAACGAAATGCAAATTCGTTTGGAATTATTTG
This sequence comes from Bacillus hominis, assembly GCF_018332515.1. Lineage (GTDB taxonomy): Bacteria > Bacillota > Bacilli > Bacillales > Bacillaceae_G > Bacillus_A > Bacillus_A hominis. The sequence continues at coordinate 1,195 of NZ_BOQD01000114.1, read as the reverse complement.
TTGCTGATTTGCAGAAGTCTATTCAATTTTATGAAGAAGTACTTTGCTTTAAATTTTTTAGGAAAACTGAGAAAAGCGCAATGATGAAATTAAATGATTTTGCATTATTATTAACTCCAGATTATATTTTGCATGAGCATCATTTTTTGAAAAAAGATGGCTTAACACCTAAAGGAAAAGGTGTCGAGATTATAGTTGCTGTTCAAAATGTAGAGAAAATGTATGAACATGTGGTCGAGAGAAAGTATTTAATAGAATCATCGCTTCAAACGCAAACATGGGGAATGAAAGACTTTCGGTTAATCGATCCAGATGGTTATTATTTGAGAATAACATCGTGATGAAAAAATGAGGGATGCACTTGAAATATTACAATGAAAATTGGTATAAAGAAATGCAAATTAAAGAATTTGTAAGTTTTATAGAGTCTATAGAAGAATGGTCGGAAACGGATATACGAATATTAATAGACGAACTAGAAGCAAGGGAAACAGATCTATTAAAATTTCTTCCAGAATCGATACACTCAATTATACAAAACATCACAATTAATTCAGAATACCCATCGGAAAAACTAAAGAAACTTATGCTTGAGTGGACAGTAGATTATGAGAAAAGAATGAATGATTTAGAACAAGCGTATATAGATAATTATAATACTATAAAAGAAAAGCTCGCGCAGAATGTTGTTCAACTACATGAATACTCACTACATGACAGTGTAGTCAAATTAGTAGAGAGAAGATCAGAAGATACGCTAATTATTATTTTAGATTGCAGTGGTACTTTCAGTGAATTTGATAAACTGCAAGTAACTTTTACAGGAGTAACGAAATGTTCTATTCCAGAAAACTTTGAAGGTGCTTGGTGGTTATGTCATGAAATAGATCTTACTAATGAAGGTTTCGAATTGGGTGTTTTATTTGATTGCCCATTTGAAGAAGTGATGATTTGTGCAGAAGACGTATTGTTTGAGATAGGTAACTAGTAAACTTTATAACTTTACAAATAAAAAAACAGTCTTATATGACTGTTTTTTATTTAGATGCTAAATTATCAAGTTTCCAATATGTATCTGTTAACGGCGCAGCTTTGCTATCTATATATAAATACATATTATTTAAATCTTTTGGTGAAGTTTTCATTTCAAATACAACGTCAGTAGTTAAAGAGAATTCGTGTGGAACATTTTTAT
>NZ_BOQD01000113.1 GCF_018332515.1 Bacillus hominis | reverse complement strand
AGTTTTCAAAGAACTACTTGGTCGCTCATTTGCGACTTCCTTATGTTAACATCTTCGTTTTTCGATGTCAACTAAGTTTTTCAATTTCTTTTTTGTCGTTTTCTGCGTTTCCGCATCAGCGACGGTTATTAATATATCATGGGGGAAAATGAAATGCAACACCTTTTATAAACTTTTTTAAAAACCACCCACATTTCTTTTTTAATATCATATACTTAAACGAACTATCTCTTTCATTTCTAAGTAATTCCTACATATATTCTATATAAAGTCACTCTATCCCAAAACATTTCTTTCTATATAAATGTTTTATTCCTATATCATACAAGGAGGAATATATATGGACTACGCCGATTTATTACTCAAACTAGGTCTCTCAGCTATTTTAGGATTCGCCATCGGTTTAGAGCGTGAATTAAAACGGAAACCACTCGGTTTAAAAACGTGCTTAGTTATTTCTATAATTAGTTGCCTCCTGACGATTGTTTCTATTAAAGCAGCTTACAACTTACCGCATACCGATCATATGAATATGGATCCACTTCGACTCGCCGCTCAAATCGTATCCGGAATCGGATTTTTAGGTGCCGGCGTTATTTTACGAAGAGGAAATGATAGTATTGCAGGACTAACAACTGCCGCTATGATTTGGGGTGCTTCCGGTATTGGTATTGCCGTTGGAGCTGGTTTCTATATCGAGGCTACTTTTGGAATGTGTTTCCTTATGATTAGTGTAGAACTTATACCATTAACGATGAAATTTATAGGCCCTAAATCATTTCGTCAACGTGATATCGCAGTGAAACTTGTTGTGCGCGATATGGACAATATTCCAATTGTAATTGAAGAGATAAAAGAAATGGATATAAAAGTTAAGAATATGAAGCTCAAAACATTAGAAAATGGTGCTCACTATTTACACCTTAAATTATCTATCGATCAAAAACGGCATACTGCTGATGTTTATTATGCTCTTCAGCATCTTGAAAGTGTCCAACAAACTGAAGTTGAAAGTATGTAATATGAAATAAAGTGAAACTTTAATCAGCCCGCACCAATCGGAACAAACTCTCTTTTTAATTAGAGAGTTTTTCTTTTTTCTATAATGGTAACAATGAATGTAGTCCTGAAAAGTAAGGAGGAATAGGAAGTTGAAATCCCGTCCGAATTTAGTAGATACATTTCGTGATTCCATTATTTTTCGTTTAATTTGTTTTATTATTGTACTTACTGCTTTTTCTGGCTTTCTTATACATACACTCGAGCCAGCTCACTTCACCACATGGTTCGACGGGGTTTGGTGGTCAATCGTTACCATTTTCACCGTTGGATACGGTGACTTTGCACCTCATACAACGATAGGAAAACTTATTGGTATAGGCATTATTTTATTAGGAACTGGATTTTGTTCTTATTATATGGTTCTATTCGCTACCGACATGATTAATAAACAATATATGAAAATTAAAGGAGAAGAAGCCGCTACCTCTAATGGTCATATGATTGTCGTTGGCTGGAATGAACGTGCAAAACATGTTGTAAAACAAATGCATATATTACAACCGAACCTTGATATCGTTTTAATTGATGAAACACTTTCTTTACTTCCAAAGCCATTTCATCATTTAGAATTTATAAAAGGTTGTCCGCATCACGATCAAACTTTATTAAAAGCTAACATTACAACAGCTCACACTATATTAATAACAGCGGATAAAGAGAAAAACGAAAGCTTAGCAGATACACAATCCATTTTAAATATTTTAACTGCAAAAGGACTTAATCCAAACATTCACTGCATCGCTGAACTTCTTACTTCTGAACAAATCCAAAATGCAACGAGAGCTGGCGTATCAGAAATTATAGAAGGAAATAAATTAACGAGCTATGTATTTACCGCTTCTCTTTTATTCCCTTCCATTTCAGGTGTACTATTCTCACTTTACGATGAAATCTCTGATAACAAATTACAACTGATGGAGCTTTCCTCGTCCTGCATAGGACAAACTTTTGCAAATTGTAGCTATACTCTTTTAAAGCAAAACATTCTCTTACTAGGCATAAAACGCGACGAGCAATACATGATTAATCCAGTCCATTCCTTTGTTCTCATTGAAAGCGACATACTCATTGTTATTCGCCATTAAAAAAATGTTTTTCTAGTTCTTGCACTAACACTTTCCCAATATTGATATACTTTCTCTTCACATCTCCATCTGGATCTTTCGGCTCAGCAAATTGATCAAATCCACTCGTTCCAGCTGTTAACGCATTCACATTATCATCTAGTTCGTCTTCATATACGTGCGAAAGAATATACGGTGTTTCAAGACGGACTACTACACCAGGAACATCTAGTTCTCCATCCACCGCTGTAAATGGTACTCGTAAAAATTGATAGCCATCTTCTTCGCCGATTTTATAATCAAAACATCCTTTATCATAATCCCAATTGCCACCAATATTATATCCAAGTGGTTTCATAATTTCTTCTAACTTATATAACGCATATGTACGTCCTTCTAAATTTGATTGAATCGGAAGCAAGCCCATCCCTCCTAGACTTTTCCTTTAGCATACCCATTCCAGTTTTAATATACCGATGTACTTTTCGATAAAATAATAAAAAGCGACCGGAAATCCGGTCGCCTTTTATTATTTTAAACGCTCTTCTAATTCTGCTTTTAACTCTTCAAATCCTGGCTTACCAAGTAAAGCAAACATGTTTTTCTTGTATGCTTCTACTCCTGGTTGATCAAATGGATTTACGCCTAGTAAATAGCCGCTCATCGCACATGCTTTTTCGAAGAAGTATACAAGATAACCGAATGTGTACTCATTTAATTCAGGGATGTTTACGATTAAGTTTGGTACTCCGCCATCGCTATGTGCAAGTAATGTACCTTCGTATGCTTTCGTGTTTACGAAGTCTACAGTTTCACCAGCAAGGTAGTTTAATCCATCTAAATCGTTGTCATCTAATTCGATTTTTAGTTCATGTGTAGATTTACCTACTTTAAGAACTGTTTCGAATAAGTCACGACGACCTTCTTGAATGTATTGACCTAATGAGTGTAAATCAGTTGAGAAGTTTGCTGAAGATGGGAAAATACCTTTTTGATTTTTTCCTTCACTTTCACCAAATAACTGTTTCCACCACTCTAAGAAGTATTGAAGTGCTGGCTCATAGTTAACAAGCATTTCAATTGTTTTCCCTTTATTGTAAAGAGCGTTACGAACTACTGCATATTGATAAGCTGGGTTTTCTTCCAGTTCTGATGTCGCGAAGTCATCATGACCAGCAGCTGCACCTTTCATCATCTCTTCAATATTTAAACCACTTACTGCGATTGGTAATAAACCAACTGGTGTTAATACTGAGAAACGACCGCCAACATCATCTGGAATTACGAATGTTTCGTAACCTTCGTTATCAGCTAATGTTTTTAATGCACCACGTGCTTTATCTGTAGTTGCATAAATACGTTTGCGAGCTTCTTCTTTTCCATATTTCTCTTCTAATAACTTACGGAAAATACGGAATGCGATTGCAGGCTCTGTTGTTGTACCTGATTTGGAAATAACGTTAATAGAGAAGTCTTTATCTTCTAATACATCCATTAAATCTTTCATGTAAGTGGAGCTAATGTTTTGTCCAACAAATAGCACTTGTGGAGTTTTACGTTGTTCTTTAGAAAGCGTGTTGTAGAAAGAATGGTTTAACATTTCGATTGCTGCACGTGCTCCTAGGTAAGAACCACCGATACCTACAACAAGTAAAATGTCAGAGTCATTTTTAATTTTTTCTGCGCATTTTTGAATGCGAACGAATTCTTCTTTGTCATATTGAAGCGGAAGCTCTACCCACCCAAGGAAATCGTTCCCAGCTCCAGTTTTTTCGTGGATTGCATGATGTGTTACTTTCACTGCATCACGTAAATAAGTTAGTTCATGTTCACCGATGAAGGATAACGCTTTAGAATAGTCGAACGTTACATGTGTACTCATCTTTTTCCCTCCAATTATGTATATGTATTTCTGTATTCACTTTAGCGAAACTAAAGTTGTAAATCAAGCGATTCAATAATTGTAAACGTAACCATTATTTATTTTTTAGAAAAAGTTCATTTTTTGCATAAAAATTCGCATTTTTCGGTATAGATGTATATACATCGTTTTCCGTACATTTATTTTTCATGTATAAAAACAACAAAACTATACCATTCTATAAAGGAGTTAAATTTTCTTATTAACTCTTCACTTGCTCATGCTTCACATTAAGGGGGGGCTTTTTCATGAGTACATTGCAACGTATCGCATTAGTCTTCACTGTAATCGGTGCTGTTAACTGGGGACTGATCGGGTTCTTCCAGTTTGACTTAGTAGCAGCTATTTTCGGTGGACAAAACTCCGCTCTTGCACGTATTATTTACGGCATCGTTGGTATTTCTGGGCTTATCAATCTTGGTTTACTATTTAAACCATCCGAAAATCTCGGTACTCACCCAGAAACACATGAAATTCGATAGTCAGTATGTCTTTTTCACCTCCGACATACGAATATGATTGCATGCAATCATATTTGCAAATATATATATCATAAGTCAAAGTAAAAGAGGAACGCTCATATGCGTTCCTCTTTTACTTTATTACCTCCGATTCTTCAATCCATTCTGCTAGCTTTTCTCGCAGCGTATTAAATCCGTCCTTAGATGGATTCGGTATAAGAATCCTTCCTTGTTTTCTTTTCGCCGCTTTTAACGATAAACTCATTTTTCTGTGCTCTTCATCAATTGAAAGTACTTTTACTTCTACTGTATCGCCGACTTTTAAAAAGTCATGAATATCCTTTACATAGCCATTTGTAATTTCAGATATATGCACAAGTCCTTGTGTTTCTGCATCTAACGCTACAAATGCACCATAATCTTGAATTCCAGTCACTTTCCCTGTTACAACCACTCCTGTTGTATATTGTTCTGACATATGAAACACTCCCATACGTTTACCATTTTCTCTACAATTGTAGATAGCAAAGCAGATGTATTTATTGTTAAATATCCGATTGGTTAGTACTTATCCTCAGTAAAGCTATCTAGGATAAGTACACCTTATATTAGTAAATTATACCACTATGATAGAACTCATTCAAAATTCACGAAAAAATTTCCTGTAATACGTATAATTCTCCAATATTAGGATAGAATACTAACACATGGCTTTCTAGTATTCCCCCCCTTTTATGGACAAAACGTATTGTGTTTTGTCCTTTTTTTATTCTCTATGAACCGTTCCATTCTCTTCATTGCTTCCATAAGTTGCTCAAGCGATGTTGCATATGAACAACGAATAAATCCTTCACCACTGTCGCCAAATACACTTCCGGGAACAACAGCTACTTTTTCTTCTAATAATAACTGTTCTGCGAATTCTGCTGAAGATAGTCCGGTTGAAGCAATGGAAGGAAAGACATAAAATGCTCCGCCCGGTACATGACACGTTAAGCCCATTTCATTGAAAGATGTCGTCATAAAGTTACGACGCTTTTTATAGCTATCTCTCATTCGAATTACTTCATCATTTCCTGTACGTAATGCTTCAAGTGCTGCAAATTGAGACATCGTCGGTGCACACATCATTGAATACTGGTGGATTTTGAGCATTAATTCTGAAAATTGAACAGGAGCTGCAATCATCCCAAGACGCCATCCCGTCATTGCAAATCCTTTTGAAAACCCTGAAATTAAAATTGTATGGTCACGCATATTTTTAATACTCGCGAAACTCGTATATGCTTCGTCATATACGAGTTCTGCATAAATTTCATCAGATAACACGATTAAATTATACTTCTCAACAATAACTGCTAGCTTTTCTAATTCGGATTCATTTAGCATTGCGCCTGTTGGGTTATTGGGGGAACAAAGTAATATTGCCTTTGTTTTCGTTGTAATAGCTGCTTCAACTTGATCTGGCTGTACTTTAAATTCATCTTCTAATGAAGTCGCTACCGGAACTGGAACCCCGCCCGCTAACGTAACAAGCGGTGCATACGAAACGAAACTTGGTTCAATAATAAGTATTTCATCATCAGGGTTTACAATAGCACGCATCGCTACATCTAACGCTTGACTCGCTCCAACTGTAACAATGATTTCATCATTCGGATCATAAGATACTGCAAATTGTTTTTTTAGATACTTTGCTATTTCTTGACGGAGCTCCAATAATCCTGCATTTGCTGTATAGGCTGTATATCCTTGCTCTAAAGAACGGATACATGCTTGCCTTATATTCCAAGGTGTAACAAAGTCCGGCTCCCCCACTCCAAGTGAAATAACGCCTTTCATGCTTACCGCTAAATCAAAAAACTTTCGTATACCGGACGGTTGTAAAGATTCCGCTACTCTAGATAGGTCAAATTGCTTCACGGTGTCACCACAATTCTCTTATCATCATCTGTCTTTTCATAAATAATGCCCTCATGTTTATACTTCTTCAAAATAAAATGAGTTGTTGTAGAAACGACAGATTCAATTGTTGCTAATTTCTCAGAAACAAACATCGCTACTTCTCCCATCGTCTTTCCTTCTAATGTAATAGAAAGATCATATGTCCCTGACATTAAATACACGGATTTCACTTCTGAATAACGATAAATTTGTTCAGCAACCGCATCAAAACCAACACCGCGCTTCGGTGTAACTTTCACATCAATCATCGCCGTTAAACCAGTATGTTCTTTCACTTTTGTCCAATCGATATGCGTTACATAGTCCACGATAATCTTTTCGCTTTCTAATTTCGCAACCATCTTTTTCGCTTCTTCTACTTCTATATTTAACAGCTTCGCTAATGTATCTACAGATAAACGACTATTCTTCTCAAGACAAGCTAATAATTCTAATTCCTTTTCAGTCACCATATAATTCATCCCTCCTATTCGTTTGTGTCTAAATTATACAAATACTCTTTCCTGTTTGAAAAGAAGATTTTTTTTGAGAATTATGTGAAAATAAAAAGGAAAGGGGATGGAACCTTGAAACCAAAAGTATATATTGCCGAACCAGTTCCAACATTTGTAGAAAACTATTTATCAGAACACTGTGATTACGAAAAATGGGATCAAAATGAGAAAGTACCTCGTGATGTTCTAGTGGAGAAAATACAAGATAAAGACGGGTTATTAAATTTCGGATCTGCTATTAATGAAGAATTGTTAGTTGCAGCTCCTAACTTAAAAGTCGTGAGCAACATTTCTGTTGGTTACGATAATTTCGATTTACAAGCGATGGAAAAGCGAAATGTCATCGGAACGAATACACCATACGTATTAGATGATACGGTAGCTGACCTCGTTTTCGCTCTTATGTTATCTGCTGGTCGTCGTGTTTGCGAACTCAATTCATATGTAAAAAACGGTGAATGGAATGCTGAAATCGGAAAAGAACACTTCGGACTAGATGTGCACCATAGTACAGTCGGTATTATTGGAATGGGACGAATCGGAGAAACTGTCGCAAAACGCGCGAAGTTCGGATTTGATATGAACGTTCTTTACTATAATCGTCGTCGTAAAGAAGAAGCTGAACAAAAATTCAATGCTACATATTGTGATTTACAAACACTACTCAAACAATCTGATTTTATTGTGCTTCTTACTCCATTAACAGATGAAACGTATCATCTTATCGGTGAAAAGGAATTTTCACTAATGAAAGAAACAGCAATTTTCATTAATGCTTCTCGCGGGAAAACAGTGGATGAAGCAGCGTTAATCCATGCGTTAACAGAAAAGAAAATCTTTGCAGCAGGCATTGATACCTTTACACAAGAGCCGGTTCAAAAAGATAATCCGCTCTTATCATTACAAAACGTTGTAACTTTACCACACATCGGATCTGCAACATTAAAAACAAGGCAGCAAATGGCAATGACAGCTGCTGAAAATTTAGTGGCAGGATTACAAGGAAAAACACCACCTAATATTGTACGTGGGTAATTATAAAGTGAAACTTTAATCAACCCTCACCAATCGGGATTTTACGGGCAGTTATCTCCCACCTAACTTCCTCGCATTCGCCGAATTTTGAGGTGAGAGTCTTACTGCCCGCAAATAGCGGGATAAATACGCGAAAGGCAAGATGACATCGTCATCTTGCCTTTTTTTGTTAACATATTTTTTTCTTATCTGGAGATGATATGAACAAAAATCAATGGAGTGACAAAAAATGAACCATGAATGCAAATGCCCTTACTTCACTTTTTCCACTCGCGGCACTACTATTCATTACGAATTGTATGAACATAATACTAAAAAAGAGCGACCTACTTTCGTACTCATTCACGGCTTCCTTTCTTCCTCATTTAGCTATCGACGACTCATCCCTTTATTAACGAAAGAAGGTACAGTAATCGCTCTTGATTTACCACCGTTCGGAAAAAGTGATAAGTCTCATCTCTTTAAGTATTCTTATCAAAATTTAGCGGCTATTATTATCGATTTAATAGAACATTTAGCTCTCTCAAATATTGTATTAGTCGGTCATTCTATGGGGGGACAAATTTCACTCTATGTAAATAGGCTACGCCCTGAATTAATTTCAAAGACGATTTTACTATGTAGCTCTAGTTATTTAGCACGCGCAAACTTACCTTTACTGTACTCCTCTTATTTACCGTTCTTCCACTTATACGTGAAGAACTGGATTATTCGAAGGGGAATCGTTCATAACTTAATGAATGTCGTTCATGACCATTCATTAATTGACAATGAAATGATGGAAGGCTATGCTGCTCCTTTTTATGATGATCGTATATTCCCTGCTTTAACTCGAATGATAAGGGACCGTGAGGGTGACTTATCTTCAACTGAATTACAAAAAATCGAAACCCCAGTATTACTCATTTGGGGTGAAAAAGATCGCGTCGTTCCTGTACATGTAGGACGCCGTCTCCATAAAGACCTACCTAATTCAACTTTCATTTCTTACGAAAATACAGGGCACTTACTCCCTGAAGAAAAGCCCGATCATGTTTATGAAGAAATTATTGCGTTTGCGACGCAATAAAGTGAAGCTTTAATCCGTGGGAGGTTCTATCCCCACGGATTATTAGCCTTCACCAATCGGGATTTTACGGGCAGTTTGATTTCTCGCCTAACCTCTTTGTTTCAACCGAATTTTGAAGCCAGAGTCTTACTGCCCGTTAAAACGGGATAAAGTGAAGCTTTAATCAATCCGAATGAAAATAAACAAAAAGGCTGTCGGAAATTCCGACAGCCTATAATGAACAACTTCCGCCTTCTTTTAATACAAGTAACTCCTCAGCTAATTTCTCACATTTTTCAAGCGCAGGTACTTCCTCAAAAGACATAAAGTATATATGTTGAATCTTCTTTGCTATATATTTTGAATCGTCGAACACACTTGCGACGTTCACAACATCGCTTGCTTCTGTTTCATAAAATTCTGGTCCCATTTGAAATGGGTCCCAATTTTTCACAACCTCTATCATCTTTTCATATGTACCCATCTACTTCCCGCCTTTTCACTTTTTAATGCTTTTCTTTATCGTATCATATCAGCTATTCTATAAGAAGAGAGAGAATTTTCACAATTCAATGTTTTCACAGAAGAAAGGGGCAAACATATGCAGCTATTTCATAAAACGGTAAATCGGCGAGGAACACACAGTACAAAATGGGATACATATAAAAACGAAGAACTCCTTCACGCTTGGATTGCCGATATGGATTTTGAAGTACCAACACCAATTCAAACTGCATTACAAAAACGTATAGAACATCCCATTTTCGGCTATACACTTCCTCCTGAAAATATCGGGGATATTATTTGCGACTGGGCAAAAAGCCAATACAATTGGGATATACAAAAAGAATGGATTGTATTTAGCGCAGGCATCGTTCCAGCTCTTAGTACAAGCATACAGGCTTTAACGAAAGAAGGAGAATCCGTACTCATACAACCTCCTATTTATCCACCATTTTTTGAAATGGTCACAACAAATAACAGGCAATTATGTGCGAGTCCATTACGTAAACAAAATAACATATATAAGATAGACTTCGAACATTTAGAAACTCAATTTCAACAAGGCGTAAAACTGATGCTTCTTTGCAGTCCTCATAATCCTATCGGACGAGTTTGGACGAAAGAGGAACTAACAGAGCTTGGTGCGTTATGTACAAAATATAATGTAACCGTTATCGCAGATGAAATTCACGCCGATATTATTTACGCGGGGCATTCTCATACACCATTTGCTTCTTTATCCGAAGAATTAGCAGCGCGCACCATTACTTGTATGGCTCCGAGCAAAACATTTAATATCGCTGGATTACAAGCATCTATCATTATTATTCCGAATGAAAAACTCCGTCATGCCTTTACGTCTGTTCAACATCGACAAGGGTTTCACGGATTAAATATATTTGCTTATACAGCAATGCAAAGTGCATATACAGAATGTAATGATTGGCTAAGTGAAATTCGATTATACGTTGAAGATAACGCTCGATTTGCTTGTGAATATATTGAAAAGCACATACCTACTCTTTCCGTAATTAAACCTGAAGGTAGCTTTTTATTATGGATTGATTGTTCTCATCTAAACCTTTCTCAAAACGAGCGAACTACATTACTTGAGGATAAAGGAAAAATCATTGTTGAACCTGGTGAAAAGTACGGATTGGGCGGAGAAGAACATATTCGAATTAACATCGGTTGCCCAAGATCTGTTTTAGAAGAAATTTTAAACAGACTTCGCTATACATTTTCAACATAATAAAAATAGAAGCTACCATCCACGGTAGCTTCTATTTTTTCTTCATATCCGACGCTTTTTTAACAATAACACCACAAGCAATTCGGTCACCAGATTTTCCAGCTGGTTGTGTCATGCCATCATCAGCGTTTTCTGTAATAATAATAGACGCTCCATCTTTTCTATGAATCGTCGTTTTTCCTTCTTTAAGCGTTATATGCGGTGCATCAATTTCTGCTTTAATCTTTCCAGAACCATCCGCCACTACATTCGGTAAATCACCATTTTCCGCACCTTTCGGATTCAAGAGCCCATGTTCTTTATTATCTGGATTAAAATGATTCCCAGATGATTCGAAACGAGGCGCTTTACATTCTCCGATTTCATGTACATGTATCCCGTGTGGTCCTGGTGCAAAGCCTTCCCCTTTAATCTTAATTTTCACTCCACTTGTTTGCTCCACTACTTTCGCAGTCCCTACTTCATCTCCTGAAGCATTATGTAATTTCACGTCAATTTCTTTCGGCTTTCCTTGGTCACAACCCGCCATCAGAAATAATAAACAACAACTGAAAAAAAGCCGTCTTTTCATTCAATTCCCTCCAAAATACTTTCTGCCCTTAGATTGTCCGAGCATAGAGGGAAACATACAAAAATGAATTACTGTTTCTTTTCAGCTAAAAGCTTTTCTTCTACTTTCTGTAATCGCTCTGCTTCTCGTTTTGATACACGAATAAACATACGCCACGTAGCAACCGCACCGATGATAAATAGAACGCAAACAATACCTGGAATAATATATTCTGTTTTATCTTCAGGAAAATATAAAGGCATCATATACAACACTCCTTATCAGGGAATTTATGAAAATAATTAACATCAGAATTTTCTGTTATATCATTTTAAATTATAGTTGAAGCCTGTCACATTCTCAAGGACATTCAAAAATCAACTGATTTCTTTGACTCCTTCTCATACTTTCCTTACTATAAACTTGAGGTGAAAAATATGAGAGAAACATTTGAAATTGGTGAAATCGTTACTGGCATTTATAAAACTGGAAAATACATCGGCGAAATTACAAATAGCCGTCCTGGCAGTTACGTCGTAAAAGTATTAGCCGTTTTAAAACATCCAGTGCAAGGTGATTTACATAATGTAAAACAAGCTGACGTACCATTCTTCCATGAAAGACGCGCTTTAGCTTTTCGTGAACAGACGAACATTCCAGAGCAAATGGTGAAGAAATATGAAGGAGAAATTCCAAATTATACAGAGTCACTAAAATTAGCATTAGAAACTCAAATGAATTCATTTTCTGAAGATGATTCACCTTTTGCGGGGCGTAGTCTAGAAACACTTCAGCAATTGAAGCAAGATTACAAACTTTAAAAAACAAAACGACCAAATTACATAGTTTGCAATTTGGTCGTTACTGTGTACTCACTCTCTTTAACACTTTCGAAAAATCAACAAGTTCCCCTAATGTCGGAGGTGCTGGTTTGACCAAATACTCTTTATCTTTTTCTACTAACTTAAAAATATTATATGTCGTCATCGCATCATCAAGCGCACAATGATGCTTTCCTGTTCCTGCTTTTCCATATGCCTCAATTGCCTTCCACAGCCCTGTTTGATTTCTCTCTCCAAAAAACTTCTTATACTCAAGCGATAAATCACGACACTGTCCAAAGAATGGAAATTCTACTCCCGCCATTTCGCAGTTATGCTTTAAGACTTTCATGTCCATATTTCCCCACGTTACAATTGTCGGTTTACATCTCTTTTCATATTCTGCAAGTTTCTCAACAAGTTCATGAAAAGAAACTCCTTTGTCCACTACTTCCTGTTTAATTCCTAAAAATTTTTTACATCGATCCGTTAAAGACGGAAATGTTTTCGGTCTAACATGCGATGCATACGTATCTTCCACCTTACAACCAACAACTGAAACGAGTCCGACCTCAATAATTTCTGGAAAAAAACCTTTTGGTTTTTTTCTATGCTGGGGCATCGTAAACTCAAAGTCTAAAAACAAAAATCGTTGTTCATCCATACGATCCCTTCCTTATCATCTTTGTCATTCCTTTCTATTTGACACTCCTACACGAACAAGCTCGAATGCTGATTCCATTTTAAATATTCAGATTGGATGTATCTTATATATATGTCAAATACCCACAAATATTTTTAAAAATAAGAAAAAATGACCTATGCAGAAAATATGACAAAATAAACCCTTTCATTTACATCCGCCATTTTTCTACTCTATAATGACTTTATGTGTGTTTCTTCTAGAACATTTTTGACACACTAAGAAAAGTGAACGAAAGGAGATGAGAGTTTTGCACGAAACAACGCAAGAGCTCGCAAACTGGCAGTATTATTTTGCTATCGCAGTCTTTTTAATTACATATGCCATTATTATTTCTGAAAAAATCAACCGCGCTGTCATAGCACTTCTTGGCGCAGCACTTATGGTAATTGTAGGGGTCGTTGACTTACACAACGCCTTTACGAAACATATTGAATGGGGAACAATTACGTTACTTATCGGTATGATGATTCTAGTAAATATTACAAGTAAGTCAGGGGTCTTCCAATACGTTGCCATTAAAGCCGCAAAAGGAGCACAAGGAAATCCAATTAAAATTTTAATTTCACTTTCCTTACTTACCGCGCTTGGCTCCGCATTTTTAGATAACGTTACAACTGTACTTCTTGTTGTTCCAGTTACTTTATCTATTACGCGCATCTTGCAGGTAAATCCTGTTCCATATTTACTTTCTGAAATTATTTTTTCAAACATCGGGGGAACAGCAACATTAATTGGTGATCCGCCAAATATTATGATTGGTTCTGCTAATAAACATTTAGACTTCAATGCTTTCTTATTCAACTTAGCACCAATCGTAATCATCATTATTGCTGTTACAGCGACAATACTTTACTTCATGTACCGTAAGCAATTAATCGCTGATCCTGTACAAATTAAAAAGTTAATGAGCTTAGATGAAAAACAATACATTAAAGATCCAGTATTAATGAAGAAATCTTTAACAATACTTGGACTTACTATTTTAGGTTTCATGACTCATTCCATTTTCCATATCGATGCAGCTATCATCGCCTTAACTGGTGCTACTGTACTTATGCTAATTGGTGTGAAAGAACATGAAATTGAAGAGGTATTCGCAAGTGTAGAATGGGTAACAATCTTCTTCTTCGCGGGACTATTCGTACTCGTTGGAGGACTTATCGATATCGGGCTTATCAAAATGTTAGCTCAAAAAGTAATTGGAATAACAGGCGGAGATATTTCTCAAGCATCTATCCTTATTCTATGGGTATCTGGTATCGCCTCTGCAACGATTGATAATATTCCGTTCGTTGCAACAATGATCCCACTTATTAACGATATGGCAGTTGGGCTAGGTTTATCACCTTCTGACGCACAAATTGACGTACTATGGTGGGCATTAGCATTAGGTGCTTGCTTAGGTGGAAATGGAACATTAATCGGTGCTTCTGCTAACGTAATCGTAGCCGGAATCGCAAGTCGTGAAGGACATAAATTCAGCTACATGGAATTCCTTAAAGTCGGCTTCCCAATTATGATCGTTTCATTAATCATTTCTCATATTTACATTTACTTACGCTACCTTATGTAATAGAAAAAAGGGCTGTCCCATGTGGCAGCCCTTTTTCTTTTTTCCTTAGTAAACGAAACTATATTAACGATTTTTTAAATATATCTATCACACCTTACAATATATCAACGATTCTACACGAAATATCGATTTACCGACAAAGAGCCGTTCCAAAATGCCTTTGGAACAGCTCCCCACATAGATCTACTCGTTATACCTCATCGGTTCATTTCGAATAATGAATAAATGAATCGGCAAGAACACCGAAAATGTGATTACATGAATAATCGTAAATAGTATCGCATTCGTTCCGTATCTATCTAAAATGGCGTAAATGAGATAAATAGACAGTACAAGCGATACAGCTATTGCTAATAAATATATAATTGGTACGAAATTAAAAATGAAACATGCAACATATATGCCGAATACTTTCCACCCTGCTTCTTCTTTCAAGAAATCTGGTAATTTATCCTTCGCTAAATCACCCCATATCTTACTATTTAAAAAAGGAATAAACGCAAGAACACCATCCGTTGCACCATCATTTTTCGCCATCGTATAAAGTGCAAAAGCCGTTAACAAATACGAAATGATTGCCCAAATACATATAACAAGAATAAACGCAAAACTAAGAGCAAAGAAACCTGCTAGTACGTCTTGATTTTCCATCTTATCCTCTCCTCTCTACTCTCAACATATTTCATTACAGTGCAAGTTATGTTTTAAAATTCACCCAAACTCTCTGTATAATAATATGAGAAAGATAATAAGAGAGGAGCACATACCTATGCATCCATTTGTAAAAGCATTACAAGAGCATTTTACAGCTCATCAAAATCCCGAAAAAGCAGAACCAATGGCACGTTATATGAAAAATCACTTCCCGTTTCTCGGTATTCAAACTCCCGAGAGAAGACAATTATTAAAAGACGTCATTCAAATACATACTCTTCCAGATAAAAAGGACTTCCAAATTATCATACGTGAGCTTTGGGAATTACCAGAACGTGAATTTCAAGCTGCCGCACTCGATATCATGCAAAAATATAAAAAACACATAAACGAAACTCATATCCCATTTCTAGAAGAACTTATTGTCACAAAATCTTGGTGGGACTCTGTTGATAGTATCGTCCCTACCTTTTTAGGTAGTATCTTTTTAAAACATCCAGAATTAATTTCTGCCTATATTCCAAAATGGATTGCATCAGACAACATATGGTTACAACGTGCTGCAATTTTATTCCAGCTAAAATACAAACAAAAAATGGACGAAGAACTGCTTTTCTGGATTATTGGACAACTACATTCTTCAAAAGAATTTTTCATTCAAAAAGCGATCGGCTGGGTCCTTCGTGAATATGCAAAAACAAAGCCAGATGTCGTTTGGGAATACGTTCAGAACAACGAACTCGCTCCGTTAAGCAAACGTGAAGCAATTAAACATATTAAACAAAATTACGGAATAAGTAACGAAAAAATAGGCGAGACTCTATCATAGATAGACGCGTTCCTCTATTGTGATTTAAAAAAGAACGTGATAGAATATGTTCATTATTAA
Source organism: Bacillus hominis (assembly GCF_018332515.1). Lineage (GTDB taxonomy): Bacteria > Bacillota > Bacilli > Bacillales > Bacillaceae_G > Bacillus_A > Bacillus_A hominis. The sequence goes on along the minus strand of NZ_BOQD01000113.1, from coordinate 4,348 downwards.
TATAAGTAGCGATGACGGACTTATAAGTACTTGCACAAAAGCGATTCAGGGATAGTGAAAGCCTGAAACCGCAAGGAAACGGCAGTCTCGAGCAATACGTGATGAAAGTGGATGCGTCAAATGCGCATCAACTAGGGTGGAACCGCGGGTATATACAAGCTCGTCCCTAGGCAGAATTGCCTAGAGACGAGCTTTTTTGTATTTAAAAATTAAAAGCGCAAGCGGCTCGTTCAAAATGTGAGGGGGATGGAGCTTCTGACATAGAGGCGCTTTTGGCCTCGGCGGAAGAAGCGAAGCCACCGAACATTTTAGCCGCTGGAGCTAGATATCAACTAAAAGCGGAGGTGACTTGCTCAGAACAGGAGGGCATTGGAGCTCCTGACGAAGAGGCGCTTTTGGCCTCACAGGAAGGCGCGAAATGACCGACTGTTCTAGTCACCGGAGCTGGATAATTTAAAAGCGAAAGTGGCTCGTTCAGAATCGCAGGACACTTCAAGCTCTCGACCTTGAAGCGCTTTTTGCTTCGAGCGAGAGAGCGAAATGACCGGAGATTCTAGCCGCTGGAGCTGGATATACCTTAAAGCGCAAGCGGCTCGTTCAAAATGTGAGGGGGATGGAGCTTCTGACATAGAGGCGCTTTTGGCCTCGGCGGAAGAAGCGAAGCCACCGAACATTTTAGCCGCTGGAGCTAGATAATTTAAAAGCGAAAGCGGCTCGTTCAGAATCGCAGGACACTTCAAGCTCTCGACCTTGAAGCGCTTTTTGCTTCGAGTGAGAGAGCGAAATGACCGGAGATTCTAGCCGCTGGAGCTGGATATTCCTAAAAGCGGCACCCCCCGTTTCCAAAGTACCCATCACGTCATCGCCAATACGTTAACTTTCAAAAGGAGGATTTTATTATGTATTCAATGGAACAAGTTGTAAACTTAGCAAAACATCGCGGTTTCGTTTTCCCTGGTTCTGAAATTTACGGTGGTCTTGCAAACACTTGGGATTACGGTCCACTTGGAATCGAACTAAAAAATAACGTTAAAAAAGCTTGGTGGAAAAAATTCATTCAAGAATCTCCACATAACGTTGGTTTAGATGCAGCTATTTTAATGAACCCAAAAACTTGGATCGCTTCTGGTCACGTTGGTAACTTCAACGATCCAATGATCGACTGTAAAAAATGTAAAGCTCGTCACCGTGCTGACAAATTAATTGAAGATGCATTAGATGCAAAAGGCATCGAAATGGTTGTTGACGGTCTTACTTTCGACCAAATGGCTGACTTAATGAAAGAACATGAAGTAAAATGTCCTGATTGCGGTAGTGAAGAGTTCACTGAAATCCGTCAGTTCAACTTAATGTTCAAAACATTCCAAGGTGTTACAGAGTCTAGCACAAACGAAATCTTCCTTCGTCCTGAAACAGCACAAGGTATTTTCGTAAACTTCAAAAACGTACAACGTTCTATGCGTAAGAAACTTCCATTTGGTATCGGCCAAATCGGTAAAAGTTTCCGTAACGAAATCACACCTGGTAACTTCACATTCCGTACACGTGAATTCGAACAAATGGAACTTGAATTCTTCTGTAAACCTGGTGAAGATTTAGAGTGGTTTGCATTCTGGCGTGAAACTTGTAAGAACTGGTTACTTTCACTTGGTATGCATGAAGAAAGCATGCGTCTTCGTGACCATGGTGAAGAAGAGTTATCTCACTACAGTAACGCAACAACTGATATTGAATTCAGATTCCCATTCGGTTGGGGCGAACTATGGGGCGTTGCATCTCGTACAGACTTCGATTTAAAACGTCACATGGAACACTCTAACGAAGACTTTAACTATATCGATCCACAAACGAATGAGCGTTACGTGCCATACTGCATCGAGCCATCTCTAGGTGCAGACCGTGTAACTTTAGCATTCTTATGTGATGCATATGAAGAAGAGCAATTAGAAAATGATTCTCGTACAGTTCTTCGTTTCCACCCTGCTTTAGCACCATATAAAGCAGCAATCTTACCATTATCTAAAAAGCTATCTGAAGGTGCTACTGAAGTATTCGCAGAACTAGCTAAAGACTTTATGGTAGACTTTGATGAAACTGGTTCTATCGGTAAACGTTACCGTCGTCAAGACGAAATCGGTACACCATTCTGTATCACATACGACTTCGACTCTGTTGAAGACAAAGCTGTTACAGTACGTGACCGTGACACAATGGAACAAGTTCGTATGCCAATTAGCGAACTAAAAGGTTTCTTAGAGAAGAAAATCCAGTTCTAATTATAAAGTGAAACTTTAATCAGTGGGGGTTTTGTTCATCCCCCGCTGATTATTAGTTGAACCAATCGGGCGTTTACGGGCAGTTGATCTCCCACCTAACTTCTTTGCTCCAGCCGAATTTTGAGGTGGGCGTTTTACTGCCCGTTAATGCGGGATAAAAAAGAGGCAGCTCATAAGAGCCGCCTCTTTTCTATTTTTCACGTTTTTCTTTAATTGCTACTGTACATCTTGATATGCATAGTAACTCATCATTTTCATCAATGATGCGAATATCCCAAACCATTGTCGATTGCCCTCTATGTATCGGTGTTCCGATTGCTGTTACAATTCCATCTTGCTTTGAGCGGATATGATTTGCATTAATTTCTAATCCGAAACAAATACATTTCTCTTGATCAATTAAATTGTATGAACCAACACTTGCCACAGTTTCTGCCAATGCAACAGATGCACCGCCATGTAAAAATCCAAACGGCTGATGTGTACGTTCATCAACAGGCATTGTAGCAACTACTTTATCCTCTGTCATTTCTAACAACTCAATTCCAAGCGAATCCATTAAAGTTTTTGACATATCGTTTTCAACCTCTCTCACTTCAAATCAAATGTATAATTTTACCTACTTACTTTCAAACTACCTATAACACTTATATAAGGAGGTTTCACCTAAATGAAACAGAAATTTTGTATACTATTGCTTATGTTCTCCTTGCTGACTATTGTACCAAATTGTGCAATAACAGCCAAAGCATCCAACCTGACAATCAATGTTAAGACTGTAACGCAAAAAGGTAAGAAACCTTATATAGAATATCAAATTAATAGGCCTTCCTTTCAAAACTTTTCTGATTCAAAATTTCAAAATAAGCTAAATTCCTATTACAAAAACTCTACTGCTAAATTTAAAAGTAAATTAGAAAAAGAAGCGAAGAAATATTATAAAGAAACAGAAGGATCTAGCACACCTTTTCATCCATACATTGCAAATGTTGACTATAAAGTAGCTTTAAACAAACCACCTTTCCTAAGTCTATATGTGAATTACTATCAATATACAGGCGGAGCGCACGGACTTTATACGTGGAAGGCAAATACATTTGATTTAAATGAAAAAAAATTATTACACTTAGACGACTTATTTCAACAAGAGGATAAATATAAAGAAATACTTCGCACAGAGATTGTAAGACAAATTAAACAAAATGAAAGCATTTATTTTCCTGATGCAGTCGAAAAAGTAACGAGTACAAAAAAGTTTCACTACTTTTTAGAACCGGATAATCTTGTGATTTATTTCCCTTTATATGAAATTGCTCCTTATTCAAGCGGAATCCCGCAATTTCGTATTCCATACACATTGCTTAGAGACTATTTAAAGTCTTCCTATCAAAATATTTTGATTGACAACAAGTAAATATTTTCGCTACGATATTGTTAACCAAATCACAACAGGAGGTTAACAATATGAAAAGATTTCATGTTTTAGATTTAGCATTAGCTGCCATGTTCGTCGCTCTTATGGCTATTGGTGCAAATATTGTATCTTGGGCACCATTCCTACAAATAGCGGGAGTTCCATTATCTATGCAACCATTTTTCGCAATTCTAGCAGGTCTTCTTCTCGGAAGTAGACTTGGGGCATTATCAATGACTGTTTACATGCTTGTTGGAGTAGCAGGTGCGCCAATCTTCGCTAACTTCAAAGCTGGATTTGGAGCACTTTTAGATCCTACTGGTGGTTTTATTATCGCATTTATTATCGTTGCTTACGTATCAGGAAAACTAGTAGAACAAAAAGAAAAACCAACATTCAGTACATTTGCGATTGCCTCTTTCACAGGAATCATTTTAACGTATATTATCGGTACTACTTACATGTACGGGGCAGTCAATATTTTCATGGGTGGTAATATGAGTTATAAAGCCGCTTGGATGATTATGATGTGGTTCGCAGTGAAAGATATTGCATTTACAATTGTCGGTGCTATTATCGCACCCCGCATATACTATGCTGTACGTCGTTCCGCTTATCAGCATTCTCATTCGACGATTTCATAATAAACAAGGAGCTG
>NZ_BOQD01000112.1 GCF_018332515.1 Bacillus hominis | reverse complement strand
ATCGGGAACTTAGCTGGTGTAGCATTAGCAATTTCAATGGGTGGACCCGGCGCAATATTTTGGATGTGGTTTATCGCTATTCTGGGAGCAGCTACTAGTTTTGTAGAATGTACGCTCGCACAAATTTATAAAGTAAAAGATGGAAGCAGGTTCCGCGGTGGCCCAGCATATTACATGGAAAAAGGGTTAAACAAACGCTGGATGGGCATCTGGTTTTCACTTCTCATTACAGTTGCGTACGGATTAATTTTCAATTCAGTACAAGCAAATACAGTAACGATAGCGTTTGAAAATGCTTTTGGACTAGAGCGAACTATCGTAGGAGCTCTATTAGCTTTATTAGTTGCAGTTATTATTTTTGGGGGTATTAAGAGCATTTCACGTATTACAGAAATGATTGTTCCTCCAATGGCAATCGTTTATATTGGTGTGGCTATTTTTGTCGTTATTAACAACTTCAATATGTTACCAAGTATTTTTACGGAAATATTTAACAGTGCATTTGGTTTAGACCAAGCCATCGCTGGTGGTATGGGAGCAGCAATCAAATTCGGAATTCAGCGCGGTTTATTCGCAACAGAAGCAGGTATGGGTAGCTCTCCTAACGCAGCTGCAACATCAGATGTATCTCACCCTGTAAAACAAGGGCTTGTTCAAGCATTAGGTGTTTTCGTAGATACATTCTTAGTATGTACATCAACGGCGTTTATCGTATTATGCTCTGGACTTTACAAAGGATCCAATTTACAAGGTATTGAATTAACACAACAAGCATTAAGTTCACAAATTGGACCGTGGGCAAGTACTTTCTTAGCGATTATTATTTTCCTATTCGCTTTCAGTTCTTTACTAGGAAACTACTATTATGGTGAAACAAATATCGCATTCATTAAAGAAAGCAAAACATGGTTACTGATTTATCGTGTTGCAGTTGTCGGAATGGTGTTCTTCGGATCTATCGCTGCCCTTCAAACGGTTTGGAGTTTAGCTGATTTCTTTATGGGACTAATGGTATTCACAAACTTAATTGCCATCTCATTCCTTAGCAAATTTGCATACGCAGCTTTAGTAGACTATATAAAGCAAAAGAAACAAGGCAAGGATCCTGTCTTCCTTGCAAGTTCTATCCCTGGCTTAAAGAATACGGAGTGCTGGGATGGACAGGATGTAGAAGAAGAGAAACAAGCTGTGTAATAACTAAAAGCAGAAGCGGCTCGTTCAGAATCGTAGGGCATTGGAGCTCTCGACCTTGAAGCGCTTTTTGCTTCGAGCGAGAGAGCGAAATGACCAGAGATTCTAGCCGCTGGAGCTAGATAATACTTAAAGCAGAAGCGGCTCGTTCAGAATGTGAGGGGGATGGAGCTTTTGACGTAGAGGCGCTCTTTGCCTCGCAGGAAAAAGTGAAGCCACCGAACATTCTAGCCGCTGGAGCTAGATATCATTAAAAATCCCTATTACCTCACCGTAATAGGGATTTTTATTTACAACAGTTCATAATTTGTTCAAATTAATTCCAGCAAAAGGGTTGATTTATACAAATTACTAGATTATAATAATTATAAATTAGTAATTGATATAACATAACAACTCAAAAGGAGATTGATCATAATGAACAAACAAGTAATCGAAGCATTAAACAAACAAGTAGCAAACTGGAGCGTTTTATTTACAAAACTACACAACTTCCATTGGTACGTAAAAGGACCTCAATTCTTCACACTACATGAAAAATTTGAAGAGCTTTACACAGAATCAGCTACTCACATCGATGAAATTGCAGAACGCATTTTAGCAATCGGCGGCAAACCAGTAGCAACAATGAAAGAATACTTAGAACTATCTTCTATTCAAGAAGCAGCTTACGGAGAAACTGCAGAAGGAATGGTCGAAGCAATCATGAAAGACTATGAAATGATGCTAAGCGAACTGAAAAAAGGCATGGAAATCGCTCAAGAATCTGACGACGAAATGACATCTGACCTACTACTAGGCATCTACACAGAACTAGAAAAACACGCTTGGATGCTACGTGCGTTCTTGAATCAATAATATATTTTAAAGCGGAAGCGGCTCGTTTAGAGTCGCTTTTTTTCTATGGAGTGGTCGTGTATGCTGATACATGAAATTTATATCAGCGATTTTTCAATTATATCGACTTACCGACAAATCACGACAATATTAGCGCGCCCTTTTCCTACTTTTATCAATATATTACAATCTCTTTTATCCCGCATTAACGGACAGTAAGACCCCCACCTCAAAATTCAGCGAAAGCAAAGAAGTTATGTGGGGGATCAACTGCCCATAAAAGCCCGATTGGTGAAGGCTAATAATCAGTGGGGGGATGCCCCCACTGATTAAAGTTTCACTTTATGTTAAAATATAGGAAACACCCTTTAGTAAAAACGATCCAAAAGCTTTTCCAAATTCATCATTTACTACTTAAATGGCGGGAGTGGTTCAGTTGAAAGACTACTTAATTAGAGCATTTTTTGCGTTAATAACAGTTGGGATTCTCTTACTTATAGCTAATATTTTCAATATACGTGTCGAGGTTAAAGACTATGCTTTCCTCGTTGTTGTAGCAATTGGTGGCGGCTGGGGTGGCTGGTACCTGTATAAAAAACAAAGTAATCAAAATGATAAAGGCATTCCAAAGTAATATGGAATGCCTTCCTTTTTATTTCCGTCTATAGTAAATAATGAAATTTAGACCACTGATCAAAACAATCCCAATAAATATATTAGAAGACTGCAAATCTCCACCTAAACTATACTCATCGGCAATAAATCCTAACATAACAAGTGTTATCGCTGAAACACCGATACACAATATCGAAATAAACCAAAGAGAAAACTCATTAATCAGCTCTTTCTTCTGTCTTAAAACAATTAGCATAACCAAAATAGATACTGCTAAAATACTTTTAAAAACAGGACGTAAATACACAAACTCCTCCATCTATTTCTCCTTTTCAAAAAACACTATATATTAACATTAACATATTTAACTAAATTAAAAACACATGCCTTTTCAAGATAAAATGACATGTGTTTCCAAAAATCTCTATACAATTGTATTATGATAGCTGTTTCCACTTCGTCCCCAAAACAGGGCGCTCATAATTTTGGATTTCATGAATTAGTTTATCTGCCGTCTCAGCTGAAACGATTAACTCTTTATTCGATGGGTTCATAAAACCTTCTTCTGCTGCACGTTCAACCATTTGTAAAATTGGTCCGTAAAAGTCTTTTATGTTCAATAAACCAACCGGCTTATTATGTATACCAATTTGTGACCAACATACAACTTCAAATAGCTCTTCAAATGTTCCATATCCGCCCGGCAGTGCAATGAAAGCATCCGCAAGCTCTGCCATTTTTGCTTTACGTTCGTGCATCGTTTCTACTTCAATTAATTCTGTTAATCCTGTATGCACGATTTCTCCTCGGAATAGACCACGCGGCATAACACCTGTCACCCGTCCACCTAAACGAAGAACTTCGTTTGCTACTTCTCCCATTAATCCAACGCATGAACCACCGTATACAAGCTCATAGTCGTTCTCAACAAACATTTTTCCTAACTCTATTGCCTGCGCTTTAAACTCTGGTCTCTCCCCTAAATTGGAACCTGCAAACACACAAATCTTTCTCATCCCTACACCCCAAGACTATATATTGTCATGATACAATGAGTATTGTACAACATATTGAAGGGATGAGGAAGAAATGGATATCGTCGCATTTCAAAGATGGGTGGAGGAATTTTACGAAAAACGAAGCTGGTCACAGTATAATTCCTTTATTCGCTTAAATTTCTTAACTGAAGAAATTGGGGAAGTTTCACGAGTTGTTCGCGCCATTGAAATTGGTCGCGGTCGCCCTGATGAAGAAGCAAAAACACAAGAAGAGTTGAAACAAGAACTAAAAGAAGAACTTGGTGATGTACTTTCTAATCTTATTATTCTTTCACAAAAATATGATTTGGATTTACAAGACATTATGGAAACACACGTCACAAAGCTTTCGAAAAGGTTCGAAGCATCCAAATGAGAATATTATCAATTGTGGTATAATATTCTTATCACAATAATAAGGGGGATTTTATGTTATCTAAAAAATTGCACGACGCACTAAATGAACAAATGAATTTTGAATTTTACTCTGCCCACGCTTATATGGCAATGGCTGCTTACTGTACAGCGGAGAGCTATGATGGTTTCGCTAACTTTTTCCTTGTACAAGCTGAAGAAGAGCGTTTCCACGCAATGAAACTTTACAACTATATTAATGACCGCGGCGAGCGCGCTATTATTACTGGATTTGATCATCCGAATAACGAATACGAATCTGTATTAAATGCTTTTGAAGTAGCACTTGAGCATGAGCGTGAAGTAACGAAGCGTATTTACAACTTATCTGATATCGCTTGGGATGAGCGTGAGCACGCAACAATTACATTCTTAAAATGGTTCGTTGACGAGCAAGTAGAAGAAGAAGCTTCATTCGATAGCATCATTCAAAAATTAAAACGTATTACAAGCGATTCAAATGCACTATTTATGCTAGATGCTGAATTAGAGAAACGTACATTTACGCCTCCAGCTGAGTAATACTTTTAATCACCTTAATGAATGGATTAAGGTGATTTTTTTATTTCTTCTCTCAGCTTAATAACCTTAGCCAAATCTTTCTTATAAAACCTTGAAACCATTTCAGCAAAGTCACTATGAGTAAAAGTCCCATCTCCTTCTTCTACTATGTTTAAATATCCATGTATCAATTTCAAAAACGCTCTAGCATCTTCTCCAGTTAATTGATCAATGTTCTCTATAATCTCATCAAACTCCCTTAAACTATCCGCTTCTTTCACCCTAATTCCCCCTCTCTATATTATTTATCATACCAAAATAAAAAAGCCGTTCATCCCTCTAGGCGAGAGATAAACGACTTCTTTACTATTTATTAAAGCATAACCCCAACGATAATCGCTGATAATATACTTACTAACGTTGCACCGTATACTAGTTTTAATCCAAATGAAGATACAATGTTTGCTTGTTTGCCATCGATACTCTTCGTTGCACCTGCGATAATTCCGATAGATGAGAAGTTCGCGAATGATACAAGGAAGATAGATAAAATACCTACTGTACGAGCTGATAACTCACCAGCTACTTTTCCTAGATCAAGCATCGCAACAAATTCGTTCGTTACTAATTTCGTTGCCATAATTTGTCCTGCTGTTAGCATCTCTGATGTTGGAATACCCATTACGAACGCTAATGGTGAGAAGATATATCCTAAAATGCTTTGGAATGTGATTCCGAAAATTGAATCGAACACACCGTTAATTGCTGTAATTAATGCTACGAAACCGATTAACATCGCCGCTACTGTTACAGCGATAGAGAAACCAAGCATAATATATTCGCCTAACATTTCAAAGAATGTTTGCTTTTTGTCTTCTTGTAATTCTAAAATATCGTCTTCTTCTTTCACATCATATGGATTAATGATATGAACGATAATGAATCCACTGAATAAGTTTAGTACAAGTGCTGTTACTACATATTTCGGATCAATCATTTTCATATAAGAACCGACGATTGACATTGATACTGTTGACATTGATGATGCACAAAGTGTGTATAAACGATTTTTCGGTAATTTGCTTAGTTGGTCTTTTACTGTAATAAATACTTCACCTTGACCAACAATTGCAGCTGCTACCGCGTTGTATGATTCTAATTTTCCTAAACCGTTAATTTTACTTAATACGAAACCGACTGCACGAATGATAATCGGTAAAATTTTAAGATGTTGTAAGATCCCAATTAGTACTGCTAAGAAAATAATTGGTAATAATACTGTTAAGAAGAATGGTGCTTGTCCATCGTTCGCTAAACCACCAAATACGAAATTAACCCCAGCTTCCGCAAATTTTAAAATAGCGCCAAACCCATCTGCAATCCCTTTTACTAACACAAATCCGATTTTTGTATTTAGTAAGAAATACGCAAGTACCAATTGAATTACAAGCATAAGTGCAATTGGTTTATATTTAATTTTCTTACGATCTGAACTTATAAGGAACCCTAGTACAAATACTACAAGTAAACCGACTAGAAACATTACTATTTTCATATGTGAATCCTCCACTTCTCCCACGAGTTATCGGTCGTATAACGTATAACGAATGACGTCTGACCATTGATGTTAAAAAAATTTAAACCCCTAATACTATTCAACTGTTATCTAAAATCAGTAAGCGTTTACATAAATTGCAATTTATAAAAGGTAGCCTCGTCTCTCCTACCATAATTGAAAGTCTGAAATTGATACCACCTACAAATCAAATTGTAAGCGTTATCTAATCGAAATGCAATATAAATTTTAAAAGATTTTTATATGTAAATATATTCCTCGTTAATTGGTTTTTTTATGAAAATCTACCATAAAAAATAGCCCTAGCTATGAGCTAGGACCATCCTTTTTTACAACATAACACCAACGATAATCGCCGATAAAAGACTTACTAATGTCGCACCGTATACAAGTCGTAATCCGAATGATGAAACAACGTTTGATTGGTTTTCATCGATCCCTTTCGTTGCACCTGCGATAATTCCTATAGATGAGAAGTTCGCAAATGATACAAGGAACACAGAAAGAATACCGACTGTACGAGCTGATAAATCGCCAGCTACTTTTCCTAGATCAAGCATCGCAACAAACTCGTTTGATACTAATTTGGTTGCCATAATTTGTCCCGCTGTTACCATTTCTGATTGCGGGATACCCATTACGAATGCTAATGGTGAGAAGATATATCCTAAAATCGCTTGGAATGTAATACCGAACACTGAATCAAACAAGCTATTGATTGCTGTAATTAATGCTACGAAACCAAGCAACATTGCTGCTACCGTAATTGCAATCGTGAAACCAAGCATAATATACTCGCTCAGCATTTCAAAGAATGATTGTTTCTTCTTATTTTCTAACTGCAGTGTATCTTCTTCTTCTGTAATATCGTACGGATTAATAATATGAATAATAATGAAGCCACTAAATAAATTTAATACAAGTGCTGTTACTACATATTTTGGCTCAATCATTTTCATATACGAACCAACGATCGACATCGATACTGTCGACATTGAAGATGCACATAGTGTATATAAACGATGTTTTGGGATTTTACTTAATTGATCTTTTACTGTAATAAATACTTCTGCTTGTCCAACAATTGCAGCCGCTACTGCATTATATGATTCTAGTTTTCCTAGACCATTTACTTTACTTAGCAAAGTACCAATGGCACGAATAAATATCGGTAAAATTTTAAAGTGTTGCAGAATTCCAATTAAAACGGCAAAGAATACGATTGGTAATAAAGCTGTTAAGAAGAATGAAACCTCTCCTTTATTAACAAGACCACCAAATACGAAAACGATTCCAGATTCCGCATATCCAAGAAGCGCTCCAAATCCATCTGAAATTCCTTTTACTAAAATATAACCAATTGGCGTATTTAATAAGAAATACGTTAACGCTAGCTGAATAGCAAGCATAACCATGATTGGTTTATACTTAATCTTCTTACGATCAGAACTTATAAGAAAACCGAGTACGAATACAACGAGTAATCCTACAAGAAACATAACAAACTTCATGAATAAAATCCTCCATTTAACTCTTCATTAACGTTGAACGTCTGACTACTAGAAATACGAAATAAACCGAACTTTCCATTTACCCCTAAAACCATAAAAACGATTATAAAAAGCCGTCTAATCTCTTATTCTAAAGCCATTAACCATTCTAACACAAATTACAACTCACATCTGCATTTTTCTTTAAAAAAATTACATTTTATTATAAAACGCTCATTAATGTTCGTCTTTTACCTCTCTCCATATTTTATCACCATAAAAAAACGAGCATCAAATTTCTTTGATGCTCGTTCCATCTTTTATCCCGCTATTTGCCGGGCAGTAAAACTCCCACTGATTAAAGTTTCACTTTATTATACAGCTTTTTCTTTGTCTGCTACTGCTGGCTTGTCCCAGCACTCTGTATTGTTTAAACCTGGAATAGACTCCGCATAAAAGACTGGATCTTTTCCTTGTTTCTTTTGCTTTACGTAATCTGACAATGCCGCGAAAGCATACTTAGAAAGGAATACAATTGCCACTAAGTTAATAACGGCCATGATACCCATAAATAAATCCGCTAAATCCCAAACGATTTGAATTGTTGCTACAGATCCTAGCATAACCATACCAAGAACCGCAATTCGATAAACATTTAGTAAAACTTTACTTCCATTTAAGAATTCAATATTTGTTTCACCATAGTAGTAGTTACCTACCAATGAACTGAATGCAAACAAGAAGATTGCAACTGCTACAAATATAGACGCCCACGGTCCGATATGTTGACTTAATGCTTGTTGCGTTAATTGAATTCCGTTTAAATCAGCCGCTCCAGGCACATCTGATAATAAAATAATAAATGCTGTACAACTACAAATTAATAATGTATCTGTAAATACCCCTAAAGTTTGAATGAAACCTTGTTTCACTGGATGCGTTACGTTAGCTGTTGCCGCAGCATTTGGCGCACTACCCATACCAGCCTCATTTGAGAATAATCCACGTTTTACCCCTAGTAAAATCGCAGCTCCTAATCCCCCACCTACTACTTCTTTAATTCCGAAAGCATGTAAGAAAATCTCTTTAAATACATGTGGAATTGCCGTAATGTTTGTTACAACAACGAATAATGCAACCGCTACATAAATAATTGCCATTACTGGAACGATCATTTCAACTGCACGAGCAATTCGTTTCACTCCGCCGAAAATAATGATTGCAAGTAAACCAGCCATAACAACACCAACAAGTCTGCTATCTGTTTTAAATGCCCCATCAAAGGCTGCCGCTACAGTATTTGATTGCACAGCATTAAAAATTAATCCGAAACTAACTGTTATTAAAACAGAGAAAACAACACCTAACCAGCGTTTCTTTAAACCCTTTTCCATATAATACGCTGGACCACCGCGGAATGCATTCCCGTCTTTCACTTTATAAATTTGCGCTAATGTACTCTCTACAAATGCAGAGGCACCCCCAATTATCGCGATTAACCACATCCAAAATACAGCTCCAGGTCCTCCCATAGAAATTGCAATAGCTACACCAGCTAAGTTACCAGTACCTACACGAGAAGCTGTACTCATACAAAATGCTTGGAACGATGATACACCACTTTTTTCTTTTTGCGCTTTTCTTGTCTTTGAACTCGCCCCATCCCCAAGTAAGCGAATCATTTCTCCGAAGTAACGAATTTGGACAAATTTCACACGAAATGAAAAGTAGAGTCCTAACCCAATTAACATCGCAATAATGATATATGACCAAAGGACATTATTTATATCCCCAATTACATTAGTTAAAAAATCCATACTTGTATTGCCCCCTATTCCTAACAATAAGAAAATTATATTCTAAAAACTTTTAGTAATCAAGAATTTTCGACAAAAATGTAAGGTTTTGTAACGTAACCATGTCACATTTCCTTACATGTGTGTTTTTATAAAAGTTATATTAAAGTTCATCTTTCACCCTTTACATCATTTATTACAACAAAAAACGAGCATCGAATTCATCTCGATGCTCGCCTTTTTATTACACTGCTTTTTCTTTATCCGTTACCGCTGGATTATCCCAACACTCTGTGTTTGTTAAGCCAGGAATAGAATCTGCGCTGAAAACTGGGTCTTTCCCTTGTTTCTTTTGTTTCACATAGTCTGCCAATGCAGCATACGCAAATCGGCCAAGAAGTGTAATCGCAATTAAATTTGTGATTACCATTAGCCCCATAAATAGGTCTGCCATATTCCATACGACTTGAAGTGTAGCAACAGAACCGAATAATACCATTGCAACTACCGCAATACGGTAAATCGTTAACCAAGTTTTACTTTGTTTAATAAATTCAATATTCGTTTCACCATAATAATAGTTTCCTAGTAATGAACTGAAAGCAAATAAGAAAATGATAATCGCTAAGAAGCTACTTGCCCACGAACCGATTTGTGAACTTAACGCTACTTGTGTTAATTCAATACCTTCTAAATTTGTTGCTTTATATGCACCAGAACATAGTACGATAAACGCTGTTGATGTACATACTAAAAATGTATCTACTAAAACCCCGATTGTTTGAATAAAACCTTGTTTCGCTGGATGTGTTACATCAGCTGTTGCTGCCGCATTTGGCGCACTACCCATACCCGCTTCGTTCGCAAATAATCCGCGCTGAATACCAAACTTCATTGCAGCACCAATACCGCCACCTACAGCTGAATCTAAACCGAATGCACCTTTAAAGATTTCTGTAAACATATCCGGTATTAAATAATAATTTTTAATAACAACGAAAACAGCTACTGCAATATAAAGAAGCGCCATCGGCGGAACGATCATTTCTGACATACGTGCAATACTTTTTACACCGCCAAAAATAATAACCGCAACCAGTGCAGCTAATACAATCCCTACAATATAACGCTCAATACCAAAAGCATTTTCAAACGCTAATGTAACTGTATTTGCTTGTACTGAGTTAAAGATTAAACCGTAACTAATTGTGATTAGAATAGAGAACCAAATCCCCATCCAACGTTTATTTAAACCTTTTTCCATATAATAAGCAGGACCTCCACGGAAGCCACTGCCATCTTTTATTTTATAAATTTGTGCAAGTGTACTTTCTACGAAACTTGAAGACGCCCCGACAATCGCGATAACCCACATCCAAAATACAGCTCCAGGTCCTCCCATAGAAATAGCTAGCGCTACACCAGCTAAGTTCCCGATTCCAATACGAGCTGCTGAACTCATACAGAACGCTTGGAACGAAGATACACTTCCCTTTTTACGTGTCTTTCCAGTTAAACCATCACTCATTAATCGAACCATTTCCCCTAAATGAGTAATTTGTACGAATTTTAATTTAATAGAAAAATAAAGCCCTAAACCAATTAACATTGCGATAAGAATATATGACCAAAGAATTGTATTCGTTGATGAAACGAATTGTTCTAAAATATTCATACAATTAACCCCTCCTTTTATTCATAAATCGTATTATATTCAAAAAATATTCAAAAATCAACATTTTTCGACACTTTACGACTTCCAAATATTAGAGGTTCTATGACTCCTCCTTTCAACAAATACACATACTAAAACAAAAAATAATTTCATAAACAACACCATTGACAAAAACCTAAACCTGTAACTATAATAGTTACATCAAGTTGTAACAAACGTAATTACAGTAAATTTTTCAGATATACACTTTAACAAAACACTTTGGAGGGATTCATTATGAAAATCGGAATTATCGGAGCAAGCGGCAAAGCAGGAAGTCGCATTTTAAAAGAAGCATTAGATCGCGGACATGAAGTAACTGCAATCGTAAGAAGCGCTGCAAAAATCACAGAAGAAAACGCAAAGGTTTTAGAGAAAGATGTATTCGCTCTTACATCTAACGACCTAGGAGCATTTGATGTAATTGTAAATGCATTCGGCGCTCCAGCAGGTCAAGAACACCTTCACGTAGATGCAGGAAATGTACTAATTGAAGCTATGAAAGGTGCACCTAATACGAAATTACTTGTAGTCGGCGGCGCTGGTAGCTTATTTGTAGACGAAGAAAAAACAACACGTGTATTTGATACACCAGGTTTCCCAAATGAGTACCTTGCAACTGCTCAAAACCAAGGTAAAAACTTAGAAATCTTGCAACAAACAAACGATATCACTTGGACATTCATCAGCCCTTCTGCACTATTCGCATTAGGAAAACGCACTGGCTCTTATACAGCTGGCAAAGACAATCTTCTTGTTAACTCAAAAGGTGATAGCTACGTAAGTTACGAAGACTTCGCGGTAGCAGCACTTGATGAAATTGAAACTCCAAAACATGTAAACGAACGCTTCACAGTAGTTTCTGAAGCTGAGTAATAAAAAAGCTCGTAAACATAGTGTTTACGAGCTTTTTTCATCATCTATTATATTGATTCGATTTATGTGGTTCATTTGGAGTATACGGCTTATTTGGCTTTTGATTACTAGTTGCCTTTTTCCAGCTTACAGCTAATTCTGGACTTGTCTTCTCTTCACTACGCTCTAATAACACAACCGCATTTTGGATCGTCGGTGTTCCTTTATGCGCAATTCCTTGTAATTTCGTTAAATTCCCTGACACTTTAAAGCTAAATCCACCCGATGGCGTTTGTTTCGGAATTAAAATGCGGAATTTCTCTCCTACATTAAATTCTGTTTTCGTTTCACCTTTTTCATTTACAAATTTCGCGCCTTCTGGTGCACCTGTTGCCTGTACTTTATATGTTCCGCTTTTCGCGTTTGTTTGCACTGTATATAAACCAGTTTCAAAAAACTCATCTTTTAATACTGCTTCTTGTTCTTCTGTTGGAGTTACACTCATCGTAATTTCTTGTAATTCTTCACTAGCGCTTGCTTTTGCAACAATATCTTTCGTTACTTTTTCTACATTTTTATTACGGAAATCTAAATCATTAATATCAATTTGTTTTAACGCATTCCACACCGCAAGCTGCGTTGCGTAATGTGCATCTCTCCAATCAGAAACACCCAATTCTTGCGGGCTCTTCTGTGGATATCCGTTTAATAGTACGCGGTACACGTTAATATCTACTTTGCCCATTTCAGGTAAATCTTGGCCGCCTGGCGATTTCAAATCTACATTTAAGCAAAAAGCGATTTTTCCATCTGCCGTTTTAATAAGCTCTGTTCGAATTGGTTTCTTCTTTGACTTACTATAACTCCAATCCATTTGATACTTCGTGTGATCCATAACTTCTGCGGATGCTTTTTGAAGTGGAAATAATAAGTTCGCAAATACAAATAAAACACTCAAAAAAGCGGCCATTAGCTTGAACGATCGTTTTATATTCATGTCTACAACCCCTTATAAAATAACAAATTTACTCCTGTTTATTATTTAGTTAGAACATTTTTTTATGCATAGACAAAATAAAAAAGAGTGCAAACTGTTTGCACTCTTCACTATAAACTTAGAAATCAAAGTTATCCGGATCTGGACCGACGCGGTGGTTTTCATTTAAAGCATCAATCTTTTCCATATCTTCTTTTGTTAATTCGAAATCAAATATATTAGCATTCGCAATAATACGCTGTTCTTTCGTTGACTTCGGAATCGTTACAACTTCATTTTGAAGATCCCAGCGTAAAATAACTTGCGCTGTTGTTTTACCATACTTATCAGCAATTTCTTGTAATGTTTCATTATCTAATAACTGACCTTGCATAAGTGGTGACCATGCTTCCATTTGAATACCTTGTTCTTTACAGAAAGCTTGTAATTCTTTTTGTGTTAAACGAGGGTGGTATTCTACTTGGTTAATCATTGGCTTGATTTCTGCATCCTTCATTACATCTTGTAAGTGATGGATCTGGAAGTTACTTACACCAATTGCACGTACGCGCTTTTCTTTATAAAGCGTTTCTAACGCTCTCCATGTATCTTTATATTTTCCTTCTACAGGCCAGTGAACAAGATATAAGTCTAAATAATCTAGTTCTAATTTTTTTAAGCTTTCTTCGTATGCAGCAATTGTTTCTTCATATCCTTGATCTGCATTCCACACTTTTGAAGTGATAAATAAATCTTCTCTTGAAATACCAGCTACTTCGATACCTGCGCGAATTCCTTCACCTACTGCTTTTTCATTTCCATAAATCGCCGCTGTATCAATACTGCGGTATCCAGCTTTAATCGCCGACTTTACAGCCTCTACAAGTTCTGGTCCATCTTCTACTTTAAATACGCCTAAACCGAACCAAGGCATTTCTACACCGTTATGCAATACTGTTTTACTTTGTAAGTTTTTCATTTTATTTTCTCTCCTTTATTTTGCTTGATCTCTTTTTTCTAATGCCATACTCCACGCTGTTAAAATAACAGCACCTGCTACCATAATGCCGCCTACCCAGGCTGTATGAAGTAATCCTAACGAGTTCGTTACAATACCGCCTAAATAAGCACCGATAGCGATTCCTGCGTTAAACGCGGCAATATTCATTGCTGATGCTACATCGACAGCACTCGGTACAAATCGCTCAGCCAATATAACTACATATACTTGTAATCCAGGGACATTCATAAATGCGAATAGTCCCATGAAAATAATCGTAATCAGCCCTGCTACTTTAAATGGTGCTGTAAATGTTAGCACGAACAATACAATTGCTTGAATGAAAAACATATAAAATAATGCTCGAATTGGATTATGATTTGATAACTTACCGCCAATCATATTCCCAATTGCAATTGCAACTCCGTACACTAACAAAATGATTGTAACGGTACTTGCTTTAAATCCAGTTACTTCTTGTAATAGCGGTGATAAATACGTAAATGTTACGAATGTCCCTCCGTATCCTAATGCAGTAATAACGAAAACAAGTAATAACCTTCCGTTCGTAATCAATTTGAATTGATCGCGAAATGATACGGATGTACCTTTTTTCAAATTAGACGGGACTAATATACTATTTGCAATTAGAGCAACAATTCCAATTGCAACAATTACCATAAAGGAAGCTCTCCAGCCAAATTGCTGACCAATAAATGTTCCAATTGGTACACCTGTAATGGTCGCAACGGTTAAACCAGTAAACATAAAAGCAATCGCGCTAGCACGTTTATTCTCTGGTACAAGTGCGGCTGCAATTGTGGATCCGATCGACATAAAAACGCCGTGTGCAAACGCAGATACAACCCTCGCGATAAGTAAAACAGTGAAACTTGTTGCCACAGCTGCAATTCCATTACCGATAATGAAAATAATCATAATCCACATTAATAACGTCTTTCGCGACATACTAGCTGTTAACGACGTTAACACTGGGGCACCAAACGCTACCCCTAACGCATATAAAGAAACGGTTAAACCCGCTGTTGTAACAGAAACATGTAAATCTTCCGAAATAGATGGTAATAAACCAACGCTTATAAATTCAGTCGTTCCTATTCCAAATGCACTAATCGCTAGTGCTAACAAAGCGAACATACTCCTTCTATTCGTCTCTGTTGCTGAAGAAGCTACTGTATATGAACTCAATTGAATTCCTCCTTATTACAAGAAATCCAATCATAATAGTGCGATAAAAAGGCCTTTTTATCTTCTAAAAAATATATTTAATCTCTACAAATGCTATTATGAATGGTTTCATTCCTTTTTGAAAGAACGCACTTTCAAGTACGATAGGTACCAAAAAGTAACATAGGCACTTTTTAGTACCGTACTACTCATTTGCCTCTTACTTATGCTATTATGAAACATATTCAACACGATAAAAAGTACGTACTTTAAAGTGCTATAGGTACTAAAAAGTAACATTTACATCATTTAGCTTCTTTCGTTGAAAAATTGAAATCCATATTCATCAGAGGAGATTTTTATATGAAGAAATACAACATTCCTGTAGAAGCAACTTTAGAGGTCATCGGCGGAAAATGGAAAGTCGTCATTCTTTGCCATTTACAAAAAGGCACAAAAAGAACGAGTGAACTAAAACGTTTAATGCCTGGTATTACACAAAAGATGTTAACACAGCAATTACGTGAATTAGAAGAAGATGGGGTTATTCAAAGAAAGGTATACAATCAAGTACCACCAAAAGTAGAATATTCCCTTACTGACTACGGATGGTCTTTAGAGTCCATTCTCGATTCTCTTTGTACTTGGGGCGAATGCCATCTTGAAAAAGGCGGTAACACATCGATGCTAATTACAGAGGGTGAACAATAAAAAAGGAAAAAATGAACATAAATTTGTCCATTTTTTCCTTTTTTTCTATATATATATGTACATTTTTAAGATAGATAAAATAATTTATGCGCTTTCATGCCTTGTCAGTACTAGGTTACAGGCTCAATATGAAATAATTAGGAATCATTTTTATGTTAACATACGTGTATATAGTATATAATAAAGGATATATATTATATACACTTTCCGATAAGGGAACTTTCCATTATGCGGACAAGCCATGTATCGGACAGTTCATAAATAATTAGGTAAGACGTTATGGTTTTAGATTTATGATTTCAGCTTACTTGCTGTCATAAATTTAAAGGCATTTTATTGTGTTTTGTGAAACTTTGTATAAACTTTCGTAAAACACGGTTACTATCTTACTTATCAAAAATAAGAGTATTGCTATCGTAAAGGAGAATTGGAGATGCCAGAAACTATGACTCAAACAAAGCCAGAACAAGAAACTGTACAAATTTCTGCTAGCCAAGGACAACTTGATGTACTTGATCAGTTGTTAAAACCTGAGGTACAAGAATCATTAACTACACTAGTGGAACAGCTTCCAAAATTAACTGAGCTTGTTAACATTTTAACTAAGTCTTATGACTTCGCTCAAACTGTTGCTACTGATGAAGTATTAAAAAATGACACTGTTAGCGCAATTACAGAACTTGTAGAACCTGTAAAAGATACAGTGAAAAGCATGGCTGCAACTGCTATCGAAGCGAAAGATCGTGCTGACGAAAGCAACGAAGTTATTGGCCTATTTGGTCTATTAAAATTATTAAAAGACCCACAAGCACAAAAAATGTTCCGCTTTGTAAATGCTTATCTTCAAATTAGTGCAGAACGTAATAATAAATAATTTAATTTATAACAACAATTAGTAAAGACGGGGGATATCATACTATGTCAAAACAAATTGTCATCTTAGGCGCTGGTTATGGCGGTCTTCTTGCCGCTTTAAACGTACGTAAATACTACAGCAAATCAGAAGCACAAGTTACAGTGATCAACCAATACCCAACACACCAAATCATCACTGAACTACACCGCCTTGCAGCTGGTAATGTTGCTGAGCAAGCAGTTGCAATGCCACTTACAAAGCTTTTCAAAGGCAAAGACATCGATCTTAAAATTGCAACAGTTGAGTCATTCTCAGTTGATAGCAAAGAAATCAAACTAGCTGGTGGCACTACGCTATCTTACGATGCACTTGTAGTTGCTTTAGGAAGTAAAACTGCTTACTTCGGTATTCCAGGACTAGAAGAAAACAGCATGGTATTAAAATCTGCTGCTGATGCAAATAAAATCTACAAACACGTTGAAGACCGTATTCGTGAATACGCTAAAACGAAAAACGAAGCTGATGCTACAATCGTAATCGGTGGTGGCGGATTAACTGGCGTTGAGCTAGTTGGTGAGCTTGCTGACATTATGCCTAAACTTGCAAAAAGCCACGGCGTAAATCCAAAAGAAGTTAAACTTCTTCTTGTTGAAGCAGGTCCAAAAATCCTTCCAGTATTACCAGACCACTTAATCGAACGTGCAACTGCTAGCTTAGAAGCACGCGGTGTTACATTCTTAACAGGTCTTCCTGTAACAAACGTTGCTGGCAATGAAATCGACTTAAAAGACGGTCAAAAAATCGTTGCTAACACATTCGTTTGGACAGGCGGCGTACAAGGTAACCCATTAATCGGTGAATCAGGTCTTGAAGTAAACCGTGGCCGTGCAACAGTTGATGCACACCTACAATCTACTTCTCACAAAGACGTATTCGTTGCTGGAGACAGCGCTGTTGTCTTTGCTGAAGACGGTCGTCCATACCCACCAACTGCACAGATCGCTTGGCAAATGGGTGAGTTAATTGGATACAACTTATACGCAGCACTAGAAGGCAAAGCATTCGAGGAGTTCGCACCTATAAACTCTGGAACACTTGCTAGTCTAGGACGTAAAGATGCTGTTGCTACAATCGGAGCAAGCAACACTCCGCTTAAAGGTTTACCAGCATCATTAATGAAAGAAGCAAGTAACGTTCGTTACTTATCACACATTAAAGGTCTATTCAGCTTAGCTTACTAATCTGAATATAAGCCCGAATCATGCCCTGCATGGTTCGGGCTATTTTTATCCGTAATTTTCTCTAACTTATTTATTCGGCAAAAGAATAATATAATCCTCTTTAATTATCAAAATATACTGACTTTTTATGTCGGAATTGTGTATATGAAAAGAGCGGAAGTAGCTATCTTCCCTACCTCCACTCTTTCACAAGAACTATTCGCCCAATTCCACTAAGCTGTAGTTCTTCTTCCCTTTACGAATAATAATAAACCTTCCATCAAATGAATTTTCTACAGTAACATCAGTACCTACATCCGTTACTTTTTCACCATTCATAGATATAGCCCCATTATTAATATCTTCACGCGCTTGACGTCTAGAAGGTTCAATTCCTAAATCAACTAACCACTCTACAATGTTTTTCGTCTCTTTTGAAGATTGGAATGTCGGCATCTCTTTAAATCCTTGTTCAATTTCATCAGCTGTTAACGATTTAATATCTCCGCTAAATAACGCTGCTGTAATTTTCATAGCCTGCAAAAATGCTTCTTCTCCATGAACGAATTTCGTCATTTCTTCTGCTAATACTTTTTGTGCTTCACGTTTATGAGGCTCTGTTTCTACTTTCACAGCTAATTCATCAATTCTCTCTTTCGTTAAGAACGTAAAGTATTTCAAGTATTTAATTACATCACGGTCATCTGTATTCACCCAAAACTGGTAAAATTCAAACGGTGTTGTTTTTTCAGGATCAAGCCAAATAGCACCACCTGCTGATTTACCAAATTTCGTACCATCCGATTTTAATAATAACGGAATTGTTAGCCCGAATACTTTCGCCTCATGACCTTCTAATTTACGAATTAAATCTAAACCACTCGTAATATTTCCCCATTGATCACTACCACCGATTTGTAATTGAACATCTTCTTCTTTGTATAAATGATGGAAGTCCATTGCTTGCAAGATTTGGTACGTGAACTCTGTGAAAGAGATTCCTGTATCTAAACGACTTGCGACAATATCTTTTGCTAACATGCTATTTATGCTAAAGTTTTTTCCGTAATCACGTAAAAACTCGATAATGTTTATTTTATGTGTCCAGTCATAGTTATTTACCATCTTCACTTCGCTATTGCCGCCAAAGTCAAATAGCTTTTTCATTTGCGCTGTTAACGCATCTACATTATGCTGGACTACTTCTAAAGTTTGCAATTGGCGCTCTGATTGACGACCACTCGGATCACCAATTGTTCCTGTTGCTCCGCCGATTAAAATAACAGGATGATGGCCAGCTAATTGGAATCTCTTCATCATCATAAACGGAATCAAATGTCCGATATGCATACTATCACCAGTCGGATCCACTCCGCAGTATAGTGAAATCTTTTTCTCTTCTACTAACTTACGTAAACCTTCTTCATCTGTCTGTTGATTCACAGCACCGCGCCATCCTAATTCATCAATAATATTCATCTTTTGTCATCCCCTTTATTTTTTAAAAACAAAAAGTCCCTATGTCTATGACATAGGGACGATTATTCACCGTGTTACCACCCAGTTTGCATAAATAGCATAGCTATTCATACCACTCTTAGCAATAATATCGTTTGCTACTCCGCTTAGCGTTACCTAAGATACTCCAGAGTGTAATTCACAGGTTTGTTTGTGCTAGGTTCCAGCAACCCCTAGCTCTCTTTGATAACAGTGACAAACTGCTACTGGGCTCTTTCAACGTATATTTTATTTGTTAAATTATTAGCCATTATATTGAATCGAAAACAAATTGTCAACAATACCCAAATATTATTCTGAAATAATTCATATTTTTATACGTTTTTATTCAAAGGTTACTGTAGATCTTCTCCAATAATCCTTACTTCTCGCTCTAATTTCACACCGAATTTTTCTTCAACAGTTTTTTGTACGAAATGAATTAAATCGATATAATCTTGTGCAGTTCCATTATCAACATTCACCATGAATCCAGCGTGTTTTAAAGAAACTTCCACTCCGCCAATTCGCTTACCTTGCAGTCCTGATTCTTGAATAAGTTTACCCGCAAAATTATTTGGTGGACGCTTAAATACACTACCACATGAAGGATACTCTAACGGTTGTTTTGATTCACGTTTAAACGTTAAATCATCCATTTTTTCCTTGATTTCTTCACGCACACCTTCTTCAAGTTCAAACTTCGCTTCAAGAATAATATAATGATTGTTCGCAAATACACTCTTACGATATCCAAATTCAAATTCATCTTTCGTTAAAGTGCATAGCTCTCCATCACCTGTCATTACAACTGCTTCTGTTAATACATAGGCTACTTCACCGCCATATGCACCAGCATTCATATATAATGCTCCGCCGACTGAACCTGGAATACCACAAGCAAACTCAAGTCCTGTTAAACAGTGATCCAATGCAATTCGTGACACATCAATAATTGCTGCACCACACCCCGCAACAATCGTTGTCCCTGTTACAGTAACACCTGTAATATGAATTAAACTTACTGTAATCCCGCGAAGACCACCATCTTTAATAATAACATTAGATCCGTTTCCTAAAAACGTAACTGGAATATTGTATTGATTCGCATACTTTATGACTTCTTGAATTTCATCATAATTCGTAGGAGCAACGAACACATCCGCTTTCCCGCCCACTTTAATATGCGTATGATTCTTTAACATTTCATCTTGCTTCACATGACCTTCAGGCAATACTGTACTTAAATATTTATAAACCTCTTGCATATTCATTTTACGATTCCTCTATTTCTATAATCTTTTTATCCCGCTATCCACAGGCCCATAATATCCCCACATAACAATGCGCTACAAATAAAAAGCATAAGTGGTAGATAAAGTGTACATAAAACACACCTATAAACCTCTTAAATTATAAGAGGTTCCACTCATATTAAAATATATATCGCATAATAAAGCAACCCAAATGGGCTACTAAACTTGACATGTAACCATATAGACAACAATTTGTAAAATATATAGGTTTTTCAAAGCAATACCCTTCAGTATCTTACTATACCATATGAAAGAAAAGTGGTATTTTTTGTAATCTTTTTTTATTTTCATCAATAAAAAAAGAGCACATCCCACAGAATGTGCCCTTTCTATACTCTTTAAATTATTTTTCGTTCTCTTCTTTTTCCTTATCAAACCATAATAGCTCATCGTCATCAACTTCACCATTATAATTGATTAGAATCTCTTCGCCCGCTTTTATATCTTTGTAAGCAAAGAAGTTAAACATATGATTCTCAAAGACAATATCATACGTTGCATTCGGCTTATATGAATGATTAAATAACATGCCGTATCCTAAAAGGAATGCCGTATGATTTACCCCATACTCAAATGCGTAGTCAGCAAGTAACGTTTTCTCAATGTGTTCATGCTGTTCATTCGGATAAGAGATAACTGGTGCTGAGTGTATCAACTCACCCTTTTCAATATCACGAGTTGCAAATACACCTCTATTAAATTCTCCATCACTAAGTTCAGAAGTCTTAACTTCAATCATATTCGTCACCTATATATTTCTTTCTTCGAAGTATTTTTCTCCTTAAGCTTGGCAGAAAACGCGGAGAAAAGCAATTAAATTCCTACCAAGTATAAAAAGAGCACATTATTGCGCTCTTTTTACGTGATATTCTATGAAGCCCCGCGTATCAATTATTTCAGTTTAAATACCGCGCTCACTGGGTTATGATCACTATTTTCAAATTTTAAATCTTTGCCTTGTACATTCACAATCTCGACATTCGGTGAAACGATAAAACCATCAATAATAGTGACGAAATTTTCACCTTCCACGTATTTCTTCACATCATCCCTTACTGTCATAATGGAAGGGTCTACAGCCCATTGAAATCCTCCGTCCGCGAAATCCGTTGGTAACTCTACTAGCCATTCAGGACGCTCTTTTACAAACTTAGGATCGCTTAATTGGGCATTAGAAAGTAACTGGTTCCAATCTCCACCTAATATTACATAATCACCATTTTGATAACACTTGTTCATATATTCTTTTAAATATTCCGCTTGTTGCTTTCTAATTTTTCCGCCCTCATCATAAGCAGATAAATGTACGTTTACGAGCCTAACATACTTCCCATTATTAACAGGGATTTTATGTTCAACGATCGCTCGATCTAAATCGAATAAACGCTTCGGCCAAGGCTCCATTCCTGGTAGTTGGAACCGCGTTGCTGTTTGAACTGTGTATTTAGAAAATGTACTTAATCCTCCCTCAGCATATCCCATCGGTTTTGTGACTGGGACAGGAACCCACTTAGTATCGTAGTTCTTCCCAAATGATGAAGCATAATCAGGTAATCCTTTTTTCAAAAACTCATGTTCATTTACATCAAATGAGCGTTTGGATTTTATATCAACTTCTTGCAATAACGTAAAATCGCTATTCTCATTTTGTAAAAATGAAAGCATATTTTTCAAATTAATCTCAGTTTGCTCCTTGCTACTCGAACCAGATCCTTTTCCACCGTCCATAAAGAAGTCTTGGTCCTTATCTAATCCAGCGTATCCAATATTAAATGTTGTAACTTTAAATTCATTTCCTGGCTGCAGTACACGCTCTTTATTATTTTCAACCTTTACGTCTAAAACATTCGCTGGCTGTTCTTTTGTAAGTGTCATATAAGCTAAAAAGCCACCTAGAATACAGGCCACTATTAAAATAAATATTAATACTATTTTTAAAAATTTCTTCAAAACACATGACTCCTTTTTCTACAAAATAAGTTTTTTCTGTATTTTCAGTTAAATAAATATACATTAAAGACACAAGAAATATTTTACCACAAGGGAAACTATATATCATTATATTTAGTTAACAAATAATTTCCATATCTCTCACAGCAATTATCTTGAAATTCAATCATAACATTTAATAAGGTAAGCTTGTGAAGAAATTACAGTACATATCAGAGAAATTACAGATTCAAAGAATATACAGATCCTCCTTTCAACACTTTTCATTAACATATTTATTGGTAATCCAAAATAATATTTAGTACACTATAAATAGAACTTATAGGCGATGGAGTTCGCCATAACTGCTATTTAGCTAATGACTCCTACCAGTATGACTACTGGTAGGAGTCTATTTTTTTTGAGTAAACTATTAGAGAGGTGAAGAAATTGAAATACATTATTGTTGGCATAGCCGGTATATTAGGAGCTCTTTCCCGTTATTATTTAGGTTTTACTATCGATATGCTTTGGCATCATTCATTACCATTCGCTACATTAACGATTAACTTAATTGGTTGTTTCTTACTTGCTTTGCTAACCACCTATATCGCCCGGTTAAACGTCTTATCTTCTGAAGTTATTACAGGGATTGGAACAGGGTTTATCGGTTCATTTACGACCTTTTCAACATTCAGCGTCGAAACTATACAGTTAATCAATCATTCACATTTTGGTATCGCATTTTTATATGTGTCATGCAGTATGCTAGGCGGTCTAATGATGTCTTTGCTTGGCTATAAACTTGGAGATTTTTTACTACAAAAACACCTTGAGGAAGGTGAACCATCATGATTAATGCTTTATTAATAGCAGTCGGCGGATTCTTCGGTGCCATTACACGATTTGCAATTAGTAATTGGTTCAAAGAAAGAAATAAAACTTCATTTCCAATTGCTACATTTCTCATTAATATAACAGGAGCATTTTTACTCGGATATATAATTGGCAAAGGGATAACTACAAGTTGGCAATTATTATTAGGCACAGGATTTATGGGTGCCTTCACTACATTTTCAACGTTTAAATTAGAATCTGTTCAGCTTTTCAACCGCAAAAACTTTGGCGTACTATTTCTATATTTAAGCGCTACTTATATGATTGGTATCCTCTTCGCATTCCTTGGGATGAAGTTAGGTGGAATATAAAAAAAGCGACTCTTTTACCGGTCGCTTTTTTTCATAAAAAGTATGTTGCACCATATGGAATTGAAAATAAACCAGCTGGATACACATCATAATGTATACTTTGCACAGGAAGCTGCGAATACGACATATACTGACTCTGCATCATTTGTGCTACTTGTGCTTGTTGTTGCATTTGAATGGCCTGATGCACTGCCTGAATTGTCATCTGTGCCCCGGCCAATGTAATAGCTGGTCCTACTTGTCTTCCAGTGTAAAAATAATGGTTCATCATTATTCAGCTCACTTTTTATTTTTCTTCCATATTGTATGTTCCTATTTCATAGTAAGTGTTTTACCACGCTTTCTTTTTTCGAAGCATCGAGAAAATAGCCACGAACAAAATCGCAATAATTCCAGTAAAAACAAATAAATAAGCTAATGGAATTAAGAAAAATGGTTCCACTAAAGTTCCATCTGGCTTCACTTCCGAACCAATTATATTAAACATAATTATACATAACACTCCTAAAAATATCGGACTAGCCGCTAATACATATTTGTTTTTCATAATATATTCTCCTTCAATTTCATAATTAATTGATTTGTATTCCTTTTCCCTATTCTTACTACCATTATAATAAATTCAAGTGTATTATAAGTCAACAACTATTTATCGTTTTACAATAAATATTTACTATTTATCACAATAAAAAAAGCTATAGACAAATCATTGTCTATAGCCTCTTCACTCAATTATTTCGATCCGAAATACGCTTTTTGGAACATACACATTCTTATCGCATTATGGTAGTTACCATCAACGAAAAATTCATCTTGCAGCTCACCTTCAACTACAAATCCAACCTTTTTATAAACATGTACAGCCTTTTCATTCTCTTTATCAACAACTAAATAGAGTTTATGCATATTTAACACAGAAAAAGCGTAATCCATCGCCAAACGCGTTGCTTCCGCTGCGTATCCATAACCTTGATACTTCGGATCAATGATAATTTGGAATTCTGTTCTACGGTGAATATAATCGATTTCTACTAATTCGACCAATCCAACCATCTCATTATCTTTTTCAACGATAAATCGGCGTTCACTTTGATCATGTATATGTTTATCATATAAATCCTGCAGTTCTACAAATGCCTCATACGGCTCTTCAAACCAATAAGACATAATATGTGCGTTATTATTAAGTTCGTGTACAAACTTTAAATCTTCCCGTTCTAAAGGACGTAATTTCAATT
The DNA here is from genome assembly GCF_018332515.1 of Bacillus hominis. Classification (GTDB taxonomy): domain Bacteria; phylum Bacillota; class Bacilli; order Bacillales; family Bacillaceae_G; genus Bacillus_A; species Bacillus_A hominis. The sequence goes on along the minus strand of NZ_BOQD01000112.1, from coordinate 4,737 downwards.
CCTGATTCATTCCTATAACCTCCAAATAAAAGAAACCTCTTCACTTAATTTCTCAATTTTTTTCGATTTCAAACGCCCTATTTACATTGTAAACTTTCAAGTAACTTGAAGGTCAAGTTGAAAAAGTAGCGCAAACTTATTTCTGCACTACTACTCTTTTCTCAAATCTCTCATATTTGATATGTATAAAGCAATGACTAAAACAAGAATGGACCCTGCATACAATAACGTCTCCATTGGTTCCTCATGAGATACAATAATTAACCGAATTAAAGCCGTAATTCCAATATAAATAAAATAACGCAATGGGAAATGATAGTTCGATTTAAAATACTTAATAATTAATGCGATAAACTCGAAGTATAAGAAATAGACGATGATACTTTCAACCAACTTATACGATGTATACTTCTTCGCCGAAAATATGTATTGAATAAATGTGATTGTCTCATTAATTAAAAAGATGGATAAGACAATGGACAATATAATTAGCGCTATATTTAATATCCACTGCAAAACGCTAGCTATATAATGATCGATATTAAATTTCACTTCCACACTCCCCTTCATGTAAATACTTATTTATTATAGCAAAATTATAATTGGAGCGGAGTTAGATTAAATATGATCGACCTCTTTCACTACCACTTCACCATTAGGATATCTTTGCTTAATATAGTTGTTTCCCCAATCGCAAAGTACTTTTAAAACCTCTTTTAATGATTGTCCCTGTTCAGTAAACATTTTTTGTGTAATACCCGTTACCGATCTTTTTAACTCACCCGTTCTTGTCGGTCCGCTTGTTAAATGATATAAACTAATTCGAAGATAGAATAGACAAACTCAAGTAAGTATAAGTTTGCCCATTTTGTTTGTTATTTACCTAGAGACGCCACGCTAACCACATATGAATGTGAAAACTATTTAAAAATTTTTATCCCAATCGGTCTCTTTTTTTTACTTTTTGTTACAAATCCAATAATAAGAAATGCAACAATAGATACTAAATAAAGCAACCATACAAGTTTCAATGGCGGAATTGCACAATGTTTTTCATGTTTATAATACAGTATCGATATTTATTATTTTTAATATTAGAGATAAATAATATATTACAAACCATCTAACTGAAAATCTGATTTCATCTCATTCCAAAAATCAACAAGTAAACTAGGCCTTTAATTGTTAGGTAAATCTAATATGTATTTTATTTTCTTACTATTTTTTTCGCCTAGATATACTAATTTCACCGATGTATTAAGTGTAACTCCCCAGCTTTCTCTCATTTTCATTGTTACAATACCTTTATGATTTTGTAACCTCTCCCATGAAACTATTGTTTTCTTTGTACTCTCATTAAACATTCCATTCGTCTTGTTAGCACCTTTTAAAGGTGCCAATATATGCAAATCTGTAAAAATTGTTTGTTCCGTTTGCGTGTTATTTGTTGCCTCAATATCAAAAACATAATGAATTTCTTTATTTCCGTTATCATCAATTACTTGTTTCTTCTTAAAAGAATTAATACTAACTTTAAATATATCTGTATCAAATGACTTACCTAGATTAATATTCTCTGATTTCACAATATAAGATTCATTAAAATTATTTACTACCTGATATCTCCAACATGCTCCTAATATAAAAAGTGTACCAATAATCACAAAAACATATCGCTTTTTATTCATATCTTTCTCCCTCTACATCTCTGAAGATAGTGATACTTTACCATTTTCAACTAGGAATATTTTGTCCGCAATTAAATTTAACGTTTCACTATCATGACTCGCAACTAATATCGTTGTACCTTTAGACTTTAAACCTAATAAGATTTTAGTTATATCCTTAATTCCATCTTCATCTAAAGCGTTTGTCGGTTCATCTAAAATTAATAACTTAGGGTTTTCCATAATTGCTTGCGCTATACCCAATCTTTGTTTCATCCCAAGTGAATATTTTTTCACTTTCCTTTTATCTTCTGGATTTAATCCTACGAGCTCCATTGTTTCACTAATTGTTTTATCCGTTATTTTATTTTGAATAGAAGCTAATATTTTTAAGTTTTTAAACCCTGTATAGTCTGGAATGAACCCTGGATATTCAATAATAATGCCTGTATTTTCAGGAAACGGATGATCAATACCAATCATTTTTCTATCGATTAATATTTCACCACTATCTATTTTCATCAATCCTAATAAAGCTCTAAAAAACATTGTTTTACCAGAACCATTTCTCCCTTTAAAACCATAAATCTTTCCTTGTTCTAATTCTAAATTAACATCATTTAAAATAACATTACCCTTTAGCATTTTAGAAACACGCTTAATCTCAATGTATATCATCAGAATCATCCTTTCTATTAACAAATTCAAATGTTTTCCCTACCAAATAACAACTTATCCATAGAAAAAAAGCGCATAAAAGAAAGTAGGATATAGAATATAGAAAATGTTCACTATTAAAATAGAATAAATTCTTGCGGATTAACATACTATCGAATGGATTACATACAACCGGTATAAATATAGTCATGGTAACAATCACAATAATCACCATATATGAAATAACACTTTTTAATTTAGTAGATACGATTAAATAAACCCAAACTAACAAGACAGATGTTATTACTTGTAAAGTAAAGCTTTTTATAACAAAAATAATTTCTTTTACGTGATTAAAAATTTTAGGGTTAACATTTTCTGTATATATTCCCCAGTTAAATTGATACGAACAAAAAATACCGCCCCAGAATAACACGGCAATATAAAATAATACAGTTATACAAATAGCTAATATACCTGTACTAATAAACTTGCTAAACAACACTTGATACCTAGACACTTTTCTTGCTAAAAGATACGGTGTCTGTTGTATAAAATCGGCTCTTACATAAGTACCTAATATAAAACAATAAGATAATTGTAATATAAGCCATGTTACTGGAAGCTGGAATCGTCCCATTTCAACTTCTTTAAAGGATATCCCTTTTAGTAATTCATATAAAACATCAAGAACCGTTATAGTATTTGAAGGTAGCTCTCTATACTCGGTTGATTGCTTTAATAAAAATACCTCTCCCCCCACCAATGCACTATAAACAATACATGCTATTATCAATCTTAATTTCATAATATGAATGCTTAATATTAAATCCCTTTTTACTAATTTATAAAAAACACTATTTTTCATCGTAATTAATCACTTCCGTTATATAAGTCCATCCGATGTAAACAAATATTCAATATGGAAAATAAAATACTAATAATCCCTACCATAAAAGCTAATTTCATCAAGCTTATACTTGTTAGAAATAAATCTTTTTCTTGAAAAACCAAACCATTCGACCAAAATAAGGAAAAATTATATTTTTTTTCTAATAACTGATCAATTGTAATAAAAAAGTAAATACTAAAAATACAAATAGCTTTATTTTTAACAAAACAAATTAATATTTGTGCAAAAATACATATCGCTACAGTTACTAGCCATAACGATACTATAAAATATGTAATTACTAACCAACTTGAAGATGGAAGCAACCAAATTACTATTTTTTCTCTTACAATTAAAAAATTAATCCCTATAATTAACAGATAGATACTCGAATAGATAATTGCTAGACTCACAATCTTTATTATTAAATGAACACAATATGATTGACGAGTTTTATGTCTAAAATACACGTAAACATTCTTATCCATATAATTAAACGAATAGAAAAAAAGCAACAATAATGGCAGATAACTAAATAAAACTATCTTCATATCTCTTGAAGTAATAAGAAATAAAAACAAAGAATCATTAGATAAAAAGTAAACGGATCTAATCAAGGGAATAGACACACCGGCTATAAGAAATAAAATATTAATCACAAATAACCCTCGTTTTTGAAACAACTCTAATAAATAAATTTTCAAAAGGTTATAAAATAACATGTCGTTTTACTCCCCTTAAAAACAAAACTACTGATAAAACAAAAATCCCTACCAACACTAAAATAGAAACAATAATATTTGCTCCATGATATATATGAGATTCAGATAAGAAATATATAGGAGCAAGAGGCGTAGGATAAAACAAATTAATTATCATTAAAAAGAGCTGTAATAAAAAAGCACTTAATAAAGTTATAAAAGTATGCTTTGCATAAAAGGATATACTAAGAGAAAACAAAGCAAAGGCTCCACCATAAAAAAACGCTATAAACATATATAAAATCATATGAATAAACGGATGTTCAAAATATATACTAATAAAAAAGGTTGCCCGCTCATACATCCCTATATTGGAATTTAAAATTTCGTCAGGAGTTATATTTGGAAGAAACATAAACGATAAAAAAATGTTTAAAATTAATGGAGTAATAACGACAACACCACCGATAAGAAAGGTCTTACTAAACAGCTTAAGAAAATACATTTTATAATTACTTCTCATAATTACAAACAAAAAAGAACCATTCCTTTTATCTTCCTGAAAGATTGATGAACTAGGTAAACTTGCAATCACTGGAAGTATAAAGAAAAATAAAAAGGAAGGTGTTACAACACTATTAATTCCCATCCAAGTTGTATATGGAGTGAAGATAACATCCCTTTTATCAGCAAGTGGAATTACGTAATATAATATATATACACAAGATAAGGATATTCCTAACACAAGCGAAAAATAAAGATTCTTATTATTCATTCTTTTCTCAAAATACTTATCCATATTTCACCTCTTAGAAAATCA